>VGCG01000001.1 GCA_016870175.1 Alphaproteobacteria bacterium
GTTTTTCAAAGTTATAAAGTATTATTTTGCAATCATTTAATTTATTTATTATTTTTGTATAAAAATTAATTACATCTTCATCTTGATATTTATAGTATGCGGGGGGCATTATTAAAAATTTGTCAAAACCGAGTTGCATTGAAATTTGCATTAAATTAATTGTATCCCATAAGGAATTAGTACCAGTGCCAATAATAAATCGTTCTCTATAGGAACTATTCGTTAGTTCGTTTATCAGTTGAATTTTTTCACTTAAAGAAACTAGTTGTGATTGACCAGTGCTTCCGAAAAAAACTGCCCCATGACAACCATAATCAATGATATTTTCAGCATGTCTTATCGTTTTATCAATATTTAACGATAAATCATTATTGATTATTGATAGTGATGCCCCATAAATCCCTTTTATTAAGCTCATAGAAATTAAATTAACATTATTATAAATATTAAAATTATATCAATTAATTAATAAAATAAATAATAATTTAATTATTGCTTCTAAAGTTTTAGGAGCTTATTTATCCAAAGAGATTTAAAAAAAAAGAAAATATAATTTTCACTTCTATATTATTAAAGAAAAATTTTTAAAATTATGCTTTTCTGAACATATCTAAAAAAGTAAAATTCGAAAATTTAATATTTAAAAAAAAATTAATAATAAAAATTATAAAAAAATTTCTATTTAAAATTTAGATACTTTTACAGTCATTCTTGGATAGACAAAATTGTCAGAATTATTAAACATATTTACGAACCAAGACCACAAGACACTATTTTATCTGGTTATAAAAAAATTAAGCTATAGAAATTTTGAATATTACTTATAGAATTAGTAATTTAAATTATAAAAAATTTTTTTTAATTAAGAATTTTTTTCGACAAAAATTAACTGAAGAAATGTATAATAACATATGAATACAGGTATTTATTTGAGCTATAGTGGTCTTGGTGCAAATTTACTGCACCTTTCATACTGTCATCAAATAGCTAAAAAATACGGAGCAGTTACTATAATAACATTATGTAAAAATTTAGGAGAGACACTCCAGGATGATCCTTTAATTAAAGAGGTTTACTACTTAGATAAATATCAAAAAAAATTTTTTGATATTTTAAAGTTGAGTAAAGTCTTAAAAAAATTTAATTTTGCTAATTTGTTAATTTTTTACCCTAGTATTAGAATATATTTCGCAGCTAAATTAGCGAAAATCAATAATATTAAAATCTATAATGTTTTTAAAAAAAAAAATTTACATTTAGTACTGGCAGCAAAAGAGCTAACGGAAAAGTTCCTAAAAATTAGCAAATGCCCTACAGAAACAAAATTTTTTATTAAAAAAGAAAGATTAAATGAAATTAAGGAAAAATATAATCAAGAGAAATTTAAAATAGTCATAGGTGCGGGGTCATCAGGCCCTACAACCAGATGGGGAGCTAAAAATTTTTCAGAATTAATCAATAGGTTAAATGAAGTAGATGACTATTTTTTTTTTATTTTATGTGGACCCAATGAAAAAGATATTGAAAGTGAAATTACATCTAAAATCAAAAAAAAAAATTTTATTACATTAAGTAATAAAAAAATTATAGATGTAATTCCTTATCTTTGTTTTGCCGATATGTATGTAGGAAATGATTCTTTTGGATCCCATATCACTTCTCAATCAGGCATAAAAAGTATTGTGATTATTTTAGATAGTCCGAGAGCTTATACTGATTATAGTCAAAACTATTATCGGATTTTACCAGAAAACTTTGATATAAATGATGTAACTCATGGATCTAATATAAATCCAAATTTAATTACAGTTGAGATGGTAATTAATAAAATAAAACACTTAAAAAATTAATTACAATCTTTTAAAACAATATCTTTAGCCTCATTAACAATTGTTGCAAGTCTACTTAGTTCTGGACTAATATCAGGATGAATTTTTTTCATAATTTTTTTATATGACGCAAGAACCTCTTGTTTATCGTATTTATTATTTGAATTTAAATTTAAAATTTTATAGGCCTCATCTCTTGATATAGATTTTGTATTAAGTTTAGAATTTGAATTATTAAAGTTGAATCTGCCAGAATTTTTTAAAATTCTAAGTAAACCCCATAATCTAAAAATTTGAAATAAAGTTATACCTGCCTTACTTTTAATTAGCGTCAAAATACCTATAACAAATGGAATAGAAAAAATATATTTACCTATAAAAATTGCAATTATTGAAATTAAAATTAGCAAAATAATTAAAAATTTTCTTAAAAAACTAGAAATTTTTATTGATGTCGAATTTACGAACCAGTTTAAAGAAAAATAAAAAATAATGGAAACAATTAGTATTAAAAAAAAAATATTCATATAAAAAATTAAATAATAATGAAAATACCACAACTCTCAAAAAAAAAAGAAATAAAATCTTATCACAACACTACCTGGGAGGATAATTATAGCTGGATTCATCAAGAAAATATTTTAGAAGTATTAAAAGATAAAAATAAATTAAACCCTGAAGTAAAAAAATATCTTGATGAAGAAAATTTATTCACCGAATATCATCTAAAAGATACACGAATTTTACAAAAAAAACTTTTTGAAGAAATAAAAGGAAGAATAAAATTAGATGACGAGTCACTTCCATATAAAGATCATACTTATCAATATTGGAATAAAACTACAAAAGTTGGAAATTATTCAATTAAACTTCGTAAAAAAATAAACTCTGATATAATTGAGGAAATTTGGAATGGAGACAAAGAAAAAAAACTTTTAGGTGTAGAATATTTTGGTATTGGCAGTTTAGAAGTTAGTAACAATGATAAATATTTGGGCTACTCATTAGACCTAAAAGGATCAGAATATTACACTATCTACATTAGGGAAATTAAAACTAATAAAATTATTACTAAAAAAATTTCAGATACTTCGGGTTCTATCACTTTTTCTTTAGATGACAATTATTTTTTTTATTCAAAGCTTGATGAAAATCACAGAGCAAGAGAAATTTACCGGCATGAGATTGGAAATTTCGAAAAGGACGATGAATTAATTTTCAAAGAAAAAAGTGAAGCTTTTACTGTAAGCATTGGTTTAAGTGCAGATGAAAAATATTACTTTATTTCTACCTCCGATCATAACACATCCGAACAATATTATTTTAATGTTGACGAAAAAAAACCTCTTCCCAAATTAATTCTAGAAAGAGAAAAAGGAATTTTATACTCAGTAAATTCCTGGAATAACAGATTTTATAACCACACAAATAAAAAAGCTGAAGATTTTAAGATAGACGTTTCAGATAGCTTAGAATTTCAAGATTGGAAGCCATTTATTTCTCCTAAAGAGGAGGTTTTAATTGGAGGCTGCACCTTTTTGAAAAATTGGATTATTAGGTCAGAAACCTCTAATGCATTAGATAAATTATTTGTTAAAAATATATTAACTGGAAAAGAAGAAGAATTAATATTTTCTGACGAAAATGTTTATATACCAAGCGTTTCTTTAGTTCAAAGAGATAAGAATACCGATGAGATTTATCTGGGTTACGCTTCTCCAAAAACTCCTTCGAGAACTTATTTATATAATTTATCCTCTAAATCAAAAAAATTAGTTAAAGAACAAGAAATACCTTCAGGTCATAATCCTGACAATTACATTGTTGAAAGAGTTGAATTCGAATCTCATGATGGAAGGACGGTACCCCTTACTATTACCAGACATAAGAAAACGAAAATTGATGGTAATGCAAATTTACTACTTTATGGCTATGGATCTTATGGAAATTCTATAAGTCCAGGTTTTTCATCAACAAAACTAAGTCTTATCGATAGAGATATTATTTTGGCAACCGTGCACACTAGAGGTGGAATGGAAAAAGGCATGAGGTGGTGGAAAGAAGGAAAACTTACAAACAAAAAAAATACTTTTGAAGATTATATACATGCAGCAAAATACTTAATTAATAAAAATTACACTTCAAAAGGTAAAATAATTGGTATGGGCGGTTCGGCAGGAGGTCTATTAATGGGAGTCGTAGTAAATCAAGCTCCTGATTTATTTTTAGGGATTATAATGGCAGTCCCATTTGTTGACTGTTTAACTACAAATTTAGACCACTCTTTACCATTAACCATAGGTGAATTTGATGAATTTGGTAATGCCAAAGACAATAAAAAGCATTTTGATTATATTTTTTCTTATGCACCATATAATAATATAAAAAAAATGGATTATCCTCATATGCTAATCACAGCAAGTTTGAGCGATAATAGAGTTTTATTTGATGAACCTACAAAATATATTGCAAAATTAAGAGAATATAAAACCGATAACAATTTATTACTTTTGAAAACAGAAATGAACGCTGGACACAGTGGTAAATCAGGCAGAGATAGTGCGATAGAGGAAATTGCGTTTGATTACGCATTTGCCCTAAAAATATCCAATAAAATTTAATTTTTTTCAATCTTGAAATATTTAAACTAATTCCTAACTATATTACGTAAGTTGCCAGATGGGACTTACATAAAAATAACTTGCTAAACAAAGGAGTGTATTATGACAAGTAAGGATCTATCTATATTTAACTCTCTAAGACCATTTTCAATTGGTTTTGACGATATGTTCGACCAATTTGAGAATATGCTTGGAAATGGAAGTTTGACAATGCATTCAAATTATCCACCATACAACATCAGAAAAACTGGCAAAGATAATTATGCTATTGAAGTAGCATTAGCTGGCTTTAACAAAAATGATGTAGAGGTTGAGTTTGAGGATAATTTATTAACTGTAAGAACCAAACACGTTAATAAATCAGAAAATACAGATGTTGATGGAGAAATCATTCACAAAGGTATTTCTCAAAGACAATTTGCAAGAACATTTACAATTGCAGATGATATTAAAGTAAATAATGCTGCGCTTAAAGATGGTCTTTTAACAATATCTTGTGAAAGAATTGTTCCAGAACATAAAAAGAAAAAACTTATCGAAATAAAATAAGTTTAGCCTTACTTGCGGAGATAAATTCTCCGCAAGTAATTATTAAAAACATCCGTTTGATACAAACCCAATAACTTTTGAGTCTGAGTTTATTTCAAATCTTCTTTCACAAGGAATAGTGTATTTTTTGCTATTATAAACAAACACCATGTTTCCTTTTTCATTTCTAAAATCTTCATCTGGCTTACCTAAATTCATTTGTAAATCAGTAGAAGATTTACCAATAAACTTACTTAAGCTTTCATTCTCTTTTTCAACAATTGCATCAGTTTTTTTCTTAATAGTCTGACATCCTGAAATCACAACCATCATGATCAAAGAGATTAAAATAAATTTTATTTTTTTCATGATTGAACAATTATACATAAATTGTGGCATAAATATAAACTTTTGAGTTGAATATTGTGAATAAACTTAAATTTAAAAGAGCAATTTGCAATAGAATCAATTACTTTTCCCGCTAAGGAGAAAAAAATGCTTGAAAATTATTTTAATTATAAAAAACATAAAACAGACTTTAAAACTGAAGTAATGGCCGGAGTTGCAACTTTTTTAACAATGGCTTACATAATGTTTTTAAATCCATTCATTCTATCTGGAGAATTTGCTGGTCCAGAAAAAGGATTTTTTGATTTTGGGGGTATTTTTACAGCAACAATTCTTGCTACTTCATTTGCTTGTTTTTTAATGGGATTTTACGGGAAAAGCTGGCCAATCGGTCTTGCGCCTGGAATGGGAATTAATGCATTTGTTGCATTTGGAGTTGTAGGAGGTATGGGTTACACACCTCAAGCTGCACTAGGAGCAACTTTAATTGCCGGTATATTATTTCTTATCATCTCTTTAACACCAATTAGAGCATGGTTAATAAATTCAATCCCCAAAAGTTTAAAGCTAGGTATCGGGGCAGGTATTGGTTTGTTTCTATCAATAATTGGTTTGGAAATAATGGGGGTAGTTGCCGACGATCCTGTTACTTTAGTTACTTTAGGAAATCTCAAAGATCCACTTATCATCTTAGGTTGCTTGGCTTTTGTTTCCATGATTGTGATGGAAAAATTAAACATTAAGGGAAATATTATTATTGGAATTATAGCATTTAGTATTATTGCTTGGGTTTCAGGTCTTCAAAAATTTAATGGAATTATAGGACCTATCCCGCCAATGACCCATCTTTTGGATTTTGATTTTAACGCAGTTTTGACAGCAGGGATGTCCTCTATAATTTTCACTTTATTATTCATCGACTTTTTTGATACTACAGGAACTCTTACCTCTGTAGCGAATGTCTCTGGAAAAGTAGATAAACAAGGAAAAGTTGAAGATATTGGCAAAGCAATGCTGTCGGATAGTGTCGGCACTGTTGCAGGAGCATTGTTAGGAACAACGACCGTAACAAGTTATGTAGAGTCCGGTGCTGGAGTTAAAGCAGGTGGAAGAACTGGAATGACATCAGTAGTTATTGGTGTTTTGTTTTTAGCTTGCTTATTTTTAGCACCTATTGCAACCAGTCTACCGAAACAAATTGATGGGGCTGCTCTTTTATATGTAGCTGTTTTATTTGTAAGAAATATCGTAGATATTGAATGGGACGATATTGCTGAATCTGCGCCTGCAGTGTTAGCAATGATAGCAATGCCCTTAACTTATAGTATTAGTTATGGTATTGCATTATCCTTCATTTCATATGCTTTAATCAAAATCTTTACTGGTAAATTTTCAAGCACTTCATCAGCAATTTGGATTATAGCAATATTAAGCGTAATCAGTTTTGTTGTCGCTTAGAAATATATTGAACAGGGCTAGTTTAAATACTAGCCTTGTTTATTTCTTTTAATAATTTTTTCAATATTAAGTTCTTCATAATGTTCGGTTGGTTGAACTATCCATGGGTCTGAGTTTAATCTTACAGGACAATAATCAGGTTCAAAGACAGAAGATTTTTTTTTCCACAAACACGCAGTTTTTACTTCATTAATAAAATTTTTTACTGGTTCATAATTTTTTAACCAATCAATACTTTTATTTAAGGTGAGCCCGGTATCTGAAAGATCGTCAATTAATAGAACCCTGTTAAAATCTTTTTGATTAGCTAGGGAACTCAGTTCCCTTGCAAACACTAACTGTCCTTGTTGATCTTCAATTCCTTTTCCTGAGTAACTTTGAATTACAATATAAGCAATGGGTAATTTTAATATCCTTGATAGGATGTCTATGATGGGAGCTGCACCTCTCATTATTCCGACAAGAACTGTCGGTTGGTAATTTTTATGAATTATAATTGCTAATTTTTCAACAATTTTGATATATTCGTCAAAAGTGATAATTAATTTCTCTGCCATAAAAACTATTATCATATTAATTTAAATTTAAAAAGGAGATTTCATGAAAGGTTATATTGTTTGTGTTTACGAAAGTATAAATAATAAAAATATTCTAAATGAATATGCTAATAAAACTAAGGTGGCAGTTGAAAAATATGAAGGAAAATTTTTAGTTAGAGGAGGTAAAAAAATTACTACTGAGGGAAAAGATTTTGTCAGAACTGCACTAATAGAATTTGAATCTTTTGAAATTGCTAAAAATTTTTTTTATTCTAAAGAATATCAACAGGCTCATGACCTATTAAAAGGCACAGTTGTTCGACATCATCAAATTGTTGAAGGATTTTAATATTGTATTGGCTCTGGATCAATACTTCTCCACAAATACCAAGTTGCCACTGAACAATACGGTGAAAATTTTTTTTGTAAAATATTAACAAATTTTTCAGGGGGTAAATATTTCTTCTTATAATTTTTAGATATAGCTCTTAAAAGGCCTATATCTTTTACTGGCCATATATTTGGACGATTATAAGTGAAAAGTAAAATCATTTCGGCAGACCATCTTCCGATTTGTCTTAATTGAGACAAATAACTAATTGCATCCTCATCAGGCATTTTTGCAATAAGTTTTGGGTTAAAAGTTTTATCTAAAATTTGTTTTGCAAGATTTTTGATTCCTCTTATTTTTTGTTTACTTAAACCACAACCTCTTAATTGTTGTGTCGTCAGATTTTTTACAACATTAGCATTAATTTTATTTTTACATATTTTTTCAAATTTAACAAAAACTGAGTTTGCAGCAGCCACACTTATTTGCTGACCAACAATACTTTTACATAATGAAAAAAAAACATCTTTTCTTGAAGTCAAAATAATCTCCGAAGGAGTTGAATATTTTTCAATTATTTTTTTCATAATATTATCTTTTTTAGATAAATTTTTTTTAGCTTGATGCCAATATTTAGGAATTTTATTCATGACGAATTGTTGAAAGTATTTTTTGTTTAAAATAAAGCTCTCTTCTTAAAATTATTATAGATGAAGAAATAACTAAAATTGAACCAATTAACGTTTTATAGCTTGGGATTTCAGTCCATATTAGATATCCAAAAAATATGGCAAATAATAATGACAAATATTTTAGCGGCGCAACCAGTGAAACTTCAGAAAGTTTATAAGATTGGGTTAAAAGTAAATTTGCAGCACCACCAGTAATACCCATAAAAGAGAGTAAAATAAAATCTGACATACTTGGTAAAATCCAACCAAATGGAATAGTTATCAATGACAAAAGAGTAACACTTAAGCTAAAAAAAAATGAGATTAACCAAATTGGTTCAGTTGTTGAAAGTCTTCTAATTGTAATAGTCACAAATGCCATACAAAAACAAAAAATAAGAGGCAATAAATAATAATAATTCATTTGTTCAAACCCAGGTTTAGAAATAATAATTACTCCAATAAAGCCAATCGCTACTGCCGTCCATCTGGTCATACGAACTTTTTCTCCTAACATAAATATTGATAAAACTGTAATAAATAACGGAGCAGCATACGAGAGGCTAACTACAGTTGCTAAGGGCAACTCTCTTAAAGCAATGACAATTGCAACTAATGCAATTGATCCACATGAGCATCTTAAAAAATGTTCAAATTTTCTATCTGTTTTGTAAAAATTTCTAAATTTATTTTTTGGAATTAAAAAAAAATTTGGCAATAATCCAAATAAACCTCTAAAAAAGAGTACTTCACCAGTTGGATATTCTTGAGACCATTTTACTATTAAGTCCATAACTGAAAAAGCACATACCGAGAGAAACATGTATAAAAGGCCCAATTGATTTCTGGTTAACATAGAATTAATATTTAAATTAAATAAAACTTAAATCAATGGAAATAGCTATTTTTGCACTTGGATGTTTTTGGGGTCCCGAAAAAAAATTTAGTAAAATTAATGGAGTCATCAAAACTGAAGTTGGCTACTGTGGAGGAAAAAATATCCCGATTACATACAGAGAAGTTTGCACAGGACAAACAAATCATGCTGAAGTTGTTAGAATAGAGTTTGATCCTTTGGAAGTTACATACGAGTCCTTGGTTGAAAAATTTTTTGAATTTCATGATCCAACAACTTTAAATTCTCAAGGACCTGACTTTGGTACACAGTATCGAAGTGAAATATTTTATACCAATGAAGATCAAAAAAAAATTGCAGAGAAAGTACTCAATAATATAAATAAAAAATTATCAGGAAAAGTAGTAACTAAAATTTCTATACTACATAATTATTTTCGTGCTGAAGAATATCATCAAAAATATTTAGAAAAATAATATAATGTTTTTAATCGAAACTGATGATCTTAAAGAAAAAATCGATCATGTAAAAATTATTGATTGTTCATGGCATATGCCACAAACTAAAAGAAATGGATTAGAAGAATATAAAGAAAACCATATTCCAAATGCAATTTTTTTTGATTTGGAGAAAAATTCAAATCAAAATTCAAATTTACCTCATATGCTCACTGACAAAAATAGCTGGGAAATTATCGTCTCTGAAATGGGAATTAATAACTATGATGACATAGTGGTTTATGATAACTCAGATGTACTAAGTGCATGTCGATGCTGGTATAATTTTATTTATTTCGGTCATAATCCTAATCTAGTTCGCATTTTAAATGGTGGCATGAAAAAATGGAAAAGTGAGAATAAAACAACAACCAATGCAGTTTCAATAATCAAAAAAACTCAATATTATCCTAATGAAAAGTTTAATTTAGTTAAAAATAAAAAACAAATTAATAAAAACTTAACTTTACAAAATTTTACTGTTATCGATGCAAGAAGCAAAGATAGGTTTGAGGGAAAGGTTCAAGAACCAAGGCAAGGATTAAGAAGTGGTTCAATTCCAAAATCATTTTGTATTCCTTTTGAAAAATTAATTAATAATAATAATACTTTTAAAGATAAAGATGAAATTAAAAAAATTTTTAAGGAGGTCTTAAAAGATACCACTTCATCTAACGTGGTTTTTTCTTGTGGATCTGGAATAACAGCTTGTGTTTTGGCTCTAGCATATTGTTTAATAAATGCTAAATATATGCCGATTATCTACGACGGATCATGGGCTGAATATGGGAAAATTTAATTTGAATGAAAAGATCTAAAAAAATTATATCTATAATTACAATTTTTTTTTTAGTTATTGTAATCGTTATTGTTGCAAGGACATTAATTGGCAATTATTTTCAAAAAAAATTTAGTAAATGGCCTGCTCCTGAAACATATATTAGTATTGTTAATGAAATAAATTTTGCAAATAAAATTAATACTTTTGGAACGGCAATACCTGCTCAAAGCAAATCATACAAAGTAGAAAAATATGAAATTTTATCACCAATTAATTTCAATCAAAGAATAAAAAAAGATGAGATAATCGCTAAGCTAAAAAATAGAGTCATAACAGCACCATTTGATGGTGTAATTAGCAAAAGATTTTTCTCAGAAGATTTGGAAGTTTCAACAACATCGATTTTGATTAATTTTGAGGATCCGTCAATAATTTATTCAGATGTGAATATTCCTGAAATATTTGCACCATTTATTAAAATTGGTTTACCTGTAGACGTGAAAGTCTCTGGTTATAAAGACAGAATTTTTTTTGGAAAAATTGACTCTCTTGCAAGTCGTATTAATCAAGATACTAGATCTCTCGAAGCCAGAATAATAATTGAAAATTTAAATTTTGAGATATTGCCTGGTTCTCTTCTTGAATTTTCAATTAGGTATAATTTAAGAAAATCTTTAGGAATTCCTGATACAGCCATTTTAATAGAGGGTGACAAATCCTATGTTTTCAAGGTCAATGAAGAAAATAAAACAATAAAATCAGAAATATTTATTGGCGACAGATTAGACGGATTTATAGAAATCATTAAAGGAATCGATAGTGGAGAAAAAATTGTTTCAGAAGGTTTAAAAAAAATTAGCCCTAATTTAGAAATCAAACCAATTATAAAATAAAATATGTTTATTACCGATGTAAGCATTCGAAGACCAGTGGTTGCTTGGGTAATGTCTATAATATTAATTGTTTTTGGAATTTTTGTTTTTTGGGAACTTCCAATTAGAGAATTGCCTGATGGTATTCAGCCACCAGTTGTTCAAGTAGAAGTTGGTTATAAATCAGCCTCTGCTGAAATTATTGATGAGGAAATAACTCAAAAAATAGAGGATGTAATAGGAGGAGCTGAAGGAATAAAAAATATAAACTCAACCTCTCTTAATGGCAGAAGCACAATCGACATTGAGTTCAATACAGATATTGATTTAGATGATGCTGCGAATGATATTAGAGAAAGAGTATCTAGAGTAGCCGAGAGTCTACCAAGCGAATCTAATCCTCCTCAAATCCTAAAACAATCTGCTGGTTTTGATACAACAATGTGGATTGCGCTATCTTCCCCAACTTGGAGCGATTTAGACCTTGGCGATTATGCTGATAGATATTTAGTTGATATTTTTTCAAGTATACCCAATGTTGGAAGAATTTTATTAGGTGGGTTAAGAGAATTAAGTGTTAGAGTTTGGATTGATCCAATCAGACTTGCTGCAAATGATCTAACCATTCAGGAAGTCGAGTCGGCTCTTAGAAATGAGAACATTAATGTTCCAGCAGGAACCTTGGAGGCAATTAACAAAGATATAAATTTAAATATTGATAAATCCTACTCCAATATAGATATCATAAAACAATTGCCAGTTAAAAAAAACAAAGGAAAAATTATTTTACTTTCAGATGTTGCAGAAATAGAATTTGGACCACTTTCTGAAAAAACTTTATTTACCGCTCAAAGAAAAAATGCCTTAAATTTAAATTCTGTAGGAATTGGAATTTATGCCAAAAGTGGAGCTTCAACTGTAGAGCTATCTAAACAAATTAAAAAAAAAATATTAGAAATCAACAAATCACTTCCTGAAGGTTTAAAACTTGAAATAGCCTTTGATCAGGCAACTTATGTAGGCACAGCTATTGAGGAGGTTTACAAAACATTGGTTGTTGCTTTTATCCTAGTTATTGCAATCATTTATCTTTTTTTGGGGAACATAAAAGCTGTTATAGTTCCTGCAGTTGCTTTACCAGTAAGTTTAATTGGATCTTTTTTAGGATTATATCTATTTGATTTATCTATAAACATTTTTGTGCTTCTTAGTTTTATACTTGCGATTGGGATAATTACAGATGACTCGGTAATCATGACAGATGCTATATATTCTCGCATAGAAAATGGCGAGTCTCCTTTAGTTGCAGCATACAAAGGATCTAAACAAATAACCTTTGCAATTATTGCAACGACATTAATATTGATTGCTGTTTTTTTACCTCTGGTTTTTATCAAAGGCATAGCTGGAACATTATTTAGGGAAATTGCAATTGCTTTATCTTTTTCAATAATTGTCTCAGCATTTGTTGCTTTAACTCTTTCACCTATGTTAGCAAGTAAATTTTTAATTATAAAACCCAAAAATAATATTTTTGTTTCAAAGTTTAATAAAGGTTTTAAAAATTTTTGTATTTTTTATTCAGAAACATTAGAATTCTGGATAAATAAAAAGAAGACTATCTCATTATTTATTATTCTAATATTAGTTGCTTCAATTATTTTATTTAATTTTACAAATAAAGAACTTTTGCCTCAAGAAGATAGAGGGTCATATTTAATTATTGGCTTGACGGATGAGGGTAGTTCATTTGAATATACTAGAGACAAAGCTCAACAAATTGAGCAAAGATTAATTCCTCTCCTTGAGGCTGAAGATAGTCCTTATGAGAGATTAATTATGAGGGTTCCAGGATTTGGAAGATCTGAAACCACATATAATAGCTTTATAATAATTGCATTATTAGATGAATGGAAGAATAGGAAAAAAGATAGTCAAACAGTAATGAGGGAAGCTATAGGAAAAATTGTTAGTCTTCCTGAAACTTTAGCTTTCCCAATATCACCTCAATCTATAAGAGTTTCTAATTATAATAAACCACTTCAAATGGTAATTTATGGAACAAGCTACGAAGAATTACAAGTTATAGCTGATAATGTTATAAATAAATTAAGAGAAAATAGAAATTTATCTAGAGTAGAATCAGATTACAATAAAAATAAACCAGAAGTTAAGCTAATCACAAATAAAATCAGGGCAAATGACTTGGGCGTTTCAATAGAAAATATTGGAACAACACTTGAAACGCTTTATGGAGGCAAACGTGTTACAACATTTAACAAAATGGGTAAAGAATATCCAATAATATTACAACAATATCTGTCAGATCGAAGAAATAAAGAAGACTTATCAAAAATCTTTGTAAGATCAAGCACCACTGGAAAGTTAGTTTCAATAGCAAATATAGTTGATTTTAAAGAGGAAGGGACAGCTGAGGCATTATCTCGATATAATAGACAAAGAGCAGTAACAATTTCTGCAAACATTGAAGAAAATTATACTTTAGCTGAAGCTATAAAATATCTTGAAGACGTAATGATAGAAGTTGCTCCAAAAAATCAAATTACCTGGAAAGGAGAATCTGAAGAATTTAAAGAAACTACAAACGAAATTTTTATTATTTTCGGGTTGGCTTTATTAACTGCCTATTTAGTAATGGCGGCTACTTTTAATTCGTTTATTCATCCCTTTATTATTATTCTAACAGTACCATTAGCTGTATTTGGGGGCTTAGTTTTTATTCTGTTTCTCAATAGTTCAATTAACATTTTTTCTCAAATTGCATTAGTAATATTAGTTGGTATATCAACCAAAAATAGTATTTTAATTGTAGATTATGCAAATCAAATTAGGACTACCGGGAGAAAACTAGAGGATGCTGTAAAAGAGGCTTGTGCCTTAAGAATTAGACCAATAATTATGACTTCACTAAGTACAATTATAGCTATGATACCTCTCGTAATTGGAAATATCGGCCCTGGTGCAGGTGAAGGATCACAATTAGCTCTAGGATCTACTATTTTGGGAGGAATGATAATTTCAACTTTTTTTACACTTTACGTAACACCAGCAATGTATTTGGCGTTGGCTAAAAATACCAGAAGAATTGATGCTGTTGATCTAGAGCTAGAAAAACAATTAACTAAAAAATAATATATTTATTTCTGTTAAGTGAGCTTTCACATTTTTTTAATTGCTCTTTATAAATATTCGATTGCTTTTCTACTTTTTTTGCTAAATCAATAATTTTATTATTTTTTTTATAATTTTTATAATTTCCCCATCCTTCATGATAAGCAATGTACTGTCTAAAAGCGTCTTTTTTTGAAATTTTTAAAATACTTTCAGTTTTATTTGTATACCAACCTATAAAATCTACACTATCTTTAAATCTTGTTCTGACTGCTAAATTGTTACCGGTTTCTTTTTTATACAACTCCCATGTTCCTTTAACAGCCTGCGAATAACCGAATGAACTTGAAGGCCTTTTGTAAGGTATAATTTTGAATAGTTTTTGTCTTGGAGGTTTAGCTTGACTGTCAAAATTTGACTCTACTTTGATTATAGCTAATTGAATATAAATAGGTGTACCCCATTTTTGCTCAGAGAATTTTGCATGCTTATACCAAAAATTTTTCTCACTAAAAATAGAGCAACTATTTGAAGTATTTGAAGGAATTGTTGAACAACCAGATAAAATTAAAAAAAATATTATGAATAGATTAGTTTTAAAATTTTGCATATTTTTTAAATAATAAAAAAATTATTAATACTACCGATACTCCTAAAAGATTTCCAAAAAAATCTTTTACTTCAAAAGTTCTATCGGGGACTAGAAAATGAAACAATTCTAAGATTACTGACAAAAATATTAAGTATATAGTCAAAATACTTGTATACTTAGATGTTAAAAAAGTCATGTAGCCAATACTTGTGGTAATAAAAAAAATTAAAAAGTGATCTAAGGAGATAATAAAATCATCAATTATTTTTGGTTGAATTTTACAATCATTATATAAAAAACATCCAATTAAACTTCCTGGAAATAAATATAAAATAATAACGAGAACGTTATTTGTATAAAAAATATATTTATATTTTGATAAAAATCTTATCATTTATATGTATAGTTTAATTTATCAAATTAATCTAAAAGATAAGTATATGAGTTATTTAATATTAGTTCGACATGGACAAAGTGTCTGGAATCTTGAAAAAAGATTTACTGGATGGGTTGATGTAGACTTAACTGAAAACGGACAATTAGAGGCCAAAAAAGCAGGTAATTTAATTAAAGAGTACAATATTAAAATCGATGTTTATTACTCTTCTCTGCAATTAAGAGCTAAAAAAACTCTTAAATTAATTCAGGAAATCCTTAATGATAAAAAAGATTATGAGGAGATTTGGCAATTAAATGAGAGGCATTATGGTGCTTTAACTGGTTTAAATAAAGATGAAATGAAAATTAAACTTGGTGAAGAAAAAGTACATCAATTTAGACGATCATGGGATTTGCGTCCAGAACCATTAGATAAACATAATCCATATCATCCTATTAATATTCAAACATATAAAGAAATTCCAAAAAAATTTATACCTAGTACTGAGTCTTTAAAAGATACTTATAAAAGAGTTATAAATTTTTACGAAGAAAAAATTAAAAATAAAATTAATAATAAAAATATATTAATTTCGGCACATGGTAATTCTATAAGAGCACTTTGTAAGTATTTATTTAGATTAAATAATAATCAAATTTCTAAATTAGAAATACCCACTGGGAATCCTTTACTAATAATTTTAAATAAAGATGAAAAAATTATAGAATGCAAATATTTGGATCAAGAAAGAGCTAAAGATCTTGTAGCTTTTTAAAAACACTCAAATCTGTTAAGTGATAAAACTTATTAAAGCTTTTAAATCCAAACAATTTTTTTTTTTTAATTAAATCGTCCCAAATTTTTACAATAGAAAAATTGTAAACTTTGTAGTTTTTAAATACTTTTTTATTTAATATTTGGCAGCCAATATAAATCAAATCGTTGTTGGTAGTTTTTGAAATTAAATTATTTTGCAGAGTAAAATCAGCAGCTAACTTCTTATCAAAACATTGATTTTTATTTACTAGCATTAAAACATTATTTAAATTTTTAGAAAAATAAAATCTTTCCATTTTAATAATTTCTTTTTTATAGTTTTTACTCCAAACTGTGTCAGGATTAAAAATTAAAAAATTTTCATCTGAAGATTGTTTAATCATATTTAAAATACCTCCTCCTGTATTTAAAATAAACTCACCATCATCAATTATTTGAATTTCACTCATAAATTTATTATTTTTTAAGTAATTTGATATTTTTTTATTTAAATAAAAAGTATTGATAAAAATTTTTCTGATACCTAAATTTTCAATTAAATTTATACATGATTGAAGCAGGGTCATATTATTCAATCTGAGTAATGGCTTTGGAGTTTTTAAAGTAAGAGGATTTAATCTTTTACCATAACCGGCACATAAAATTAAAGCTGTTTTTATTTTCATATTATCGATTAACTTCTTTAGAAAAATCAAGTTTTAAAATTTTTAGTAATTCCTCAAAAACTTTATTTTTATTAATTCTTAAATTAATAAGTTTCCATGCATAGGGTATAAATTTTAAATAACTTTTCTTGTTATCTCTCTGCGCTAACCGAGTAAAAATACCAATAATTTTGAGGTTTCTTAATACTGATAAAATTTCAAAATCATTTTTAAATTTATTATGTATCACTTTATTACTTGTCTTAAGATAATAATTGTAAATTTTATTTTTAAGATTATTTGATGTTTTAAATCTAACATCGTCAATTAATGAGGCGAGATCATAGGCCTTATTCCCTATAAGAGCATCCTGACTGTCAATTAGTCCAATTTTTTTATTATGATACATCATATTTGAAACATGAAAATCCCTATGTACAAAAGTATCATTTTTTAAAATAATTTTTGATATTAAAAATTTTAATTGTTTTTTCAATTTACGGTTAAAAATAAAAACTCTTTTTCTTGATAAATTTTTTGGAACGTACCAATCACAAAATAATTTTGCTTCTGTAAGCAAGAACTTAGGTTCATATACTTTAACTTTATAAAATTTGTTATTAAAACTTTTAATTTTTTTGTCTTTTATTGATTGAATTTTATTTAATAAGTTAATTATTTTTTTAAAAAAAAAAAACTTATTTTTTTTTTTACTTTTAAGAATTTGATAAATTGTAGTATTTCCGAAATCTTCTATTTCAATGAAATTTTTTCTATAATTTTCTGAAAATAATTTTGGGGCATAAATTTTATTTTTAATTAAAATTTTATTAACAGCATCATATATTAATAAATTTTTAATTTTTTCTTTTTTAGCAAATACAATAATTGAATTTTTATTTTTATCTTTTTTTCTATAAAATTTTCTAATTGATGCATCTCCTTTAATTTGTTTTAAATTTTCAAAAAATTTTAAATTCATTATAAAAATTTAAGCCCTTTTATTTTCAAAGATCTATTTTTAAAATTGTTTTCATAATTAAAAAAAAACTTAATAGTTTTGCTACAAAATTTTTTTTCAATTATTTGAGGCCATTCAATAAGTAAAATATTATCTCGATTTTCCTCAAATAAATTTAACTCTTTTATCTCTGATTTATTTTTTAATCTAAACAAATCAAAATGCTTTATGTTAAGTCCATTAATTAAATATTCGTTTAAAAGATTAAATGTTGGGCTAGTTACTTCAGTTTTTTTTAGATTTTTATTAATTTGAAATTGGTTTATTAAATATTTTACAAAAGTAGTTTTACCTACACCCATTTCCCCATATAAAAAAACAATATCTCCCTTTTTTAAATATTTTACTAATTTTTTTGCTAAATTTTTTATTAATCTCTCAGAGGAAATATCTATTTTGCCACTGTTAATAGCGGTAGGCATTTGATTTATAAGGACCATTCACCTCAACGCTAATATAGTCCGCTTGTTCTTTTGATAATTTAGTCAGTTTTGCACCAACCTTTTTCAGGTGAAGTGTTGCAACTTTTTCGTCTAAATATTTTGGTAAAACATAAACTTTATTTTCATAATTCTTGTAATTGTTCCAAAGTTCTATTTGGGCTATTACTTGATTAGTAAAAGATGCACTCATTACAAAGCTTGGATGACCAGTTGCACATCCTAAATTCACCAATCTACCCTCTGCTAACAGAATAATCCTTTTACCATTTGGTAACTCTATTTCATGTACTTGGGGTTTAATTTGATTCCATTTATAGTTTCTCAAAGCATCAACCTGGATTTCATTATCAAAATGTCCAATGTTACAAAGTATTGCCCTATCTTTCATGTTCCTCATATGATCTGCTGTAACAATGTCTTTATTTCCTGTTGCAGTCACAACGATATCGGCTCTTCCTATTGCTTCTTCCATTAAAACCACCTCGTAACCTTCCATTGCAGCTTGCAAAGCACAAATTGGATCAATTTCTGTAATTAATACTCTTGCTCCACTTTGTCTTAAGGAAGATGCACTTCCCTTACCTACATCACCAAATCCAGCAACAATTGCTATTTTCCCAGAGATCATAACATCTGTAGCTCTTCTAATTCCATCCACTAGGCTTTCTCTGCATCCATATAAATTATCAAATTTTGATTTAGTCACCGAGTCATTAACATTAATGGCTGGAATCATAAGAGAATTATTTTTTTCCATTTTATTTAGTGCTTTAATTCCAGTTGTAGTTTCTTCAGTCACTCCTCTGATTTCCTTCATTAAATGTTTATAATCTTTGTGCATAATTGCTGTTAAATCTCCTCCATCGTCTAGTAACATATTTGGTTTCCATTCTTTTTTTCCAACTATAGTCTGTTGAATACACCAAAGATACTCTTCTTCAGTTTCGCCTTTCCATGCGTATACAGAAATTCCTGATTTTGCAATTGCTGCAGCAGCGTGATCTTGTGTTGAAAAAATATTACATGAAGACCATCTAACTTCTGCTCCTAATTTTACCAAAGTTTCAATTAATACTGCTGTTTGTATTGTCATATGTAAACAGCCAATAATTTTTGCACCCTTTAAAGGTAATTTTTTTGAATACTCTTCTCTCAACGCCATTAAACCTGGCATTTCGGTTTCAGCAATCGAAATTTCTTTTCTTCCAAAATCAGCAAGTGATAGGTCTTTAACTTTATAATCTTTCATTAAGAGTTATCTAGCAACTAAGAAATAATTAATCAACATAAGATTAAATCTCAGGAAAAGTTATTGTAATAATTGCACCAGCTTTATTGTCTCTATTTTTAGCTTTAATGCTTCCCTCATGCAAATCTACCAGATTTTTTACTATATTTAATCCAAGACCTGAATGTTCACCAAAATTTTCTGGTCTATTACTATAAAATCTTTTAAATATTTTTTCGGTATCTTTTTCTTTAAATCCTTGACCCTCATCAATAATTTCAAATATAATTTTTTTATCAGGATTTTTGTATACTTTTACATAAATATTTTTATTATCGTTTATGAAAGATATTGAATTATCCAATAAATTTGCAGTTATTTGTTCAATTCTATTTTCAATACCATTGATAAAAAATTCTTTATTTCCATCGTTTTCATAACTTATTTTAATGCCCCTTTTAGTATTATAAATATTGTTATAATCTTCGACTACTGACTGAATAATTGGTTGTATATCTATTTTTTTCATTCTCTCAGTACTAAGAGTAGCTTCATCTTTTAACATTTGCGAATAATCGGTAATCAATCTTTCAATTCTCTGAACATCATGACTTAAAATATTTAATAATTTTGTTCTTTGTTCAGTGTTATTGGTATCTTGTAAAATTTCAGAAGCACTTTTTAAAGAAGTTAGTGGGTTTCTTATTTCATGGACAAGATCGGTTGAAAAATTTTCTGCATGAAAGATTCTTTTTTGTAATTCATTTGTCATATCGTCCAAAGAATTTGACAATAATCCCAATTCATCATTTCTGTTTTTTAAATTTTCAATACTAATTTTTTCAGAACTTTTATTTTTTATGGTTTTTGTATAACTCACTAGATTTTGAATAGGTTTTAAAAAATATCTATTTAGAACAAAGGAAAATATTAAAATTACAAATCCCACAACAATTACTGTTCTAATTACAAAGGTTTTTCTTTCATCAATTGCCGCCTTAATATCATTTGCATTTTGAACAATTACTAAAAAACCAACGTTTTTTTCGCTGAGGATAACATTTTTAATTGTTGTTAATTGAAATTGATCAAAATTTTTCTGCGTAAATGTATATGGCTTTCCATAATCTTTGGAGTTTTGATAAATGTTTATAATTTCTTTTAAAGAAAATAACTTGTCATTTTTTAAATTAATTTTTTTTTCCTTATCAGTTTCAATTTTTTGTTCATTTAAGATTTCAAACTCTATATTATCAATTATTGTTGAAAAAGATCTTGGATCAAGATCTAATGTATCTGTATCACCAATTAAATTTAATTTATTGTCAAAAAATATTACTCGATCTAAGTTTTGAAAAATAAATCTAGTAGAAAACAAAAAATTTTTAATATCATCTTCAATAAATCTAATATTTAATCTTTTAATATTATCGATAGTATTATCTATAATATTTGTATGATTGATTGATTTTTTTTTAATTAAATTAGGTTCAACATTTTTAATATAAATAATTGTAAAAGAACCAATAAAAATAAAAAAAATAAAATTAATAAATAAGAATTTTCTGAGTATTGATAACTTTTTTAGATATCCTTTGAGCATTAACTAGCATTCCATCTGTATCCACTTCCATATCTGGTTTCTATAGCTGAAAAATTAGGATCAACTTTTTTAAATTTTTTTCTTATTCTTTTAACGTGGCTATCTATAGTTCTATCTTCAATATCAGTGTCTTCTCTATAAGCTATATCCATTAATTGAGCTCTTTCTTTTATAATTCCAGGTCTTTTTGCTAATTCTTTAACAATTAAAAATTCAGTTGTAGTAAGTTTGTCAGGTAATTGTTTTCCGTTCCACTCACACTCAAGTTGAGATGAGTCTAACTTAAGTTTTCCATGAGAAATAATACTTTTGTTTTCCTCAATAACATTATTTGAGTCTTTTTTCCGCAGTTGAACTCTAATTCTTTCAATTAAAACTTTTACTGAAAATCCTCCTGATTTTTTTACAAAATCATCTGCTCCAAGCTTCAAACCTACCAATTCATCAATTTCATCGTCTTTGGAAGTTAAAAAAATTACAGGTAAAGAGGTTTTTTTTCTTAGCTTCTTTAACAATTCCTCCCCATCCATTTTGGGCATCTTAATGTCAATTACTGCTAAGTCTGGTGGTATCCGAGTTAATCCAATTAATGCACTTTCACCATCTATATAAGTTTGAATATTAAATCCTTCTTTTTCCAAGGCTATGCTTAAACTTGTGAGTATATTTCTATCATCATCTACCAGTGCTATTGTTGGTTTATTCATAGTTAATTTAAAAATACTAAATTGTTCTTAATTGGGCAATCTAATTAATATTAATGAAGTACGCCCCAGTTATCACCAATATTAATATCAACAGTTAGAGGAGTGGAAAAAGAATGATATTGACTTTCAGCAACACTGGTCATTTCCTCTTTTATAATTTTTATAGTTTGTTTTACCTCATTTATAGGAACCTCAAATAATAATTCATCATGAATTTGAAGTAATATCTTACAATTATTTTTTTTTCTCTCAGATAATCTTTTATCTAACCTGATCATGGCTAGTCTCATTATTTCTGAGGCAGAACCTTGTATTGGAGCATTAATAGCTGCACGCTCTTGAAAATTTCTAATATTAAAATTTTTATCATTAATTGAAATAAAATGAGATCTACGTCCAAAAATATTATTAACATATCCACTTTTCCGACAAAATTTAATTGTATTATCCATGTAAATTTTTATTTCAGGAAATTTTAAAAAATAAGCATTTAAAAACTCTTCTGCTTCGTATTTTGAAACATTAATTTGTTTTGCCAAACCATATTGAGAAATTCCATAAATAATTCCAAAATTGATTGCCTTAGCTTTTCTTCTTTTATTATCGTCAACTTTTTTTATGTCTATGTTAAATATTTGGCTTGCCGTTAAAGAATGTATATCTACATTATTTTTAAATGCTCTTTTTAACTCTTTGACATCAGCTAAATCTGCTAAAATTCTCATTTCAATTTGGTTGTAGTCGGCGGAAACAAGCATAAAATCTTTTTCAGCGATAAATGCCTTTCGAATATCTCTGCCCTCCTCTGTTTTAATTGGAATATTTTGTAAATTTGGATCACTAGAGGCTAGTCTACCAGTAGTTGTTGCAGCCAACAAAAAAGAAGTATGAACCCTTTTAGTATTAGGATTTATATACTGAGGTAAAGAGTCGGTATATGTATTTTTTAATTTTGAAACTTGTCTCCAATCTAAAACTAATTGGGAAAATTTATCTCCTTTGAAGGCTAAGTCCTCTAAAACAGTTGCACTAGTAGCAAATCCACCTTTTTTAGTTTTTTTTAATCCAGCTATTTTAAGATCATTATAAATAATTTCTCCCAATTGCTTTGGAGAACCAATATTAAAGTTTTTTTTTGAAATCTTAAAAATTTCTTTTTGCAATTGTTCAATTTTTTTTTCAAATTTTAGAGAAAGACTTTTTAAAAAACCACTATCTACTTTAATTCCTTTTATTTCCATAAAAGCAAGAATTTTTATTAAAGGTTTTTCAAAAATTTCATAAATATTAATCATCTTTTCTGATTTTAATTTTTTGATAAATGTTTTATATAATCTAAATGTTACGTCCGCATCTTCAGCCGCATAATCTTTTGCTTTATCTAGCTCAACTTCACTAAAATTAATTTCTTTTTTTCCTGTGCCAACTAAATCTTTAAATTTAATTGTTTTGTGCCCCAAGTGAATTTCTGACAATAAATCCATATTGTGTCTATTTTTTCCAGCATCGAGAACATATGACATCAACATAGTGTCCTCCATTGAGGAAATCTCAATACCTTGTTTAAATAAAATTATAAAATCAAATTTAATATTTTGACCAATTTTTTTTATATTTGGGTTTTCTAATAAAGGCTTTAACTTTTGGATTACTATATCTTTTTTAATACATTTTCCAGACAGATGTCCAATTGGAATATAACAAGCTTTACCAATTTTTGAACATAAAGAAATTCCTATTAATTTTGCTTGGTGTGGGTCAAGTGAACTAGTTTCTGTATCAACCGCGACTTCTCCAACTTCTTCTGCCTCTTTTATCCATTCGTCAATTTGATTTGGATTTGAAATCAAATGATAATTTTTATTGTTTATAGGCTTTTGTTTATCTAAATTTTTAGTTTCAAAGTCACTAGCATAAAGATTTGGTTCACCGAATACGGAAATTGCAGAACTTAACAATCTATTAAATTCCATTTCTCTTAAAAATTTATAAAGCTTATCTTTATCTATTTCCTTTAATTTAAATTCTTCTAAATGCTGTTTTACAGGAACGTTATGTTTTAAAGTAACTAGCTGTTTGCTAATAATTGCTTTATCTTTATTTGCAATTAAAGTTTCTCTTCTTTTATTTTGCGTAATCTCATGAGCTGATTTTAAAATATTTTCTAAAGTTCCATATTTATTAATTAATTCAGCGGCTGTTTTAACTCCTATACCAGGTACTCCCGGAATATTATCGCTACTATCTCCTGCTAAAGCTTGAACATCAATTACTTTATTTGCTACTACTCCAAATTTATTATGTATGTCCTCTTCAGAAATAAATTTGTTTTTCATTGGATCAAAAAGACGAACATCTTTTTTATAAAGTTGCATTAAGTCTTTATCTGAAGATACGATGGTAACTTTTGAGCCTTTTTTTAATATTTGGTCAACATAAGTAGCTATTAAATCGTCTGCTTCATAATTTGTTAATTCAACAGAGGGTAAATTAAAAGCTAAAACAGATTTTCTTATATATTCAAATTGAGGAGCCAAATCATCTGGTGCTTCTATTCGATTTGCTTTATAATCACTATAAATTTCATTTCTAAAAGTTTTTCTTCCAGAGTCAAAAATTACAGCAAAATGAGTAGGTTTTTGTAAATTTTGATCTGATTTAGAGTCTTCTAGAAGTTTAAAAAGCATACTACAAAAGCCGCTTACTGCACCTGTTGGTAAACCATCACTTTTTCTAGATAATGGAGGTAATGCATAATAAGCCCTAAATATGTAACCTGATCCATCAATTAAATAAAAATGATCATTTTTTTGAATTTTATTCATTCAGATTTTCATAGTATTACAATTTTATTAACATCTTTATATAAAAAAATAAACTTTGCTTAATTAAGAAATAATTGTAAAAATATAAACATATTAAACTCTTAAAATAAATATAATATAAATTTGTGGACCTAATTAAAAACAATACACAATCAAAAATTATAAAATTAATTTTAATTATATTGCTAGGCTCAATTGCGCTAACAATATCTGCAAAAATTAAAATTCCTTTTTATCCAGTTCCAATGACTATGCAAACATTTGTGGTTTTGTTTTTAGGTATTAGTTTTGGTTATAAAATTGGATTAATGACAATAACTTTATATCTTCTCGAAGGAATTGCGGGGCTTCCTGTTTTTGCAAATTCACCTGAGAAGGGGGTAGGATTAATTTATTTTACTGGACCTACAATGGGATACTTACTTGGATTTTTAACAGCTGTGAGTTTGTCCTCTAAAATAAATTCTAAAGATAATTTTTTCATTGTTTTGCTAAAGCTGATATTAGCTGTTTCAACAATTTATATTTTAGGAATTTTATGGCTTGGGAAATTTTTAGGATGGGAAATTAAAATTCTTTTTGATGGAGGTGTAAAACCTTTTTTATTAGCTGAAATCTTTAAAATTTTATTATTAGCACTTATTACAAAACAAATAATTAAAATTAGGAAATTTATTTAGGAGATCTTTTAGAAAGAATTCTTTGAAGAGTTCTTCTGTGCATCTTAAGTCTTCTTGCTGTTTCTGAAACATTTCTATCACATAATTCAAATACTCTGTGAATATGTTCCCATTTAACTCTATCAGCTGACATTGGATTTTCAGGTGGAGCAGCTTTCGTAGATGAGTTTGCAAGTAGGGCTTTTTCAACATCATCAGCATCCGCAGGTTTCGCCAAGTAATCTATTGCCCCCTCTTTAATTGCAGCAACAGCGGTTGGAATGTTTCCGTATCCTGTCAGCATTACAATTCTACTATCTGGGTTTGATAACTGTATCTCTTTTACAACTTCCAAACCATTTCCATCACCCAATCTTAGATCAACAACAGCAAAAGCAGGTTTGTTTAACTTAACTGATTCGATACCTTTTTCGACATTTTCGGCTTGTAAAACTTGAAAACCTTTTTTCTCCATCGCTTTTGCCAATCTTTCTCTAAAAGGATTGTCATCGTCAACTATGATAAGTGATTTATTGACATAATCACTAAGTTTTTTAACTACTAATTGTTCTTTCATCGGACTTAGATAATTATCTATAAAAATTTTTCAAGTGCATTAACTTATTTTTCATAAATTATTTACTTTACATTAGTAATCGATTCCATTATTTGCATAAAAAAATAGTTTTTTTTACAAGTTTAAAAAAGTTTTTTTATTAAATTTTTTTTGGAGGCATTATTAGTGCAAAAATTTAAATCAGTTGAAGACCTAATAAATCAACTGAAACCTGAAAAACCTGTATATTGCATCAGAAAGCATTCAATTAAAACGGCTATAAAATACTTTAAAAATAATTTCCCTGGAAATATTTTATATGCCGTTAAAACAAATTCTTACCCAGAAGTTATTAAAACGATAATTGAAAGCGGCATTGATCAATTTGATGTAGCATCAATTAATGAAATAAAAAATATTAGACAATTTAGCTCGACTGCAAAATGCAATTATATGAATACAGTTAAAAGTCGAGAAAGTATAAGCGAAGCATATTTTAATTATGGAATAAAAATATTTTCACTGGATACAAAAGATGAATTAATAAAAATAATTCAATCTACAAAAAATGCCAAAGATCTAGAATTATTTGTTAGGATCGCTGTATCAAATGAACATGCTGAAATAGATTTATCAAAAAAATTTGGTGCACTTAATTCAGAGGCTGTTGGTTTACTAAGATTAACAAAACAATTTGCAAACAAAGTAGGTTTGAGTTTTCATGTTGGATCACAATGTATGCATCCTATTTCTTATAAAAAGGGAATAATTGAAATTGGAAATGTAATTAAGAGATCTAAAATTATCCCAGATTTCATAAATGTAGGAGGAGGCTTCCCAGCAATTTATCCTGATTTAGTTCCTCAAACATTAGATAATTATTTTAATGAAATTAAAGCTGGTTTAGAAAATTTAAAGCTTGAAAAATTACCTCAAATTATATGTGAACCAGGTAGAGCTATAGTTGCTGAAAGTGGTTCAACTATAGTAAGAGTTAACCTTAGAAAAAAACAAAAGCTTTACATCAATGATGGAACATATGGAACTTTGTTTGATGCTGGCACTCCAAATATAGTTTATCCTTCTAGAATGATTAAAGAAAATTCAAGTAAAATTATTTCAAAAAAATTAACAGCTTTTGATTTTTTTGGACCAACATGTGATAGTATGGATTATATGAAAGGCCCTTTTCTCCTCCCAAACAATATTAAAGAAAATGATTATATTGAGCTTGGTCAACTAGGAGCTTATGGTTTAACATTTAGAACCGGATTCAACGGATTTTACTCAAATGAGGTATACGAAGTCGAGGATAATCCGATTATGAGCATGTATGCTAAAGACAATAATAAAGCTACATTAGTAGCTTAATGATAGAAAATAAAAGCTTAGGCCATAATAGCAAAAAAGACTTCTTAAAAGATCCCGTTGAACATGTTGATATTACCTCCTTTGATGCTCGAAAAATTATCTCTTCTATGGAAAAAATGTCTTTTGTTTCCAGAGAAACTGCTAAAGCGGCTAATATTTATAACGAAATGCTCAAGGATAAGGATTGTACAATCTTTTTAACACTTGCCGGATCTACTTCTGCGGGTGGTTGTATGAATATTTATAGAGATCTTGTGAAATATAATATGGTTGATGCAATTGTTTCAACTGGAGCGTCTATTATTGACATGGATTTTTTTGAAGCCTTAGGTTTTAAACATTATCAAGGCTCACAGTTTCAAGACGACACTGAACTAAGAAAAAATTATATAGATAGAATTTATGATACTTACATTGATGAAGAAGAATTACAAATGTGTGATAAAAAAATTTGTGAAATTGCTGATACGTTAGAACCTAAAAGTTATACCTCAAGAGAATTTATTTATGAAATGGGAAAATATCTTAAAAAAAATTCTATCAAAAAAAACTCTTTGATAGAAACTGCATACGATAATGATGTACCAATTTTTTGTCCTGCTTTTACAGACTCAAGTGCTGGATTTGGTCTTGTAATTCATCAAGAAAAAAATCCAAAAAAACATATCACGATAGACTCTATTCGAGAATTTAGAGAACTGACTGAAATCAAAATACAATCAAAAGAATCAGGATTATTTATGATTGGAGGTGGAGTTCCAAAAAACTTTATTCAAGATACCGTTATATGTGCTGAGCTACTTGGTAAAGAAGTTAGTATGCATAAATACGCCGTACAAATAACTGTAGCTGATTCAAGGGACGGAGCCTGTAGCAGTTCTACTCTTAAAGAAGCAAGTTCTTGGGGAAAAGTTGATATTACTAAAGAACAAATGGTTTTTGCAGAAGCCACCAGCGTATTACCTTTAATTGCCAGTGATGCTTATCACAGAGGTGAATGGAAAAGTAGAACAAGAAAAAATTTTAGCAAAATTTTCGGATAAAAATTGAAATACCTATCAAATAAAAGCGGATTTCTTGGAATAGATGATAATTTTTTATTTAAAGAAAAAGTTATAATAATTCCATTTGGCTTAGAAAAAACAGTGAGCTATGGAAGTGGAACCAAAAATGGTCCTAAAGAAATAATTAAAGCATCACATCAAGTTGAGTTGTATGATGAGGAGTTAAATTGTGAGCCTTATAAGAAAATTGGTATCAAAACATTAAAACCCTTTAAAATTGATAAAAATATTAAAAAAGCCCTTGAAAAGATGTCTAAAATTAATGAAGAAATTTTAAATAAAAATCTTTTTCCACTAACCTTTGGTGGAGAACATTCAATAACACCAGGATGCTTAAAGCCATTTACTAAAAAATTTAAAAAAATATGTCTTTTACACTTTGATGCACACGCTGATCTTCGCGAAAGTTACAATGGAGAAAGATTTTCTCACGCATCTGCTATAAAAAGATGCCTTGATTATTCAAATGTTTCTGTAATTTCTTTTGGTATAAGAAATATCTCAGAAAGTGAAATTCCATTCTTAAAAAAAAATTCTTCTCGAATTAAAATATTTTGGGCAAAAGATAAGGCTAAATGGGATCTTAAAAAATTCAAAAAAATGATAAAAGATAAAACAGTTTATCTTACATTTGATGTTGACGGTCTAGACTCAAGTATTATGCCGGCAACAGGTACCCCTGAGCCTGGAGGTTTGCTTTGGCAGGAAACATTAAATATTATTAAAATTGCTGCAAAAAATTCTAAAATAGTTGGTGCTGATATAAACGAACTCTCTCCAATAAAAGGGTTCGACTCATATAACTTTTTAGTAGCAAAATTAGCTTATAAAATTTTATCTTATAAATTTTTATATTAGTTTCAAATAGGTTTAAGTAAAACTAACAATAATCTAAAAGGTATTAACATCACTAAAGCTACAAATATTTTAACAGCTAAGTCTCCTAAAGAAAGAGTAATCCAAGGCATCTCTGTTCCATAAAAAGATATAGAAAAAAAAATAAAAGTATCAATTACTGAGCTAACTAATGAAGAAGTAAATGGCGCTATAAACCATTTTTTTTTTCTAAAATAATCAAAAATTTGGATATCTATTAGTTGAGCAATTAAAAATGCAGTTCCTGAACCAATAGCAATTCTAATCGAAATTAAATCTTCAAAGTTAGTGGAAAAAAAAAGAGTAAAGCTAACTCCTATCATAAATCCAGTATAAACAATTTTTCTTGCCATTAACTTACCAAAAAATCTATTAGCTATATCAGTAATCAAAAATGCGATTGGATAGCTAAAAGCACCATAAGTTAGTATTTCATCTAACTCATAATAGCCAACTGGAAACTGGACTAAATAATTTGAAGCTAAAACAATTCCTCCCATTAAAAATGAGAGCAATATTGATAACTTTGTCATTATACAGATTTAGCTGTAGATGTTTTCTTAAATGGAGATTTAATTAGAATACTTTTTTTTAATTTTTTTAGTCTTGCTGATAAGTTCTTATTTTTGACTGTTTTTAAAAATTCGTCAAAACTTCCTTTTTTATCAACTGATCTAACACCCGCAACACTAACTCTTAATTTTAAACTTCGTTTTAAAAGTTCACTTGTAAATTTGACTTTTTTAAGATTGGGCAAAAATCTTCTGTGGGTCTTGTTATTGGCATGACTAACATTATGACCATACATTGGAATTTTTCCTGTTAATTCACATTTTTTTGACATAATAACAGTGCCTGTATAAAACCAGTTATCGATTGCGTCAAGTTTATTAGATTTAGGATTAAGATTTATTTCCTATAATTTCTGTGAAATTCTTTACTCCATCTCTCAAAAATAATTCGCTAAGCTCTTTTTTAATCATGTTGGTAATATTTGGACCCTTAAAAACCATTCCAGTATAAAGTTGAATTAGATCCGCACCTGCTAAAAATTTAGCATATGCACTTTTCCCAGAGTCTACACCACCCACTCCAATTATTTTTATTCTTCCTTTAAGTAATTTATAAAATTTATTTATTAAAATATTTGATTTATTTTCAATTGGCTTACCTGATAATCCTCCTTTTTGATGTTTTTGGATATCTATAAGATTATTTCTAGTCGACTCAGATGAATTAGAAATAATAATTCCATCAATTTTATTTTCTAACAATATTTCAGAGATTTGGTTTATTTGATTTTCAATAATATCTGGAGATATTTTTACAACTATTGGGATTGTTGTTTTTAAGATTTTCTTCTCTTCATTAATAAATTTTAATAATTCTTCAAGTTTACCTTGTTCATGAAAATTTCTTAGATTTTCAGTATTTGGTGAAGAAATATTAATTGTAATATAATCTGCTACTTCATAAAAAGTTTTTAAACCAATTAAATAATCTTTCACTCTGTCATCTGAGTCTTTATTTGGACCAATATTAATTCCTAATAAACCAATTTTTCTATTTGATTTGATTCTATTAATAACTTCTTCAGCACCATGATTATTAAAACCAAGTCTGTTTATTAATGCTTGATCTTCAACAAGTCTAAAAACTCTAGGCTTGGGGTTACCGTATTGTTGAATAGGAGTAATCGTTCCAACCTCTACAAATCCAAAACCCAGTTTAAATAAAGGATTATATACTTCAGCGTTTTTATCAAACCCTGCTGCCATCCCAATTGGGTTATTTAAATCTTTATTAAAAATTTTTGTTTTAAAAAAAGACTCATCAATGTTTTGATCAAAAATATTAGAAATCAAATTTAATTTTAAAGATTTAATGGCTAGACTATGTGCAGTTTCAGGATCTAGTTTAAAAATTATGGATCTAAGCTTTGAAAACATTATTTTAATTTATTTATTATGAGTTCTTTAGTCTCTTTAACACCAAAAAAGCTTATAAAAAAACCCATCCTTGGACCATTCTCATCTCCGAAAACAACTTCGTAAATTAATTTAAACCAATTTCTTAAATCATCAGCATATCCATTTTCTTTTCCTGTGGAATAAATTAATGTTTGAATGGCTTCTGGAGACATAGTATCATCACACTTTTCAAGAGTCTTTACTAAAGCTTTAAGTGCTAGTTTTTCAATTTCATTTGGAGATTTATATTTTTTTTTAGGTTTAATTTCACCATTAAAGTATTTAATCGCATAACCAACTAAACTATCAAAAATAGGAAAATTTTTTTCTAATATATCTGGCTTATATTTCTTTATAAACTTCCATAGAAGTTCCTTACTATTGGCATTGCTTGCTTCCACTAAAGTAAGTAACATTGAAAATGTCATAATTGTTGTTTCTCTTGGAATTTTCCCGTTATGAACATGCCAAACAGGATTCATTAGCAATTCAAATTCATCTTGCTGCTTTGCTTTTTCAATGAAATCTAAGTATTCATCAACAGCTTTTGGAATTATCTCTTTATAGAGTTTTTTTGCTCTTTTAGGGTTTTGATACATATATAAAGATAAACTTTCAGGAGAAGCATAGCTTAACCACTGTTCAATAGTAATACCATTACCTTTAGATTTTGAAATTTTTTCTCCTTTTTCATCTAAAAAAAGTTCATAAGCAAAACCTGATGGACTTTTTTTTCCAATTAATTTTATTATTTTTGAAGATAAAATTGCACTTTCAATTAAATCCTTACCATACATTTCAAAATCAATATCCAGCGCATACCATCTCATTGCCCAATCAACTTTCCACTGTAATTTACAATTTCCATCAAAAATAGTTTTTTCTAATTTTTTTCCATTATTATTAAAAATTATTTTTGATTTTTTTTTGTCAATTTCTAAAACTGGAACTTCTAATACTTGATTAGTATCTGGGCAAATTGGCAAAAATGGGCTATAGGTTTTTTGACGTTCTTTTCCTAAAGTAGGCATTATTACATCCAAAATACTCTCATAATTATCTAAAATGATTTGTAATGTTGGATTAAAAAAACCACTTTTATAAAGTGAAGTAGAACTTTTAAAAGTATATTTAAAATTAAAATTATTCAAAAAAACCTTTAGCTTTTCATTATTATATTCCCCAAAACTAGTAAATTTTTTAAAAGGATCTGGAACTTGACTTAATGGTTTGTGTAAATTTAATTGAAGTAATTCTTGATTTGGTACATTTTCTGGAACTTTTCTTAAACCATCCATGTCATCAGAAAATGTGATAATTTCTGTTGGAAAATCTATTAATTGATTTAAGGCATTTACCATCATAGAAGTTCTTGCGACCTCACCAAAAGTCCCAATATGCGGTAGACCACTTGGACCATAACCTGTTTGGAGTATTATTTTTCCTTTTTTCTCAATAAAAGATTTTCTTTCATGAAGCAATTTTTTTGCTTCGACAAAAGGCCATGCACTTGTTTTATCTAAATTTTCCTTTTTAATCATTAATTATAATTGCAAAAAATCTAATATAAGCGCTTTTATTAATTCTTATAGAGTTGAAATTTATTTACCATAAAATAATGTTCTCTCAAAATGTCTAATTATAAAAATGTTTTTTTTGCACTTGGAATTTTACAAATAATTCTTGGCCTATTTATGTTATTGCCAATAATTGCCCAGTTTACTTATTCAGAAATAGATCCTTCTTTCATTAGTGCTTCTCTTGTAACAATGGTTATGGGAACTTTATTTTTTTTAGCGAACTTAGATCATGATAAAAAATTAAATTTACAACAAGCATTTTTGTTAACTGCTTTATCTTGGCTAACTGTAGCTATATTTGGATCCTTGCCATTCATATTTTCCAACATGGAACTCTCACTAACTGACTCTTTTTTTGAAAGTATGTCTGGTATTACTACAACAGGATCAACTATTATTTCAGATTTAGAAAGTACTCCTAAAAGTATTTTGCTCTGGAGAGCGATACTTCAATGGTTAGGGGGAATTGGTATTGTTGTAATGGCGATTACATTAATGCCAATTATGAATGTTGGTGGAATGCAATTATTTAAAATTTCTAACAATGATTTTGTAGAAAAAATAATGCCAAAATCAAAAGAAATTGGTTTAAGATTAATTTATATTTATTTGGGTTTAACGATACTTTGTGCTTTGTCTTATAAAATTTTTGGATTAGGAAATTTTGATAGTTTAACTCATTCAATGACAACCGTAGCTACGGGTGGTTTTTCAAATTATAATGCATCAATAGGCTACTTTAATAATATTTATATAGAAATCACATCAATGGTTTTTATGATTTTAGGTAGTCTACCATTTATTGCTTACATAAAATTAATTAATGGTGACAAAAAAATTTTAATTTCTGATATTCAAATAAAAACTTTTTTAAAAATAATTATTGGAGCAGTTATTGTTTTATCTATTTATTTAATAATTAATAACGATTACCAATTTAATATAATGTATGTCTTTTTTAGTGTGATTTCAATTATAACAGGTACTGGATATGTCAATTCTGAATTTGACCAGTGGGGGAGTTTTCCTTTAATTTTATTTTTAATATTAATGTTTATAGGCGGTTGTGCAGGCTCAACAACTTGTGGTGTTAAAATATTTAGAATTCAGATTCTGTATTTATTAATTGTAAAACAACTTAAAAAAATTATTTATCCAAACGGTGTTTTTATAATTAAATATAATAAAAACTTTGTCGACGATAGATTTATTGCCTCTATTATTTCTTTTATCTTCTTATATTTTGTAATTTTTTTATTATTAACTGCTCTATTGTCTTTAACTGGTCTAGATTTTATTACAGCAATTTCTGGCGCAGCTTCGTCAATCTCTAATGTCGGTCCAGGTTTGGGATCTACAATTGGATCTAGTGGAAATTTTTCCTCCTTGCCTGATATTGCAAAATGGGCTCTAACTTTAGGGATGATTTTAGGTAGACTTGAACTCTTTGCAATACTAGTGTTATTATTACCTTCTTTTTGGAAAAATTAGAATGCTAGAAATAAAAAATCAATCTTTATCTGAAACTTTTTCTGTTTATCTTGATAATAGAATGTCGAAAATTTTATTGCTGGGTGCTATCTCTGGATTTCCTTGGGTTTTAATTGGAAGTAGCCTGACACTATGGCTTCAAGAAAATGGGTTAGAAAGAACAACTATTGGATGGGCTGGTTTAATTTTTGTAGTCTATTCATTTAATTGGTTGTGGGCGCCTTTAATTGATAGATTAAAAATTCCATATTTTACAAAAAAAATAGGTCATAGAAAAAGTTGGATAGTATTAATGCAGTTATTAATATTAATTTCTCTTTTTATATGGAGTGTTATCAATCCAACAGAAAATTTCATATTAAAGGTTTTTGATTTTGAATTAACCATATCTCAATTTTCTTTGGTTATTGCAGTAGGTTTATTAATAGCCATTACCTCTGCAACTCAAGATATTACTGTCGATGCATTAAGAATTGAACAAATTGGAAAAAATGAGGGAAAATCAATGGCTGCGGGTGCTGCTATAGCTGTTGTTGGGTGGTGGAGTGGATATAAATTAGGCGGTGTAGTTGCATTATTTTCAGCCGAATATTTAGAAAGTTTAGGCTTTAAAAATTATTGGCAACTAACATTTTTAATTTTAGGTGGAATAATAATATTTATGAATATTGGTTTGATGTTTATAAATGAGTCAGATTATTTTAAAAGAGAAAATTCTCAAAAAATAAACGATCAATTAATTTCCAATAAATTTAAAAATCATAATGTTTTGATAGATTTTTTTACTTGGATCAGTGGAACCATAATTGGTCCAATTATAAGTTTTTTTAAGAAAAATGGTTTTTCAATTGCAATAGGAATACTAGGTTTTGTTTTTTTATTTAAAATCGGAGAAGCTTTCCTAGGTCGGATGTCAATTGTTTTTTACAAAGAGATAGGATTTAGCAAAACTGATATAGCCATTTACTCAAAAACATTAGGTTGGATCACAACTGTAATTTTTACATTATTAGGTGGATTATTTGTAATTAGATCAGGTGTTTTAAAAGCAATTTTTTTAGCTGGTATATTTATGGCCAGCACCAATCTATTGTTTAGCGTCCTAGCATGGAGCGACAAATCTGAATTATTATTTGCTATTGCAGTAATTTTTGATGATATTGCTGCAGCATTTGCAACAGTTGCTTTTGTTGCCTTTATTTCATTACTAGTAGATAGAACTTACACCGCAACGCAATATGCATTATTAGCATCACTTGGTACTGCTGGAAGAACTACTTTAGCATCCTCCTCAGGTGCAATGGTCGATTGGTTAAATGGAAATTGGGGTATTTTTTTCATTATTACAGCTATTATGGTTATACCTTCATTGATATTATTGTGGTCACTAAGAAAAAAAATAAAACTTAGTGAATAATAATTTTTTTTTCAATCAAAATTTAGATAATATTTATTTAAGACCTTCAATGAAGTCTGAAGTTAGTTCGCAAATTTTATATGGAGAAAAATTTTCTATTTTAAATAAAAAAAAAAAATGGCTAAAGATCAAAACTAGCTATGATAATTATATTGGTTATATAAAAAATAATAATTTTATAAAAAATTTCAAAGCTACCCACAAAATTTTTAAATTAAAATCTCAAATTTATAAAAAATTAAACAATAAATTCATACCAATCAAAAAATTTATGTATTTTGGGACAAAAATTATGGTGATTAATCAACATAAAAATTTTGTAAATTTAGAAAAAAACATTTGGATTAAAAAAAAAGATATAAGAAAATTTAATCATATTGAAAAAAACTCCACTAAAATATTTAAATTGTTTGTAAATACTAAATATTTGTGGGGTGGTAAAAGTTGTGAAGGAATTGATTGTTCTGCGCTCGTTCAAATTTATTTCTATTATAATAATTTTTTCTTTCCTAGAGACTCTAAGGATCAAGTAAAATATTGTAAAAGAATATCAAATAATAATTATAAAGAAGGTAATATAATTTATTGGAAAGGGCACGTTGGAGTTTGTTTAAAAAATCAAAAATTTATTCATGCTTATGGACCTAGAAAAAAAGTAGTAATAATGAACACAAGAAGAACTATCAAGCTGATAAAAAAAACAGCTCATTTAAATGTTAAAAAAATTAGTAACATAAAAAATTATTAACTTCTCCCAAAGTCAGGTTTATTAATATCTTGTTTTAATTTTATTATTTTAGATCTTACTTTTTTAGTTTGAATTAATTTTTTTAAAATTGATTTGTTGTTTCTTGAATTCATATCTTTTTTAAAAGAATTTAAATTTTGAATAAATAAGTTAATGGCTATAGACATATTTTTGTTATTGTAAAAAAAAATATCTCTCCACATTATTTCATTCGAAGCTGCTATTCTTGAAAAATCTCGTAAACCTCCTGCACTATATTTAATTAAATCATATTTTTGTTTTTTTTCAAAATCTTGTGCTGACTTGACTAAATTATACGCAATTAAATGAGGTAAATGACTTGTTATCGAAAAAATCTTATCATGTTTTTCTGGGTTCATTAAAATTACTTTTGAGCCAATTTTTTTCCAAAACTTAATTAAAATTCTTAAGTGATTTCTTTTTGTGTTTTTTTCTCTTATTAAAACGCACCATTTATTTTCAAATAAATCATATTTTCCGTATTCAGGTCCACTTACTTCTGAGCCAGCTATTGGATGACTAGAAATCCAAAAAATATCTTTTCGTAAAAATTTTTTGATTGTTTTCAAAGGTTCTAACTTAGATGAACCAACATCTGTAATTATAGTTTTTGACGATATAAAATTATTTATTTTGAGAATGAGATTTTTATACTCACTCATAGGTGTACATATAATTATTAAATCTACATGTGAAATACCTTGGTCTAACTTATTAATAATAATTCCCGGAAGTTTGAGTTTTTTTATTTTTAAAATATTTTTCTTGGATTTTTCATAAATTAAGATTTGTTTTGATATTTTTTTCTTTTTAATCGCACGAAGTAAAGACGAGCCTAATAAACCACATCCTATAATTAAAATATTTTTCATTTTAATTTAATATCTTTTTCACAGCATTCATAAATTTTAAATTTTCATTTTTAGAACCAATAGTTATTCTTAGTTTATTTTTAATTTTATACCCTTCTTCTGTAGACCTTAAAATTATACCTTTTTTTTTCAATTCTTTATTAAAAAAGTCAGCTTTAAGCCTGCACTGAGAAAAATCTAGCATTAAAAAATTAGCAGTAACATCATTAGAAAAAATTTTATAATTTTCTAAAAATTTTTTTATTTTATTTGCATAAATAATGTTATGTTTTATGGATCGATCAACGAAATTTTTATCTTTTAAAGACGCTATCGCAGCTCTTTGAGCAACTTGACTTACATTAAAAGGGGGTTTTATGACATTTAGAGCGTTAATTATCTTTTTTGAACCGTAGCCCCAACCCACCCTTAACGATGCTAAACCATATATTTTAGAAAATGTTCTTAAAATGAAAACATTATTCTTATTTTTAAATAATTCTAATCCAGATTTATATCCTGAATTTTTCATATATTCATAATATGCGTCATCTACTACCAATAAAACATTTTCATTCAATTTTTTTCTGAGATCTAGAAGTTCTGATTTATTTAAAAATGTTCCTGTTGGATTATTCGGATTTGCTAAAAAAACAATTTTCGTTTTTTTGGTTATTTTTTTTAAAATTTCAAATATTGAAATTTTAAAATTCTTTTCTTTTGCAAATATAACTTTTGCTCCGGCTATACTTGCATATATCCTGTACATTAAAAAGCTATATTCTGGAACAACAACTTCATCTTTAGGTTTAAGATACAATTGACACAAAATTTGAATAACCTCATCTGAACCAGCTCCACATATAATTTTTTCAAAATTACATTTGAATTTTTTTGATATTTCTTTTCTCAAAAGTATTGCTTTGCTATCAGGGTATCGATGAAAATTTATTCTCTTGTTAGATAAAACTTTTATAACTTTTGAGCTTACTCCTAGCGCTGACTCATTTGCGGATAATTTAATTATGTTTTTAATTTTTTTAATCTGAGATTTTCCAGGTTTATAAGCCTCGATATTAAATTTTTTGAATAATGGGGAACTCATATTTTAATTTTAAGCTTCTTTATAAATAAAATAATAAATTTTCATACAGAATAAGTCTTTTAAAAAAAATTGACATATTAAATAACATCTAGTACAAAATTTACGCGCTGATTTATCTGAATTGCGAGCGCTATAAAAAAACCGCTAAAATTGTTTTTTTCTCTCAATTCAAATATTAGCTTTTACATATGAATACTTTTAATATTAAAACTATAATAATTAGAAAACCATTAAAGTTAGACTGCGGAAAGACTATTAATAACTATCCAATAGCTTATGAAACATATGGTTCATTAAATGATAAAAAAGATAATGCAATATTGATTTTTCACGCATTAACTGGTGATCAATATGTTACAGGTATAAATCCTGTTACAAATAAAGATGGTTGGTGGTCTCACGCTGTTGGGCCAGAGAAATCAATAGATACTAATAAATATTTTATTATTTGTGCAAATATAATCGGTGGATGTATGGGGTCTTATGGTCCAGGGCATCAAGATCCCGACACACAAAAAATTTTTGGAATTAATTTTCCAATTATAACTATCAATGACATGGTTAATGCTCAATATAATTTGCTAGATCATTTTAAGATAAAAAAACTTTTTTCTGTTATAGGTGGATCAATGGGAGGTATGCAGGTTTTACAATTTGTAAGCAATTTCCCTGATAAAACTAAAACTGCTGTTCCTATAGCTTGTTCAGCAAGCCACTCGGCGCAAAATATTGCTTTCAATGAACTTGGAAGACAAGCAATTGCCGCAGACAATAATTGGAACAATGGAGAATATTTTTCAAAAAATATCAGTCCCGATAAAGGATTGGCTGTAGCTAGAATGGCGGCACACATCACCTATCTCTCAAAAAAAAGCTTACAAGAAAAGTTTGGAAGAAAACTTCAGAAAAGAGAACAGCTTAACTTTAGCTTTGATGCTGATTTTCAAATTGAAAGCTATTTAAGATATCAAGGTTCAATTTTTGTTGATAGATTTGATGCAAATAGCTATTTGTATATTACTAGAGCAATGGACTACTTTGATTTGCCAGGTCAATTTAACGGTAATTTATCTAATGCTTTTAAAGAGACTAAAACTAAATTTTTTATAATATCATTTACATCTGATTGGCTTTATCCAACTCAAGAAAATAAAGATATAGTTATTGCATTGAATGCTATTGGTGCAGATGTTGGTTTTGTAGAAATAGAGTCCGATAAAGGACATGATTCATTTCTATTAGATGTACCAGATTTTTTAAAAGCTCTTAAGAATTTTCTAGAGAAATCATATTCGGACAACTAAACATGAAAATTGAATTTAAAGTAATTATAGATTTAATTGATAAAAATACAAAAGTATTAGATGTTGGTTGTGGAGATGGAACTTTAATAGAATTTTTAAAAAAAAATAAAAATATAAATACTAGAGGGTTAGAAATTTCAAAAGAAAATGTTCAAAAGTGCATAGCGAAAGGACTTACCATTATTGAAGGAAATGCTGAAACAGATTTAATGCAATTTCCAGACAATTCATTTGATTATGTTGTTTTAAGTCAAACACTTCAAGCATTTTTACACCCCGAATTAATGATTATTGAATTACTGCGAGTAGGTAAAAAAGTGATAATAACTATCCCTAACTTTGGGAATTGGAAACTTAGACTTCATTTATTGACAAAAGGTACAATGCCAATTACGAAAAACTTGCCATACCAATGGTATGACACTCCTAACATTCACATGTGCACGATTAAAGATTTTTATCATTTTATTAAAGCTAAAAATTTTAAAATATTCAAGTCCTTAGCTTTAAACAATCGAGACGTTTCTTTAATAAATGACTCAAATATTGAAATTAAAAATTTTTTTGCTGAACTAGGAATTTTTTTAATTGAAAAATAATATGAGAATTGAAATTATTCCATGCTTAAAAGATAATTATAGTTACTTAGTAATTGATGAAATTAAAAATATTGCGTGTGTAATTGACCCAAGTGAGTCAAAACCAATAATAAAATTTGTTGAAAAAAATAAAATATCTTTGAAATATATACTTAATACTCATCATCATTTTGATCATGTTGGAGGAAATAAAGAATTAAAAAATAAATATAATGCTATTGTTGTAGGTTTTAAAAATGACTATGACAGAATTCCTGAAATTGATTTTGGAGTTGAGGACGGTCAAGTTTGGAAAAAGGATAATTTCGAAATAAAAATTATTCATATTCCTGGTCATACAAGCGGTCATATAAGTTTTTATTTATTTAAAGAAGGAATTATTTTTACAGGTGATACGCTCTTTTCTTTAGGTTGTGGAAAAATATTTGAAGGCACTTATGATCAAATGTTTTCTTCGTTAAAAAAAATAAAAAGTTTACCACTTAACACAAAAATTTATTGTGGTCATGAATATACTCTTAATAATTCAAAATTTTGTGCAAAATACGACTCACAAAATATAGATTTGAAAAGTAAAATTTTCGACATCAATAAAAAACTTAAAAATGGTTTACCAACTGTTCCTACAATTTTAAAAGATGAAATCAATTGCAACATATTTTTAAAAGCCAATGATGTAAAAACTTTTACTAAACTAAGAGATTTAAAGGATAATTTTTAAGTTATTCAACTTGACTAAAAAAAGACTGTAACTATATTCCTTACAAAAAAACAAAAACATTTTATGCTATACGCAGTAATTAAAACTGGTGGTAAACAATATAAGGTTAAATCTGGGGAGATCCTTAAAGTTGATAGATTGCATGATTCTAAGCCTGAAACAAAAATAGAATTCAATGAAATTTTGGCTTATGGAGATGATAAATCAATAGAAATAGGAACTCCAATGGTGTCTGGAGCGAAAGTAGAGGCAGATTTAATCGAAAATAGCAAAAATAAAACAATTTTAATTTTCAAAAAAAGAAGAAGACAAAACTCTCGAAGAAAAAATGGACATAGACAACAATATTCATTAATTAGAATTAATAAAATTTTTTCAAAAGATGGTAAAGTTTTATCTGAAGCTGAAAAAATTTCTCGACCTTTGAAAAAAATTGGAGATGATAAGAAAGTAGCTAATAAATAATTAGGTAAATTATGGCAACAAAAAAAGCAGGTGGATCATCTAAAAATGGAAGAGATAGTATTGGTCGGAGGCTTGGTGTTAAAAAATATGCTGGAGAAGCAGTGGTACCTGGAAATATCATTGTAAGACAAAGAGGGACTAAAATATTTCCTGGAGAAAATGTTGGAATGGGTAAAGATCACTCAATTTTTTCAATCGTTAAAGGCAAAGTTGTATTTAAAAAATCAAAATCAGACCGAACTTTCGTTTCAGTAAAACCCAATTAGTAGTGCAACTATAATTAAGGTTGTATTATGAAATTCTTAGATCAGGTAAAAATATATATTCAAGCTGGAAACGGTGGTAACGGTTCTCCAAGTTTTAGAAGAGAAAAATTTATTGACAGCGGCGGTCCAGATGGAGGAGATGGTGGTAAAGGCGGTTCTGTTATATTAAGAGCTGAGAAAAATCTTAATACATTAATTGATTATAGATATTTACAACACCATAAAGCTCCAAGAGGTGAAAATGGGTCTGGACAAAATCGAACCGGTAAAAGTGGTGAGGATTTAATTTTAAAAGTTCCACTTGGCACACAAGTTTTTGAAGAAGACAATAAAACTCTTATTTATGATTTTAATAAAGAAGGAGAAGAATTTGTTGCAGCAGTTGGAGGCAAAGGAGGTCTTGGTAATACAAGATTTAAAAGTTCTACAAACAGAGCGCCAAAAAAGTTTACCAAAGGTGCTCTAGGAGAAGAATTTACTATTTGGCTTCAATTAAAAACAATTGCCGACATAGGAATTATTGGTTTACCTAATGCTGGTAAATCTAGTTTACTTGCAGCTATTACTAATGCAAATCCAAAAATAGCTAATTATAAATTTACAACTCTAAACCCTAACTTGGGTGTTGCATCTTATGATGATAAGGAAATTACAATTGCAGATATACCTGGTTTGGTAGAGGGTGCCCACGAGGGTGTAGGCCTTGGCATAAAATTTTTAAAACATATTGAGAGATGTAAATCACTGTTACACATGATTGATATAACTAATATTGATATTGATGAGTCATACAGACAAGTAAAAAATGAGTTAAAAAGGTATAGTCCTAAACTTTTAGATAAGAAAGAATTGGTTGTTCTTAATAAAACCGATTTAATAGATGAAACCTTGGTCAAGGCTATAATTAAGGATTTTTCTAAAAATAAAAAATGTGAGATTATGACTCTATCAACTTTTAAAAAAGAATCTGTGTCCAGAATAAAAGCCAAATTAATTTCCTATGTATCTTGATGATTCTAAAATAACCGTTATTAAAATTGGCTCTTCCTTATTAATTGATGAGAATAGAAAAATTAGAAAAAAATGGTTATCAAGTTTTGCGAGTGATATCCAAAAGCTAAAATATAAAAATCAAAAAATAATCATTGTTAGCTCTGGTGCAATAGCACTCGGCTGTAAAAAAATGAATTTCGATAAAAAAGATCTTAAACTCGATAAAAGTCAAGCTATCGCGTCTATTGGTCAAATCGAATTAATGAATTTATATTCTCAAACATTTTCAAAATTTAAACTATATATATCTCAAATTTTGCTTACTTTAGAGGACACAGAAGAAAGAAGAAGATCATTAAACGCAAAAAGAACATTTGAAAATTTATTTGAACTTGGGTTTATTCCTATCGTTAATGAAAATGACACTATTGCAACAACTGAAATAAAATATGGAGATAATGATAGATTGGCCTCAAGAGTTGCGCAAATTACAAACGCAGATACTTTAATTCTTCTCTCAGACGTTGATGGTTTATACAATAAAAATCCAAAAATATTTAAAGACGCTAAATTAATTAAGAAAGTAAATGATTTAAAATATGATTTAAAAAAAATAAATATTAAAGGTGTTAATGAATACGGCAGTGGCGGTATGAAAACTAAGTTAGAGGCCGCAAAAATATGTCAATTGTCTGGTTGTACTATGGCAATTGCAAATGGTTTAAACATGAGTCCAATTAGTGAAATAATTAAAAAAAATAATTGCACTTGGTTTATATCAAAAATTTCAAAACTAGATGCTAGAAAGAAATGGATTATAAGTTCTGTAGCACCAAAAGGAGAACTTATAATTGATGATGGTGCAAAAAAAGCTCTTAAAAATGGTAAAAGTTTATTAGCTGCAGGTATAAAAAAAGTTTCGGGAAAATTTAAAAAAGGCGATCATATTATAGTACTAGACAAAAAAAATTTAGAATGTGCGAGAGGTTTAAGCTCATTTTCCTCTGATGAAATTCTAAAGATTATGGGCCATCACTCTAATGAGATTCAAAGTTTATTAGGATATATTGCAAAATCTGAGGTTATTCATAAAGACGATATGGTAGAGGTATAAGATGAGCGAATACATGAATTTTATTGGAAAAAATGCAAGAAATGCATCGAAAAATAAAATCAATACTAAAATTAAAAATAAAATTTTAAATGACTATGCGTTATTACTGGATAAAGAAAAAAAGTTAATTCTTAGAGAAAATATAAAAGATATTAAATTTGCTACAAATAAAGGAATTAAAGGAAATTTAATTGAAAGACTGATAATTGATGAAAAAAAACTTTACAATATAAGAAATACTGTAAATAAGATTGCTCACCTAAAAGATCCGGTTGATAAAGTTTTAGAAAAATGGAAACAACCAAATGGTTTAAATATAAAAAGAGTTACCATACCAATTGGAGTTATTGGAGTGATATATGAAAGTCGACCCAATGTAACATCTGACGTTGCTAGCTTATGTTTTAAATCTGGCAATGCTGTAATTTTGAAAGGTGGATCTGAAGCAATAAATACTAATAAAATTTTAGCTAATTTATTTCGTAAAGCGCTCAAAGATAATAAAGTTGATCAAAATTATATTCAATTTATTAACTCAAAAGATAGAAAAAATGTCAATTTCATGCTTTCAAAAATGAAAGATTATATTGACGTGATCATACCCAGAGGTGGAAAATTTTTAGTAAAAAAGGTTCAAGAATTTTCTGAAATTCCCATAATTGGACACTTAGAGGGACTTTGTCATACTTATATTGATAAAGATGCTGAATTAAAGATGGCAATGGATGTTGTTTACAATGCAAAATTAAGAAATACCAGCATATGTGGGGCTACAGAAACAATTTTGTTTCACAAAAAAATTGTTAAAAAGTTCTGTAATCCAATTTTAAAAAAACTTGAAGATAATAATTGCAAAATATATGGAGATTATTTTTTAAACCAACATTATAAAGGCGAAATATACCATGCAACAGAAAAAAATTGGTCTACTGAATATTTAGCACCAATTGTTTCAGTTAAAACAGTTAAAAATTTAGAAGCAGCAGTTAATCATATCAATAAATATGGAACAATGCATACAGACTGTATAATTACTAAAAATATAAAAACTGCAAAAAAATTTTTAAAAAACGTTAAAAGTTCAATTGCAATGCACAATACCTCAACCCAATTTGCTGATGGTAATGAGTTTGGATTTGGTGGAGAGGTAGGAATCTCAACAAATAATCTACCACCGAGGGGACCTGTTGGGTTGCAACAACTAGTATCCTATAAATATGAAGTAAGTAGCAACGGCAGTATTAGGAAATAATTTGATATTAAAAAAAAGAATTGGTGTTTTAGGAGGATCTTTTGACCCAGCACATAAAGGACATTTGGCAATCTCTAAAGAGGCTAAAAGAAAATTTAAATTAAAAAATATTATTTGGGCAATTACAAAAAAAAACCCTTTTAAAACTAAAAGTAGTTTAAATGTTAAAGAAAGAATTAAATTTTGTAAAAAGGTTATTAGCTCAAATAAATTTATAAAGATTAGATTTTATGAAAATATTATAAAATCTAATAGAACTATTGATTTAATTAATTTTTTAAGAAAAAACAAAAATATTGAAATTTATTTTTTAATGGGTGCTGACAATTTAATAAATTTTCATAAATGGTACAAATGGCGATCAATTTCCAAAAAGTGCAAGATTATAGTTTTCGATCGGCACGGATATAAAAAAAGTTCATTAAAATCAAAGACCTATAAGTCATTAAATCAAAAAAATTTAACCTTCATCAAATTTAATAAAGTTAACATTTCATCTTCTCAATTAAGAAAAATTTGATATTCTTAACTTAATTAATGGATAAAATTTTAGACCTTAAAGAAATCATTGTTAAAACCCTCGATATCAACAAAGCTCAGGATATAATAAGTATTGATCTTAAAGGTAAGAGCTCAATGGCTGATTATATGATTATTGCAAGCGGAACCTCCTCGAGACATATTCAGGCATTGTCAGAGCAAGTGCTTGAAAAATTTAAAAAAAATGGAATTAAAAATTCTAAAATTGAAGGCATAGAAAGCACTGAGTGGAAGCTTGTAGATGGAATAGATTTAATTGTACATATATTTCAACCTGAAAAAAGAAAATTTTATGAGCTAGAAAAAATTTGGTCTGAGTTTATTCCTAAAGAAAAAGTTATGATATGAAAAAAATTCAAAGCTACATATTAATTTTTTTAGCTCAATTTTTTTTTATTGAAGTTTTATGTTCTGATGAAAATGATATTTATAAAAAAATAGATCTTTTTGGTGAAGTGCTTGAAAAAATAAACAGAGAGTATGTAGAAGAAATTAATCAGTCTGAGGGTATGGATGCAGCAATTAATGGTCTTCTTCAATCGCTAGATCCTTACTCAGCATATATGTCACCCAAAACCGTAATGGAAATGCAAGAGGACACTAGCGGAGAATTTGGTGGTCTTGGAATTGAAGTTAGCATGGAAGCTGGGGTAGTTAGAGTAATTTCCCCAATTGATGATACTCCTGCGGCGAAAGCTGGTTTAAAAGCTGGCGACTATATTGTTAAAATCAACAATACTCAAGTTCAGGGAAAAACTTTAATTGAGGCGGTAGATTTAATGAAAGGTCCTGTTGGTACAAGCATTGAACTTACCGTAAGAAGAAAAGGCGAAAAAAATGCTCTGACATTCAATATAATTAGAGAAATTATAGAAATTCAATCTGTTAAATCAGATCTCTTAGATAGCAACATTGGTTATTTAAGGTTAACCTCTTTTAATGATAACAGCAGCGATCAAATAAAAAAAAAAGTTCAAGAATTAAAAAAAAACAATGATTTAAAGGCTTATATTTTAGATTTAAGAAATAATCCTGGAGGATTATTAACGCAAGCAATTGAAATCTCTGACTATTTCCTTGATAATGGTGAAATTGTATCAACAAAAAGCAGAACGCCTTCTGAAAATAAAAAATGGTTTGCAAAAGATGGAGATATTACAAATGGAAAAACTTTAATTGTTCTAATAAATGGTGGTTCAGCATCGGCATCTGAAATTGTCGCTGGAGCCCTAAAGGATCATAAAAGAGCAATCATTTTAGGGGAAAATAGTTATGGTAAAGGTTCTGTTCAATCAATAATCCCTTTGAAAAATAATGGAGCAATAAGATTAACTGTTGCTAAGTACTATCTTCCGTCTGGTAAATCTATTTCAGAGGTTGGAGTAGTCCCAGATATAGAGCTTATAGAGGAGGGTGATAATTTTTTAATAAAAACTGAAACCGACAATCAACTAAACTACGCGATTAAATTGCTTAACGGGTAAAATGGAAAAAAAATATCAAAATTTACCCTTAAGGAACGGTGTTGGTATAATTTTATTAAATAAAGATAATAAGGTTTTTGTGGCAAGAAGAATAGATAATCCGAAAAATTTTTGGCAAATGCCTCAGGGAGGTATCGATGATGGTGAAGATTTTTTAACAGCAGCTTATCGAGAACTAGAAGAGGAAACTAGCATAAATAATATTCAATTAATTAAAGAAATTGATGGAATGATAACCTATCTACTTCCTGACCATTTATTAGGGATTATTTGGAAAGGAAAATATAAAGGCCAAAAGCAAAAATGGTTTTTAATGAGGTATCTTGGTGATGATAAAGATATTGATATTAAAACAAAAAGACCAGAATTTTTAGAATGGAAATGGATTGATTTAGACGAGATTGATAAAGTTGTAGTCAGTTTTAAACTACATGTTTACAGAGAACTTAAAAAACAAGTCAAAAAAATAATTAATTAAGAGATTTCAAGACATCGATTTTTTGATCAATTAAATATTTTAATTGATCGTTATTTTCAAATTTTACTACTTCCTGTTCTGCTATTTTTAATAAATCTTGCAATTTTGATTTGTTCATATTTTTTATATTATCAATTGAACTGGTCAAAATAGATAAGTTATTATTTTTAAATTCAACAATTCCATCTTCAACGTAATAATTTTCTTGTCCTGATTTAGAATAAATTTTTATAATACCTGGCTTTAAAAAAGATATTATTGGAATATGATCTTTTAATATCCCCATTTCTCCCTCAAAAGCTGGCAACACAACCTCTGTAACATCATCTTTTATTAAAAAAGATTTTTCTGGATTAACTATTTCAATTTTATATTGTTCACTCATTAAGCAGCCGCATCCTTGGCTATTTTTTCAGCTTTTTCTACAGCTTCCTCAATTGTACCAACCATGTAAAAAGCTGCTTCTGGTAGATGATCATAGTCTCCATTACAAATTGCTGCAAATCCTTTAATCGTTGAGTCAAGATCAACAAGTTTTCCTGCTGAACCAGTAAATACCTCTGCAACGAAGAAGGGTTGAGATAAAAATCTTTGGATTTTTCTAGCTCTTGCTACAGTTAATTTATCCCCCTCAGATAATTCGTCCATACCAAGAATTGCAATAATATCTTGAAGAGATTTGTAGGTTTGAAGAACTTTTTGAACCTCTCGTGCAACTCTATAGTGCTCTTCACCTACAATTCTAGGATCTAAAATTCTAGAGGTGGAGTCTAAAGGGTCTACTGCAGGATAAATTCCAATTTCTGCAATTTGTCTTGATAATACTGTTGTTGCATCAAGATGAGCAAAAGATGTTGCTGGTGCAGGATCTGTTAAATCATCAGCAGGAACATAAATTGCTTGAACAGAAGTAATTGATCCCTTATTTGTAGTTGTTATTCTTTCTTGAAGATTTCCCATGTCAGTTGCTAAGGTTGGTTGATAACCGACTGCAGAAGGTATTCTTCCCAATAAAGCTGACACCTCGGACCCTGCTTGTGTAAATCTAAAAATATTATCTACAAAGAAAAGTACATCCTGTCCCTCTTGATCCCTAAAATACTCCGCAACTGTTAATCCTGTTAAGGCAACTCTAGCTCTTGCTCCAGGAGGTTCATTCATTTGACCATAAACTAAAGCTGCTTTTGATCCAGGTCCTTCAGGTTTGATAACTCCAGACTCTATCATCTCATGATAAAGATCATTTCCTTCCCTGGTTCTTTCTCCAACACCAGCAAAAACTGAAAATCCACCATGAGCTTTTGCAACATTGTTGATTAATTCCATGATTAGCACTGTCTTACCAACACCAGCACCACCAAATAATCCAATCTTTCCACCCTTTGCATAAGGTGCCAATAAATCAATTACCTTTATACCAGTAACTAATATTTCAGTTTCAGTTGATTGGTCACTAAATTCAGGTGCTGATCTATGAATTGGCCACTTTTCTTTTGTTTTAACCTCACCTTTTTCGTCAATAGGCTCACCTATTACATTAATAATTCTTCCTAAAGTTTCTGGACCGACGGGAACCATAATTGGATTACCTGTAGCTGTCACCAAATCTCCTCTTTTTAAACCCTCCGTTGCGTCCATTGCAATTGTTCTAACGCTTGACTCTCCAAGATGTTGAGCTACCTCTAAAACTAATCTATTATTTCCATTTTTACATTCTAGTGCTGATAAAATTTCTGGCAATTCTCCATCGAATTTAACATCAACTACTGCTCCAATCACTTGTGTAATTATTCCACTGCTCATAATTATAAACTCTCTGCTCCCGATATAATTTCTATCAACTCCTTAGTAATTGCTGCTTGACGACTTCTATTATACTCTATAGTAAGTTTGTCAACCATTTCACCTGCATTTCTAGTTGCATTATCCATTGCACTCATTCTTGAACCTTGTTCGCTAGCAGAATTTTCTAACATAGCTTTAAATATTTGCGTTGAGATATTTTTAGGCAGTAAATTATTTAAAATCTCATCTTCCTCTGGTTCAAACTCATAGATATCATCTGGTTTAATACCATCAGATCTTTCATGAATTAAAGGAATTATTTGCTGTGCTTGAGGAATTTGAGTAATTACATTTTTAAATTGATTATAAAAAATTGTACAAACATCAAATTCTTCTTTTTCAAATTTTTCAATAATTAGTTTGCTAACTTTTTCAGCATCTGAATAATTAGCATTTTTTGAACTTTTAAATGAGATATTTTCGATAATTTTTTCAGCGTAAACTCTTCTAAGTTGATCATACCCTTTAGTACCAACTGTTATTATTTTTAAATCTTTTCCTTCCCTGGATAATTTAAAAAAATAATTTTTAGCTTTTTTGATTATATTGCTATTAAACCCACCACATAACCCTCTGTCCGAAGTCATTACCACACATAAATGAATTTTATCTTTCCCAGTTCCAGATAGTAGTTTTGGTAAACTATCTTTGTCTGAAATTCCAATTGATAAATTTAAAATAATATTATTCATTTTTTCAGAGTATGGTCTTCCTTTTTCTGCACTCTCTTGTGCTCTTCTAAGTTTTGCAGCTGCAACCATTTTCATAGCTTTAGTAATTTTTTGTGTAGATTTTACGCTAGCTATTCTTTTTTTTAGATCATCTAAACTGGCCATTTATTATTTAGGATTTAAAATTTTCTTTAAGTTGAATAATTACATGAATGAGTAATTTTTCTATATCGCTCTCAAGTTTTCCAGAGCTTAAAATAGAATTTATAATTTCAGGCTTATCAGTTTTACATTTTTCAATAATCTTAGTTTCAAACTCTGCAATATCTTTTAAATCAATATTATCCAAATAGCCTTTTACGCCACAAAAAACTGAAATAACCTGTTCAGCAACTGTCATTGGAGTATACTGTTTTTGTTTCAGAAGTTCAGTTAATTTTGAACCTCTGTTTAAAAGTTGTTGAGTTGAGGCATCTAAGTCTGAACCAAATTGAGCAAAGGCAGCCATTTCTCTATATTGAGCCAATTCTAATTTCATCGAACCTGCAACTTTTTTCATTGCTTTAGTTTGTGCGGCTGAACCAACTCTAGAAACAGATAAACCTACGTTAATTGCTGGTCTAATTCCTTGATTAAATAATTGAGTTTCTAAAAAAATCTGACCATCTGTAATTGAAATCACATTAGTTGGGATAAACGCTGAAACATCACCACCCTGTGTTTCAATGATTGGAAGAGCTGTTAAAGAACCTCCTCCATGTTTATCACTTAATTTTGCAGCTCTTTCTAAAAGTCTACTATGTAAATAAAATACATCACCAGGATAAGCCTCTCGTCCTGGAGGTCTTCTTAACAACAAAGACATTTGTCTATATGCTACTGCCTGCTTGGATAAATCATCATAAATTATTAGAGCGTGCATTCCATTATCTCTAAAATACTCTCCCATTGTACATCCTGTGTAAGGAGCTAAAAACTGCAGAGGCGCAGAGTCTGATGCTGTCGCTGAAACAATAGTCGTATATTCCATGGCGCCCGCTTCTTCTAAAGTTTTTTGAATTTGCCTTACAGTTGATCTTTTCTGACCAATTGCTACATAAATACAGTACAGTTTTTGTTTCTCATCACCTGTTTCATTTATTTTTTTTTGATTGATGATTGTATCAATTGCAACAGCAGTTTTACCAGTTTGTCTGTCTCCAATAATTAATTCCCGTTGGCCTCTTCCAATTGGAACTAAACTGTCAATTGATTTCAATCCTGTTTGCATAGGTTCACTTACAGACCGACGTGGAATAATTCCTGGAGCTTTTACTTCTACTCTGCTTCTTTGAACACTTTTATCTAGAGGTCCCTTGCCATCTATAGGATTACCCAATCCATCTAGAACTCTCCCTAACAATTTTTTACCTACTGGAGTATCAACAATCTTGCCTGTTCTTTTAACAATATCGCCTTCTTTAATTGCTCTGTCGTCACCAAAAATTACTACTCCAACGTTTTCACTCTCTAAGTTTAAAGCCATACCTTTAGAACCATCAGCAAACTCAACCATTTCTCCAGCTTGAACATTGTCTAAACCATAAATTATAGCAATACCATCTCCAACTGATAATACCTGACCAACTTCAGTAACTTCTGCTTTGCTACCAAAATTTTTAATTTGTTCCTTTAAAATTTTAGTTACTTCTGAAGGATTTATTTCCATTTAAATTTCCATCATTTTATTTTGTATTTGTTGTAATTTATTTTTAATAGATGTGTCAACCATTATACTCCCTACTTGGACAATTAGTCCTCCAATTAAACTTTTGTCGTGTTTGTAGTTTAATTTTATTTTAGATTTAAAATTTTTTGAAAGATCATTAGTTATTTTAGCAATTTCTTCACTCGAGAGATTTTTTGCTGATCTAAATTCAGCTTTCAATTCTCCTCTTTTTTGTGAGCATATCTCTATAAACTTTTTAAGTATTTGTTCTAGATAAAAAAATCTTTTTTTATTTATCAAAAGATTTAAAAAATTCTTTAATAAACTTTCAAACTTATATTGTTCTGCAATCTTATTAATAACATTTAATAATTCTTGTTGCATACTTGTAGGATTTTTTATCAAGTTCGAAAAGTCGATACTAGAATGTATTAATTTTAATATTTTTAAGGACTGTTCTTCAATTTTAATAAGAAGATTAGTCTCATGTGCAAGTTCATAAAGCGCTAACGAATACCTGCTTGATGATGTGCTTGAAAATTCTTTATTTTTTCTCAACTAAATTCCTATTTTTTTAAAAGATTTATTTAAAAACAGGTTTTAATTAACACATGGAGATAATGTCTTCAAGTAATCGTTACTTAAAAATGCTTTTTTTTCGTTTTAATAAAAGTTTATTGGATCGACATCAACTGAAAGTTTTATTTCTGGAGAAAATTTATAATTTTGAATAATTTTAGCAATCGAAGTTTGTAAATTAAGTGATTTTGATCCTCTAATCAATAATCTTACTCGATATTTTCTTTTTAACCTGAATATAGGTGCGCTAACAGGACCTAACACTCTAGCTTCTACTTTTTTTTCAATAAAAATTTTAAAGTTAAAAGCTTCTTTTTCCAATTTTATAACATTATTACCTGTCAGAATTAACGATATGAATCTTTCAAAAGGAGGGAGTTTATTTATTCTTCTTATTTCTAATTCTTTATCTAAAAATATATTGGGATTACTATTGGTAATGTCTAAAATCATTTTTGTATTAGTATGATAAGTCTGAAAATACACAGTTGCAGGTTTCCCAGTTCTGCCAGCTCTGCCAGAAAGCTGATGGTATAATTGTAAATTTTTTTCAGCAGCTCTTAAATCATGGCCTTGGGAAGATAGGTCAATATCCACGACTACTATGCAATTTAAACTTGGAAAATGAAAACCTTTAGAAATTAATTGAGTTCCAACCAATATTTGTATTTCATTATTGACTATTTTTTCCAATATATTATTTGAATTTTTTTTATTCATAGTATCACTTGAAAAAATTTCAGTTTTCTTATTAGGAAAATTTTTTTTTACTTCTTCAAATATTCGTTCAACTCCTGGTCCAGTGAAAATAAATTCACAATTTCCTTTTTTTGAACAAACTCTATTTAGTGAACTTTTGAAACCACAATAATGGCATAGAAGATTATTTTTACTTTTGTGATACACTAAATTAATTGAGCAGTTTGGACAAGAGTAACTCACAAAACATTTACTACATAGAACATTTGGTGCAAATCCTCTTCTGTTTAAAAAAAATAAAACCTGGTCTTTTTTTTCTAAATGAAAATTTACTTTTTCAATTACTTTTTTTGAGAGCCATGAGTGCTTATCTAATTTATTTTCATTTAAATTAATTACCTCATATGTGGGCAAAGAGGCATTTTTGTAGCGTTGTTTCAATCTTGAAATAGTATATTTCCCTTTTTGAATATTTTCATAAGTTTCTATCGATGGCACTGCAGTTATTAAATTTATTGGAATATTTTCAAATGAAGCTCTAGATATTGCCATATCTCTGGCATTATAAGTAATACCTTCATCTTGTTTATAAGATTGGTCGTGTTCCTCATCAACTATTATTAATCCTAATTTTTTGAAAGGCAAAAATAAAGAAGATCGAGCCCCAATAACAACTTTAATTTTATTATTAGCAATCCCGCTCCAGATAATTTCTTTATTTTTTTTTGTAACCCCTGAATGCCATAAAGCCGGTTTAAAGCCAAAAAATTCGATAAACTTTTGCATAAATTGTCCAGTTAAACCTATTTCTGGCAATAAAATTAATCCTTGTGAGCCTCTATTGATAATTTCTTTTAATGCTTCAAAATAAACAATAGTTTTTCCAGATCCTGTTGTGCCCTGCAGAACATGAACTCTGAAATTCTGATTAAATAAATTCATTTTTTTTAAAGCTTCTTTTTGCTCTTCAGACAATTTAATTGGGTTTTTTTTAAAATTTAGCTCAAATCCTTTGTAAAAATCATCAGTCAATTTCTCAACCGCATTACCACCTAGCAAAAAAAGCTTTAATACCATTCCTTTTGGAACAATATTATATTCAGAAAACCAATTAATAAATTTTATTATATTTTTATTTAATGGTGGAACATCTAATTTCTTGAAAACATTTTTTATTTTAAAATTTCTTTTAATTTCCTTTTCAAACTCATCCCAAACAACTCCAGTTTTTTTTGATTTACCAAAAGGTACAACAACATAATCTCCGAGTTTTAATTTTAAATCACTTTCGTAAGTGAAGGGATGATTAAAAATATTTGGTATAAGAATCGAAACTTTCATATTTTCATAATATGAAAATTTATTAAGAGTGTATTGCTCTTTTATCTACTGCTAATGCTGCTTCTTTAACTGCTTCTGAAAAAGTTGGATGTGCATGACAAGTTCTTGCAATATCCTCTGAGCTTGCACCAAATTCCATTGCAATACCAATCTCAGAAATTAGTTCACCAGCGTGTGGACCAATTATTTGTGCACCTAAAACTTTGTCTGTTGTTTCATCAGCTAAAATTTTTACGAATCCCTCTGTTTCATCAATGGCTTTAGCTCTTGAATTTGCCATAAATGAAAATTTACCTACTTTGTATTTTTGATTTAACTGTTTTAGTTGTTCCTCTGTTTGTCCAATACAAGCAACTTCTGGCTTTGTATAAATTACACTTGGTATTGTATTATAATTTACATGCCCAGATTGACCTACTATATTCTCAGCTACTGCAATAGCTTCATCTTCAGCCTTATGTGCAAGCATTGGGCCCTCAATAACATCTCCAATTGCATAAATATTATCTACATTCGTTTTAAAATTTCTATTAATTTTAATTCTTTTTTTTTCATCAAGCATAATTCCAATTTTTTCTATATTTAAACCCTCAATATTAGGTTTTCTACCAACGGAAATTAAAACTATATCACATTCATGTTGATTTTTATTTCCCTCATTATCAGTAGTTGTCACAATCGCACCTGACGCATTTTTTTTAATAGTTTCAACTTTATTTTGCATATGAAAATGGATGCCTTGCTTTTTTAAAATTTTCATAAATTCTTGTGAAATTTCCTTATCCATTCCAGGACTAATATGATCTAAAAACTCTATAATGTGAACCTCTGCACCTAGTCTTGACCAAACAGATCCCATTTCTAGTCCTATATAACCTCCGCCCACAACAATCATTTTTTTCGGAACTTTTTCTAATTTTAAAGCTCCTGTTGAAGACACAATTATTTTTTCATCAATTTCAATTCCTGGCAAGGAAACAGCTACAGAACCTGTTGCTATAACTATTTTTTCTGATTGGATAGTAATTTCGTTATTTTGGTGATCTTTTATTGAAATTTCATTTCTAGATTTGAAACTTCCGGTGCCTTTAAAGTAAGTCACTTTGTTTTTTTTTAATAAAAATTCAACACCTTTTGTTAAAACTGTAACCGCTTTATCTTTGCTCTGCATCATTTTTCCAAGATTCAATTTTACATTTCCAACCTCGATGCCCTTATTTGAAAGATTTTTTACTTTATGAAATTCCTCTGTCAAATTTAATAAACTTTTTGAAGGTATACAACCAACATTTAAACAGGTACCTCCAAGTGAGGCTCTTGAGTCTATGCATGCAGTTTTAAGACCTAATTGAGCTAGCCTAATTGCACATACATAACCAGCTGGTCCACCACCAATTACTACCGTTTGAAATTTTTCTGACATTTAAATTTCTAAAAATAACCTTCGCGGGTCTTCTAAATTTTCTTTTATCATTTTTAAAAATGAAACGGACTCTTTTCCATCAACAATTCTATGATCATAAGAAAGAGCTAAATACATTATTGGTCTAATCTTTATTTCACCATTTATGACAACTGGTCTTTCAACAATATTGTGCATTCCCAAAACCCCAGATTGTGGCAAATTTAATATTGGTGTTGAAAGCATTGATCCATAAACACCGCCATTACTAATTGTAAATGTTCCACCCTGAAGATCTTCAATAGCCAGTTTTCCATCTCTTGCTTTTTCAGAAATTTCTTTAATTTTTTTTTCAATATTAGCAAAAGACAATTCATCAGCATTTCTTAAAACTGGGACAACCAAACCTTTATCCGTTGCTACCGCAAAACTAATATTATAGTAATTTTTATAAACAATTTCATCTCCATCAATTTCTGCATTTACTACTGGGAAACTTTTTAAGGCAACAACACAAGCTTTGACAAAAAAAGACATAAAACCTAGTTTAATTCCATATCGGCTTTCAAAATCTATCTGATTTTCTTTTCTCATTTCCATAATACTTGACATATCAACCTCATTAAATGTTGTTAATAATGCTGCATTTTCTTGTGCTTGTTTTAATCTTCTTGCAATAGTCTGTCTTAATCTGGTCATTTTAATCCTCTCCTCTTGACCATATTGAATTTTTCTTTGTGAGGGTTGAGGATTTGCTCCCATTAAACTAACTAAATCACCTTTCAAAATTCTTCCATCTTTTCCAGATCCTTTAACAGACTTAAGGTCGATATTATTTTCAGCAACTATTTTTCTTACAGAAGGTGACAAAGTTTCGTCTGCAATTAATTTATTTGCATTTTTTTTAGGTTTAACTTCAGTTGTCAAAATTAAGGGATCTAATTCATTAGTTAAAACTAGAGGTTCTTGTTCAATAATTCTTTCTGATTTTTTTTCTTCAAAAATTTTTGGTTCTTTTTTTTGAATTTCTAGATTAATTACGTTATTTTTTTTTAATACAGGCTCAATTTTCTGAATTTCCTCTTTTTTATTTAGCTCTAATTTATTTTCACTTATAGAGCCTAAAAGCCCGCCAACCTCAACTGTCATACCATCTTTTGAAGCTATATGTGTTAAAACTCCAGCAATAGGAGATGGAACTTCTAAATTTACTTTATCAGTCTCAAGCTCAACAATTGGCTCATCTGCTTCGACTATATCTCCCTCCTTCTTTAACCACTTTGCTACAGTTGCTTCCGTAATACTTTCACCAAGAGCTGGGACTAAAATTTTTTCAATCATTTTAATTAATCATTCAAAAACTTTATTTATAATTTCTTGCTGCTCAGAAATATGCCTTTTAGCGTATCCAGTTGCAGGAGAAGCATCCGGGTTTCTTCCTATATAAGAAATTTTAGTATTATTAGCTTTAATAGTTTCCAATGTCCATTGTATATAATCTCTTACTGAAAACCAAGCTCCCATATTTTTAGGTTCTTCTTGACACCAGTAGAACTCGGCAGATTTAGCGTAGGGTCTTATTTCTTTAAATAAACTTTTTGCTGGGAAAGGATATAATTGTTCAATTCTAAAGAAAATTATATCATTTACCTTTAGCTTTTCTCTTGCTTCGAGTAAATCAAAATATATTTTTCCAGAGCAAATTATAACTTTTCTGATTTTTGAGCTTTCTTTTAATTTTATAAAACCTTGAACTTTTGGGTCGATTGCATGATCTCGCAATACTCTATGGAAATAATTTTTTTTAGTAAAATCCTCTAGATTAGAAACACAATATTTATTTCTTAAAAGTGATTTAGGTGTCATGATTACTAATGGCTTTCGAAAATCTATATGAATTTGCCTTCTCAGTGCATGAAAATAATTGGCAGGTGTTGTACAATTTAATACTAGCATATTATCATTTGAACAAAGCTGCAGAAATCTTTCTAATCTTGCTGAAGAATGTTCGGGACCCTGTCCCTCATAACCATGGGGCAACAATAATACTAATCCCGAAGCTCTTGACCATTTTCTTTCTCCAGATGATATGAATTGATCAATTATAACTTGAGCACCATTTGCAAAATCTCCAAATTGAGCCTCCCATAATGTAAGTGTGCTCGGTTCAACTAAACTATAACCGTATTCGAAACCAAGCACTGCTAGCTCTGATAAAAAACTATCTATCACCTCAAACCTTTTTTGATCTTTAGATATATTGTTTAAAGGAATATATCTTGAACTATCATTTTGATTTTTAAGCACCGAATGTCTTTGACTAAATGTTCCCCTAGCAGAGTCTTGGCCAACCAATCTAACTGGATAACCTTCTTCTAACAAAGTCCCAAAAGCTATTGCTTCAGCTGTTGACCAGTCAATATTTTTACCTTCGAGAATAGTTTTTTTTCTGGCATTAATTATTTTAAGAATAGTTTTATGTATATTCTTATCTTCAGGAATGTTATGAATTCTCTCGGAAATTTCTAAAATCTTACTTTCATCAACTCCTGTAACTCCGACTTTATCTTTACCTTTAATTGGTTTATACCTTGACCACGTTCCTTCATACCATTCAATTTTAGGTTTATAGTCTTTTGCATTTTTATAATGTTCATCAAGTAAATCTTTGAAATTCTTTATTAAATCAAGTAACTCCTCTTCTGTGACAGTTTTTTCCTCGACCAATTTTTTTCCATAAATTTGAACAATTGTTGGATGGGATCTAATTTTTTTATACATTAGAGGTTGAGTAAATGAAGGTTCATCACCTTCGTTATGACCAAATCTTCTGTAGCAAGTTAAATCAATTACAACATCTCTATTAAATTTTAATCTAAATTCAGTTGCAATTTTTGCTGCATAAACAGCAGCTTCTGGATCATCTCCATTAACGTGGATTATTGGTGCTTCAACCATCTTTGCAATATCAGATGGGTAAGGAGAAGATCTAGCGTATTCTGGGCTTGTAGTGAATCCGACTTGATTATTGACAATAATATGTATTGCACCTCCGGTATTATGACCAGGCAAACCTGACATAGCAAAACATTCAGCCACAACCCCTTGGCCTGCAAATGCTGCGTCACCATGAATGAGAATTGGAATAACCTTATTTCTCTCTATATCTTTATGAAAAAATTGTTTTGCTCTAGTTTGACCTAAAACAACTGGGTTTACAGCCTCTAAATGAGAGGGATTATCTGTTAAACTTACATGAACAGAATTACCATCAAAACTACGATCTGAGGATGCTCCAAGATGATATTTTACGTCACCTGCACCATTTTTATTATCAGACTCAATTTCTCCACTAAATTCATTAAAAATTTTTTTATAAGATTTTTGTAATACGTTTGCTAAAACATTTAATCTACCTCTATGAGACATTCCTATTTTTACTTCTTTAATTCTAGATTGACTGCCTGTTTTAATTATTTGCTCTAACGTAAGAATTAAGCTTTCACTTCCATCTATACCAAATCTTTTTGTACCAATATATTTTGAAGCCAAAAATTTTTCAAAGCTCTCTGTTTGAATTAATTTATATAAAAATTCTTTTTTATCCTTTTGAGTAAACTGCATTGCTTTATCATCTTGCTCTATTCTGTCTCTGCACCACTTTCTTTCTGTCGGATTTGAAATATGCATAAATTCATAACCAATATTTTTACAATATGTTTTTTTCAAAAAAGTTAATATTTCTTTTATATTTGAATATTCTTTATTGATTACTCCGTTTAAGAAAATTTTTTTTTCATAATTTTCTTTAACAAAACCATAAAATTGGGGATGTAATTCATCTATATAATCAGATTGTCTCATGCCTAATGGATCAAGATTCGCTAATAAATGTCCTTGAGTCCTATACGCTCGAATTAGCGTTACTGCTTTGATAGAGTCTTTATGTGAGTCCAGCGGTAACTGTAAGCTCAATTTTTCTGATATATCAATTTCTTTATTTTCTAGCTTATTTTTTTCGTATTGATTAATATTTATATTAATCTTTTTAGGACTCCATGATGGTCCCTTGATCTCATTAGCTATAATATTTAGTTCATCACCAATTTCAGTAAAATATTCCTTCCAACTACTTGGTAATGCCTCATCTTTATTAATAAACTTAAGATACATTTCATCAATAAATGCGCTATTGGATTTATTGAGAAATGAGGTTTTTTCAAATTCAAGGTTTTTTGATGAAGACATTTAATTTGAATATATTCTTTGGGCAAGAATTTTTCAATTAGACAACTTATCAAACACAGTTTTTCCAATCACCCCAGGCGATTTTGCGATAGTAATGCCACATTCTTCCATCTTTTTAATTTTATTTTTAGCGCTACCTTGACTGCCAGAAATTATCGCTCCAGCATGACCCATTCTTCTACCTGCAGGAGCTGTTATTCCTGCAATAAAGCCAACTATTGGTTTTTTTATTTTATGATTTTTTATAAATTCAGCTGCTTCTTCCTCTGCTGTTCCTCCAATTTCACCAATCATTAAAATAGATTTTGTTTCATCATCATTTAAAAATAATTCCAGACAATCAATAAAATTTGTTCCATTAATTGGATCTCCACCTATCCCTATGCAGGTCGATTGACCTAATCCATTTTCTGTAGTCTGCGCGACTGCTTCATAGGTTAAAGTTCCTGATCTAGAAACTATTCCAACTGATCCCTTTTTGTGAATATTGCCTGGCATAATTCCAATTTTACATTCTCCTGGTGTAATAATTCCAGGACAATTCGGTCCTATTAACCTACTTTTAGAGTTATTTATTTTTTGTTTCACTTTAAGCATATCTTGGATTGGTATGCCCTCAGTAATGCAAACTATTAATTCAATTGAGGACTCAATAGCTTCAATAATTGCAGCAGCTGCAAAATTTGCAGGTACATAAATCATTGTAGCATCAGCACCAACTTTTTTTTTTGCTTCTGCAACAGAGTTAAATACCGGTCTGCCTAGATGACGTTGACCGCCCTTTTTGGGAGTTACACCTCCAACTACATTTGTGCCATATTTAATAGCTTGATCAGAATGAAAAGTTCCTTGTGCACCAGTAAAACCCTGACAAATAACTTTTGTGTTTTTATCTATAAGAATAGACATATTATTTTATTGCTTCAATAATTTTTTTCGCTGCATCATCTAAATTTTCTGCTGAGGTTAATTTTAACCCTGATCTTTTTAAAATTCTTTTTCCTTTTTCAAAATTTGTTCCAGCTAATCGAACTACTAAAGGAATATTTATATTTATTTCTTTTGCTGCATCTACCACACCTTGAGCAATAAGATCACATCTCATAATTCCACCAAAAATATTAATTAGAATTCCTTTGACATTTTGATCTGATAAAATAATCTTCAACGCTGTAGATACTTTTTCTTTTGAAGCTCCTCCACCAACATCTAGAAAGTTTGCTGGTTCTTGACCATACAATTTAATTAAATCCATAGTAGCCATTGCTAATCCAGCTCCATTAACCATGCAACCAATGTTTCCCTTTAACTTTATATAGGCAAGATCATATTTATGAGCCTCTATTTCTGTGGGATCTTCTTCATTAAAATCTCTTAATTTTGCTATCTCAGGATGCTTAAATAATGCATTGTCGTCAAAATTTATTTTTGCATCTAAACAAACAATTTTATTTTCTTTAGTTAAAATTAATGGATTTATCTCAACCATGTAAGCATCTGTAGATATAAACATTTTATAAATCGATTTAATCAATAAAATCGCCCTTTTTTTGACGGTATTGGCTAAATTAAAAATTTTAACAATTTTTTCACAATCCTCATTCGATATTTCGTTTTTATAATCAATTCTTGTAATTATAACTTTTTGTGGATTTTGGCTTGCAACCTGTTCTATGTCAATGCCACCTTGATCGCTTGAAATGAATGCAATTTTAGAACTACTTCTGTCAACTAAACAGGACAAATAAAATTCTTTATGAATATTAAAAGACTCTTCAACGTAAAGTCTTTTGACCTTTCTGCCCTCAGGTCCCGTTTGGTGAGTTATTAAAACTTTTTCAAACATTTCTTCAGCTGAAATTTTCAATTCCTCAATGGTATTTAATATTTTTATACCTCCAGCCTTTCCCCTGCCGCCTGCATGGATTTGTGCTTTTAAAACAAATTTTTTTGTATTTAATCTTTTTGCTTTTTTAATTAACTCATTGACACTTAAAGCAAATACTCCATTTGGAACCTCTACGCCATAATTTTTTAAAATCTGCTTTGCTTGGTATTCATGAATATTCATTAATTATTTTGAAAGATCTGTATCAATTACTAACGCTGCCTTCCATAATTTTCTAACAGCTTCTATAGAGTTTTTAAACTCTTTTTTTTCTTTTTCGTCTAAATTTATTTCTTCTATTTTTTCAACTCCATTTTTTCCAATAACAACTGGAACACCTGCATAAATATTGCTTACTCCATACTCTCCATTTAGATAAGCAGCACAAGCCAAAATTTTTTTTTCATCTTTTAGATATGCTTCTGCCATCTGCACTCCTGAAGCCGCTGGAGCAAAAAATGCTGAACCTTTTTCCAAGTATTTGACGATTTCCGCTCCACCATCTCTTGTTCTTTGATTTATACTTTCTAATTTTTCAGGAGAAATTTTTCCCTCTTTTACAAAATCCAATAGTGGTTTTCCTGAAATTTTTGTAAATCTGGGCAATGGTACCATTGTGTCACCATGACCTCCCATTACCATAGCATCAATTTCTTTTACCGGAACATTAAACTCTAAAGATAAAAATAATTTAAATCTTGAACTGTCTAAAATTCCTGCCATTCCAACTACCTTATTTGCAGGTAATCCTGAAAATTTTTGAAATGCCATAACCATTACATCTAAAGGATTGGTAATACATATCACAAATGAGTTAGGTGAATTTTTTTTTATACCTTCAGCAACCTGTTTAATAATTTTTAAATTAATACTTAAAAGATCATCTCTGTTCATACCCGGCTTTCTTGGTACACCAGCAGTAATTATTATTACATCAGAATCTTTTATATCCTTGTAATCGTCAGTGCCAAAAAAGCGAACATTAAAGCCATCTACAGAGGAAGATTGTGCAATATCTAATGCCTTCCCTTTTGCAATGCCACCTACCACATCAAATAAAACTACTTCATTCGCAAGTTCTTTTAAGCCTATCAAATGAGCTAGAGTTCCACCTATTTGGCCAGCACCAATTAAGGATATTTTTTTCATTTATTTATTTTTATTTCATTGTTGGCATAATGAATTCTGGGTTTGAACGAATTCCAGATGGCCACCTCGATGTAATAGTTTTTAATCTAGTATAAAATTTTATTCCTTCCATACCGTGCATGCCACTATCACCAAATAAAGATCTTTTCCATCCTCCAAAACTATGAAATGCCATTGGTACTGGAATTGGCACATTGATCCCAACCATTCCGACTTGAATTTTATTTGCAAAAGTTCTACTTACTTCACCGTCTCTTGTATATATGCTAACTCCATTTCCGTATTCATGTTGATTAATAAGTTTAGCAGCCTCTTCAAATGTTTTGACTCTAACTACAGATAAAACTGGACCAAATATTTCCTCTTTATAAATTCTCATATCTTTATTAACATGATCAAATAAACATCCCCCTATATAGAAACCATTTTCATATCCCTGAAGTTTTATCTTTCTACCATCTACTAATAACTTTGCTCCTTCTTTGACTCCTAAATCAATATAACTCTTAACTTTTTCTAAATGCTCTTTAGTTACCAGAGGACCCATTTCGGAAGTTTTATCCATTCCAGGACCAACTTTTAAAGCCTCAACTTTTTTAATTAACCTGGAGACAAGTTCATCACCTATATCTCCTACTGCTACTGCAACAGATTGTGCCATACATCTTTCGCCAGCAGAACCATAAGCTGCTCCCATTAATCCATTTACCGCTCCATCTAAGTGACAGTCTGGCATAACTACTAAATGATTTTTAGCACCACCTAGTGCTTGAACCCTTTTTTCGTATTTTGCTGAATTTTCATAAATATATTTCGCAACAGATGTTGAACCTACGAAACTAATAGCTTTTATGTCTTTATTGATTAAAATAGCGTCAACAACTTCTTTATCTCCATTAACAACGTTTAAAACTCCATCAGGAAGTCCTGCTTCTGTAAATAATTGTGCTAATTTGATTGAAGTTGAAGGATCTTTTTCAGATGGTTTAAGAATAAAAGTATTACCACACGCAATTGCTATAGGAAACATCCACATTGGAACCATTGCTGGAAAATTAAAAGGAGTAATTCCTGCTACAACTCCTAAGGGTTGTCTCATAGACCAACTATCAACATCCGTACCAACGTTTTCAGAAAATTCTCCTTTGATTAAATGAGGGATTCCACAAGCAAATTCAACAACTTCTAGACCCCTAGTAAGTGAACCACGAGCATCCTCATAAACTTTACCATGTTCTGAAACGATTAATTGTGTCAATTCGTCTGAATTTTTTTCAATCAAATCTTTAAATTTAAATATAATTCTCGCTCTTTGAATAGAAGGTTTTAATGACCATGAAAGAAAAGCTTTTTTTGCAACTTCAACAGTTTGTTCTAAATCATTTTTTGACGCCAAACGAACCTCTGATTGCTGATCTCCAGTTGCTGGATTAAAAACTTTACCTTTTCTATCAGATTTGCCAGAAATTATTTTTCCATCAACGTAATGTTCTATTAATTTCATGAATATAATCTTTTAGATCAAAAATGTTTGATAGTCTATATTTTTAAATATTAGCAGTGACCAACAACTTTTTAATTTCCGCAATAGCTTTAGCTGGATTCAAACCCTTTGGACATGCACTTGTGCAGTTAAGAATAGTATGACATCTATAAAGTTTTAACTCATCTGCTACTTTTTTTAATCTTTCTTTTCTTTCTTCATCTCTGCTATCTATGATCCATCTATAAGCTTGAAGCAAAACTGCTGGACCAAGATATTTATCTCCATTCCACCAATAACTCGGGCATGCAGTTGAGCAACATGCACACATGATACACTCGTAAGCCCCATCTAATTTTGCTCTATCTTTTTTTGATTGAAGAATTTCTGAGGATTCTACTTTTGAAGCATTTTTTAACCAAGGTTCAATTGATTTATACTGTTTAAAAAGACCATCTAGATCTCCTATTAAATCTCTTTTGACTTTTAAATGTGGGAGTGGATAAATATCTATATCTCCATCAATTTCTGAATGAGGTGTAATACATGCAAGACCATTTTTACCACTTATGTTCATAGCACAGGAACCACAAACTCCATGAGCGCATGATCTTCTATAGGCTAATGTCGGATCAATTTCATTTTTAATCTTGTTTAAAATATCCAAAACTTTTGAAGGACAGTTATTCATGTCTACTTCATAAGTATCAATTGAAGGATTTTCTTTAGTGGAAGGATTCCATCTATAAACATTCACCTTTCTAATGTTTTTGGATCCTGTTTTATCTTCATAATACTTGCCTTTTTTAATTTTCGAATTTTCAGGTAAATTTAACTGTACCACTAGTAAACTCTTTCTTGTGGAGGGAAATATTGAACTTCATTTGTTAAAGTGCTTTTGTGGACAGGTCTGTAACTTATTTTTGTTTCAATTCCATCACACCAAGCAAGGGTATGTTGCATAAATTTTTCATCATCTCTTTTTGGATAATCTTCTCTTGCATGAGCCCCGCGACTTTCTTTTCTGTTATAAGCCGACTCTACTGTTGCAATTGCTTGTCTTATTAAATTATCAAATTCTAAAGTTTCTACTAAATCAGTATTAAATATCAAAGATCTGTCTTTTACTGACAAAGAGCTCATTCCTTCATATGTTTTTTTAATTTGATCAATACCCTCTTTAAGATTTTTTTCTGTTCTAAAAACAGCACATTTTGATTGCATGGTTTTCTGCATGGAAAGTCGTAATTCTGCCGTGCTATTATTTCCGTCTGCATATCTTAATTTATCAAACCGATCTAAACATTTTTGAGTTTCTAGTTCTCCAATTTCCTCGTGTGGTGTACCAGGTTTTATTAATTCAGCAGCTCTTTTTGCAGCAGCTCTGCCAAATACCACTAAATCAATTAAAGAATTTGAACCAAGTCTGTTTGCTCCATGAACTGAAACACAGGCAGCTTCACCAATAGCCATTAATCCTGGTACAGTTTTTTCAGATCCATTTACTGTTAATACTTCTGCTTTATAATTTGTAGGAATTCCACCCATATTATAATGAACTGTTGGTACTACTGGAATTGGATCTTTGGTAACATCAGTATTTGCAAATAATCTTGCAGCTTCGGCTATGCCTGGCAATCTACTTTCAATTACTTCTTTATCCAAATGATTTAAGTATAAGTGAAGATGGTCTCTATCTTTACCCACTCCTCTTCCTTCATTTATTTCAATAGCCATTGATCTACTGACGACATCTCTTGAAGCTAAATCTTTCGCATTAGGCGCATATCTTTCCATAAATCTCTCGCCTTTTGAATTAGCTAAATATCCTCCTTCACCTCTTACCCCTTCGGAAATTAAAGTTCCATGACCGTAAATTCCCGTCGGATGAAATTGAACAAACTCCATATCTTGAAGTGGCAATCCTGCTCTTAATACCATTGCATTACCATCACCTGTACAGGTATGAGCTGAAGTAGCTGAATAATAAACTTTTCCATATCCTCCTGTAGCAATAATTACAGTATGAGCACGAAATCTGTGGATAGTGCCATCATTTAAATTCCAAGCTATTAATCCTTTACATTCCCCATTTTTCATAAGCAAATCTAATGCAAAATACTCAATAAAAAACTCAGTGTTATGTTTTAAAGCTTGACCATAGAGAGTATGAAGTATTGCATGACCAGTTCTATCTGCTGCTGCACAAGTTCTTTGAACTATTCCATTACCATAATTTTTAGTCATACCTCCAAAGGGTCTTTGATAAATTTTTCCATCTTCCGTTCTGCTAAAAGGAACTCCATATTTTTCTAATTCTATTACAGCTTTTGGAGCTTCTTTACAAAGGTACTCAATGCTGTCCTGATCTCCTAACCAATCTGCACCTTTAACAGTATCATACATATGCCAACGCCAATCATCTTCACCCATGTTTCCAAGTGCAGCTGAAATTCCACCTTGAGCTGCCGAAGTATGACTTCTGGTTGGAAAAACTTTTGTAATACACGCTGTTTTTAAACCTGACTCACTTAGGCCTACTGCAGCTCTAAGTCCAGAGCCTCCAGCTCCCAATACCACTACATCATGTTGATGGTCTATTATTTCGTAAAAACTCATAAGGTTAATTAAAATATTAATATCATTGTTAATAAAGTAACAACCATAGCAGAAAAATTAAGTATTCTATTTGCGACATTTTTGAGTTTATCATTGCTAATATAGTCTTCAAATACCTCGCTTATACTAAGTACTGAGAAGGTAAAACCAGAAATAATGAAAAAACTAAATAAAATCTTAGAAATTTTTTTTGAAAGAAAATCTAAAACTTCTACGTAACTTTGGTCATATATTGATATAAAGTTAATAATAAACCATAACATTAATGGAATAAAAACTATTGAGCTTATTTTTAAAAATAACCATTTTCTTGTTGGTGTAATCATTCTAAATAAAATTTTTTCCAACCAGATATAATAAAATAGTTAAAATAAATGATCCAAAAATTACAATTAGCCCAGTGACTTTTGATGTGTTTAATTCAAAACCATATCCAAGATCCATAATCAATTGTCTTATTTCACTTAAAATCTGAAAGCTAAAAGACCAACTCAGCCCCAAAACAACAAATTTGCCAAAAAAAGAATTTAGAAATAAATTAAAGAAGGTATAATAAGACTCTCCTAAAAATATTAGAGAAACCCATAAACAAATTAAAATAATTGCAAAAAAATTTATTATCCCTGTAAATCGATGTGAAATAGATACAAGAGATGAAATATGCCATCTGTATATTTGTAAATGAGGAGATAAGGGATTGTTATTTTCCATATAGCTTATTTTTAATTAATAATTCTGCAATTTCTACTGCATTTAGAGCTGCTCCTCTTAAGAGATTATCTGATACAATCCATAAATTTAAGCAATTTTTTTTGGTTTTATCCTCTCTTATTCTAGAAATATAGGTTTCATTTTTTCCTTCAGCCTCAATTGGAGTGATATAACCTCCATTTTCTCTTGAGTCATAAACTTTACAACCTTCAGTTTTACTTAAAAGATTTTTTACTTTTTTTAAAGTAAATGATTTTTTAAATTCTATATTAACTGACTCTGAATGAGAAACCAAAACAGGAATTCTAACACATGTCGCGGTTAACTCAATATTAGGATCAAGAATTTTTTTTGTTTCATTAACCATTTTTAATTCTTCTTGAGTATAGCCCTCGGTTGAAAATAAACCAATATGAGGAATTACATTAAAAGCTATTTGCTTAGTAAAGTTTTTAGACTGAATTTTTTTTAATTTATTCTTTGAATAATTATGTTTAGGATAATTTTTCAAATAAATTTGAGTTTGATCAAGCAGCTCATCCATTGGTGCTTTTCCCCCTCCTGAGACTGATTGATAGGTGGAAACAACCACTCTTTTTATAATAAATGCATCATGTAAAGGTTTTAAAGCTATAACAAGTTGAGCTGTTGAACAATTTGGATTTGCAATTATATTTTTTTTTAAATTTTTAATACTTTCTGGATTCACTTGAGGCACAATTAATGGAACATGTGGATCCATTCTATAAAAACTAGAATTATCGATTACTTTAGAATACTGTGCTGCTTTTGAAACAAACTTCTCTGAAATTTTTCCTCCAGCTGCAAAAAATGTAATGTGAACCCTTGAAAAGTCAAAAGTTTCAAGGTTAAGGACTTTATACTCTTTATTGTTTAATTTAAATTTTTGGCCTACACTTTTCGATGATGCAACTAAAAATAATTCTTTAATAGGTAATTTTCTAATTTCTAATACCTCAAGAATTTTTCTTCCAACATTACCTGTTGCTCCAACAATTGCTATGTTCATAATTATGTTGGGTTTTATACTGGATATAAAGTAAATTACAAACTTTATTTATAAATTACACTTACTTGTCTAAATTTTTTCTACTCAATTATAATTAAAAAAGACTTATCTCCTATTACAAAACTTATTATTATTTAAAATAGGAATTTAAATCTATTACTTGGTAAACTAAAATTTTAAATTAATTATTTTAATTTTGAAATAATTGCATCACCCATTTGAGAGGTTGAAACTTCTTTTTTACCTTTTGACATAATATCTATTGTTCTAAAACCGTCGTCCAATACTGCTTGAACAGCTTGTTCTAAATTTTCAGACTCTTTATCATTATTAAATGAATATTTTAAAGCCATAGCAAAACTTAAAATTGATGCAATGGGATTAGCAATTCCTTTCCCTGTGATATCTGGTGCGGAACCATGAATTGGTTCATACATTGCTCTCATTTCCCCATCTTTATTTTTGGCTCCTAAAGATGCGGAAGGTAAAAGACCTAAAGATCCCGTGAGCATTGAAGCTTGGTCTGATAAAATGTCACCAAATAAATTATCAGTGACTATCACATCGAATTGCTTAGGATTTCTTAATAATTGCATAGCACAGTTATCTGCTAGCATATGATTTAACTCTACTTCACTGTACTCATTATCATGTAATAATTGAACTTCCTCTTTCCAAAGTTGTCCAGCTTCCATAACATTTGATTTTTCACAAGATGTAACTTTATTTGATCTTTTTTTTGCTAGATCAAATGCGATCCTTGCCACTCTAATTATTTCACTACTTGTGTAAGTATGAGTGTTCGTTCCTCTTCTCTCGCCATTATCAATTGGTTTAATTCCTCTTGGTTCGCCAAAATAAATTCCTCCGGTAAGCTCTCTTACAATCATTATATTTAGTCCAGATACTATTTCTGGCTTCAATGTTGAGGCCTCTACTAATTGTTTAAAACAAATAGCTGGTCTTAAATTAGCAAATAACTTCAACTCTTTTCTAAGTTTTAGTAATGCTCTTTCTGGCTTCTTGGCAAATTCAACTGTGTCCCACTTTGGGCCGCCAACCGCTCCTAACATGATAACAGCACTTTCTAATGCCTTGTAAAATACCTCATCTGTAAGTGGCGTTCCATGTTTATCATATGAACATCCACCAACGAGATCTTCGTCAATTTCAAAATTTAAATTTTTTTTTTGATTATACCAATTGATTATTTTTTTCACTTCTGCAATTACTTCTGGTCCTATTCCATCACCAGGTAATAACAAAATTTTTTTTTTTTTTATTTTAATCATTAAATACCCAAGGTTTTTTATTTTTTAAATTTATTTCAAAATTTTCAATTTTTTTTGATTTTTTTAAAGATAATGCAATGTCATCTAATCCTTCTAACAAACATTTTTTCTTAAAAGTGTCTATTTCAAATTTTATTTCATTATTTCCGTAAGTAATTTTTTCATTTCTAAGATCTATCAAAATTTCCTCTTTTCTCTTAGAATACTCTGACAATTCTTTGATTTTTTCCTCATTAATTGTAATTGGCAAAATTCCGTTTTTAAAACAATTATTGTAAAAAATATCTGCAAAACTTGAACTAATAAGACATGTTATACCAAAATCTAATAAAGCCCATGGAGCATGTTCTCTTGAAGAGCCACAGCCAAAATTTTTTCCAACAATTAAAATTTTAGAATTATTATATGGAATTTTATTCAAAATAAATTCACTAATTTCATTTCCTTGATCATTATATCTTATTTCAAAAAATAAATTTTTTCCAAGGCCTGTTCTTTTAATTGTTTTTAAAAACTGTTTTGGAATGATCATATCCGTATCAATATTGATTATTGGTAAATAAGCTGGAATACTTTTTAATGTATTAAATTTTTGCATTTATTTTTGGTATTTTCTTACGTCGACTAAATTTCCAGAAATTGCAGCAGCGGCTGCCATTGCTGGACTAACTAAATGAGTTCTACCACCTCTTCCTTGTCTTCCTTCAAAGTTTCTATTTGAAGTAGAAGCGCATCTTTCTCCAGGTTTTAATTTATCAGCATTCATTGCAAGACACATTGAGCAACCAGGCTCTCTCCACTCAAACCCTGCATTTATAAATATTTTATCTAATCCCTCTTGCTCTGCCTGTTCTTTAACTAATCCAGATCCTGGAACTACCATTGCGTGAACATGAGATGAAATTTTTTTATTTTTTAATATTTTGGCAGCTTCTCTTAAATCTTCGATTCTACCATTTGTACAACTTCCTATAAAAACTTTGTCAATTTTAATATCAGTTGCAGCCATATCTGGTTTTAAACCCATATATTTCAAAGCTCTCTCTATTGAATTTTTGCGATCTTGATCTTTTTCATTTTGAGGATTTGGAATTTTTTCATTAATTGTAATAACATCTTGTGGAGATGTACCCCAAGTTATCATAGGCAAAATTTCATTTGCATTTAGATTAATTTCTTTATCAAAATATGCTCCAAGATCTGATTTAAGACTTGTCCAGTACTCAACTGCTTTTTCCCAATTGTCACCTTTTGGCGACATTGGTTTACCTTTTAAGTAATCAAAAACTTTTTCATCTGGTGCGATTAATCCTGCTCTAGCTCCACCTTCAATTGTCATGTTACAAATTGTCATTCTTTGTTCAACACTTAAAGATGTTATTAAATCACCCGAATACTCTATAACACATCCTGTGCCTCCGGCAGTTCCTATTTTTCCAATTATTTGTAAAATTACATCTTTAGATGTAACTCCAGTTGGAAGCTTCCCAATTACATTGATTTTAAAATTTTTAGCTTTTTTTTGAACTAACGTTTGTGTTGCGAGAACATGCTCAACTTCTGAAGTACCAATTCCAAATGCTAAAGCACCGAATGCTCCATGAGTTGCTGTATGACTGTCACCACATACAATTACAGTTCCTGGTTGAGTAAAACCTTGCTCAGGTCCAATTATATGTACAATTCCTTGTCTTTTATCATTCATGCCAAAAAGCTGAATTCCAAATTCTTTACAATTAGTCTCAAGAGTATCGATCTGAATTTTAGACTCTTGATCTGATATCCCTTTAGTTCTATCTGTGGTTGGTACATTATGATCAGCAACCGCAAGTGTTAAATTTGGATGTCTTACTTTTCGGTTAGAATTTCTAAGACCCTCAAAAGCTTGAGGACTTGTGACCTCATGAACTAAATGTCTATCTACAAAAATTAATGCAGTCCCATCATTTTGTTGATCAACTAAATGATCATTCCAAATTTTGTCGTAAAGAGTTTTGGCCATTGAAAAAAACTATTTTTTTTCTAAGGGGCTTTCTATTTTTTTTTCTGACTTAACTTTTGCAACTGGTGCCGCAGTTATCTCAACCTCTTCAGACTCTTTTGTTGTTGGCGCTAAAGTTTCCTCGGTCACAGCCTCTGGCTTAACATCCATATCTATACCGATTTTATCTCTAATTTTTTCCGAAATTCTTGCTGATTTTCCAGTTCTATCTCTTAAATAATATAACTTTGCTCTTCTAACGTTTCCAGACCTTATCACTTTTATCGAGTCAATTAAGGTGCCATACAAAGGAAACGTTCTCTCCACTCCCTCACCAAAAGAAATTTTCCTTACAGTAAATGAAGAATTTAAATCTCTATTTTTTCTTGCAATACAAACTCCTTCAAAATATTGAATTCTTTCTTTTTTACCTTCAGTGATTCTCACTCCAACTTTAACAACATCTCCTGGATGAAAATCAGGAATTTTCTTATTAGATAAAATTTTTTTTATGTTGTGTTGATTTATTTCATTAATAGTTTTCATGCTTATTAAATCAGTTTTTCTTATATTTTTTCCACAAATCCGGTCTTCGGACGCGTGTTATAGCCTCAGATTGAGATAAACGCCAGTATTTAATTTTGTTGTGATCTCCAGATAATAGAACCTCAGGAACAACTTTATCCTCCCAAATTTGAGGTTTAGTATACTGAGGATATTCTAATAATCCATTTTCAAAACTTTCATCTATTTTAGATTTTTCATTTCCCAAGATACCTGGTATAAGTCTCAAAATACTATCTACAACTACAAATACTGCTGTCTCTCCACCTGATAAAATATAATCCCCGATGCTAATTTCCTCAATATTTCTAGTAGACAAAATTCTTTCATCAACTCCTTCGAAATGACCACAAATAAAAGAAACTGATTTTTCTTTTGACAATTCTTGGGCAAAAGTATGATCAAATTTCTTACCCTTGGGTGATAAATAAAAAATTCTCTCCTCATCATTTTTATTTTGATCTAACGATTTGGCTAAAACATCTGGTCTTAGTAGCATGCCTGATCCACCTCCATATGGTGTATCATCTACGGTTTTATGTTTATCTTCACAAGCATCACGAATATTTACAATTTTTAAATCCCAAAGTTTTTTTGACAAAGCTTTCCCGTATAAACCTTTTGATAAAATTCCAGGAAAAACCTCTGGATAAAGTGTAAAGATTTTTGCTGTCCACATAATTAAAATCAAAGTTTTATTGTTCCTTAGTAGCTTCTACTGCAGGAGCCGGTTTTGCCAATGAAGCTTCTGTGGAAGCGACTTTTGCTTCCGCTGTTTCTGTTGAAGCTGCTTTTGTCGCTTTAGGTGTTTCTTTAACTTCTTTTTTTCTATCCTTTTTTGGAATTGCCTTAAATGGGTTATTACCATTTACAGGCATTGGAATAATTTGACTCTCACCCAACAACCTTGCCACTCTTGTTGTGGGTTGAGCTCCTTGTCCTAACCAATATTTAATTCTCTCAACCTCTAAACCAATTCTATCTTCTTTATCTTTTGGCAATAAAGGATTAAAAAAACCTAATTTTTCGATAAATCTTCCATCTCTTGGAAAACGACTGTCAGCAACAACCACTCTATAAACAGGACGTTTTTTTGCTCCACCTCTTGATAATCTTATTTTTAGCATTTTATCTCCGTTGTTATTATTTTAATTGATTAAATAGTTCTGGCGGTATTCCTTTATCAAACATACCTTTCAGATTTCCTTTTGACATTTTTTTCATCATTTCTGACATCATTTTAAATTGCTTTAACAATTTATTGATAGTGGCTGGGTCTGTACCAGAGCCATTAGCAATTCTTCTTTTTCTAGAACCGTCAATAATTTTTGGATTGTCTCTTTCAAGTTTGGTCATTGACAAAATTATAGCTTCATTCATTACAATTATATTTTCATCTATTCCAGCTGAATCCATTTGCGATTTAATTTTTGAAACACCAGGTAAAAAAGACATGATCCCTTCAATGCCTCCCATTTTTTTCATCTGTCTAAGCTGGATCAAGTAATCTTCCAACGAAAATTGTCCTTTTTTAAAATTTTCCTCCGCTTTTTTTATATTTTCTTCGCTTAAATCTTGCGCTGCTTTTTCAACTAAAGATACAATATCACCCATTCCAAGAATTCTATTTGCAATTCTATCAGGATAAAAAACTTCTAAATTATCTATCTTTTCACCGATTCCTAAAAACTTAATTGGGACTTGAGAAACATATTTCATGCTTACGGCTGCACCTCCCCTTGCGTCTCCATCTGCTCTAGTTAAAATTATTCCTGAAAGTTTAACTGTATTTTTAAATTCTTTTGCTACAGAGGCTGCAATTTGACCAGTTAAAGAGTCTGCAACTAAAAAAATCTCTGTTGGTTTTAAAACGCTTTCTATCTGTTTAATTTCACTCATCATTTGTAAATCTACTTGAGTTCTTCCAGCAGTATCAAATAAAATTATTTCAGTACCATTAAGATTAGCGGCGCTAATTGCTCTTGTGCAAATATCATATGGTTGTTGTCCTGCAATTATTGGAAGTGTATATATGTTGTTTTGCTCCCCAAGAGATCTCAACTGTTCCTGTGCTGCAGGCCTATAAATATCTAAACTTACCATCATAACTTTTTTTTTTTTATTATTTTCTAAGTATTTAGCTAATTTTGCAGTAGTAGTTGTCTTACCAGAACCTTGAAGTCCAACTAGCATCATCGAAACTGGAGGAACTGCGTTTAGGTTTATTTCAATGTTATTTTGCCTTAATAAATTAACCAGCTCATCATAGACAATTTTAATGACCATATCTCCAGGTGAAGTTGATCTTATAATTTCTTGTCCAAGAGCTTTAGGTTTTACCTTTTCAATAAAATCTTTAGCAACCTCAAGTGAAACATCTGCCTCTAATAAGGCTTGCCTAATTCCTCTTAAACCTTCATTTACTTGTGCTTCGTTAAGTGAGGGAGTCTTTTTTAGAGAAGAAAAAATTTCTTCGAATTTATTTGTTAAATTTTCAAACATATTTATCACGCACAGCAGTTACCGCACTAGTGGGCGAAGCCTCGCTGACTAGTGTCGATATCTTTGATACCAAAGACACCGCAAATTTAATGTTTTTGCGGAAACTGACACAAACTATAATAGAGGTTCAAAAAGTCAATAAATAAGTTAAATAACTACATATGAATATTACAGCTTTTAAAATGGATGGTTTGGGTAATGATTTTGTAATTATCGATAATAGAAAAAATAATATTAATTTAAACCAAAATCAAATAATTAAAATTTGTGACCGAAAATTTATTGGTTGTGATCAACTAATTATTATTAAAAAAAATAATCAGACTGATGGCTCTTTAGAATTTTTTAATTCAGATGGTAGCAAAACAGGTGCTTGTGGAAATGGCACTAGATGTGTTGCTGAATTTTTGGCTAGAGAAAATAATAAAAAAAAAATCATTTTAACAACACCTTCTGGAAATTTAAATTCAGATATATTAGGTAAAAAACTTATTAATACACAAATAGGTAAAGGAAAAACAGAGTGGCATGAAATTCCTCTCTCAAAAAAAATGGATACAAAAAATTTAAAATTAAAAATTTTAGACATAAAAAACAACATACATTTTGGTGGAACTGCTATTAATGTAGGAAATCCACATGTAATATTTTTTGTAAAAAATATTGAAAATTTTAATATTGAACAAATTGGCCCAAAAATTGAAAATGACAAACTTTTCCCTGAAAAATGTAACGTAACAATAGCAATGGTTATGAATAAAAATTTTATTAAAGTCAAAGTTTGGGAAAGAGGAGCTGGCCTTACAAAAGCATGCGGAACAGCTGCTTGTGCGACAGCATTCGCTGGAAAGATAAATGGCCTAACCGAGAATAATAGTGAAATTGAATTTTCAACAGGCAGGTTATCAATTTCTATTGATGATCATAGTAATATTCACATGAAAGGTCCAGTCTCAGATATTAAAGAAATAAAAATTAACTTGTAATGGGCATATTTGACAAATTTAAAATTGGCCTAAAAAAAAGTGCAATAGTATTTGCTTCTGGATTAAGAGATATCATTATTAAGCAAGAGATAGATGATAAAGCTTTGAATAAAATAGAGGAGTATCTTATTGAGTCAGATGTTGGTGTTTTAGCCGCTTTAGAAATAAAAAAAATAATTGCAAAAAAAAAAATAGATCCAAATAAGGATTTAACTTCAGAAATTAATCTTATATTAAAAGACTATATTATTTCCTTGATGAGACCACTTGAAAATACAGATTTTTTCAAAAAAAGAGAAAATATTAATATTGTTTTAATTTCTGGAGTAAATGGTGTAGGCAAAACAACAACTATTGGAAAAATAAGTAAAATCCTTAAAAATAATGGAAATAAAGTAATGCTATCAGCGTCCGATACTTTTAGGGCTGCAGCAATTGAACAACTAGAAAGTTGGGCTAATAAAATTAATGTTCATATAACAAAATCTTCACAAGGGTCAGATCCAGCCTCTGTCGCCTATAAAGCAATTGATGTTGCAACCAAAAATAACTTTAATCAAGTTATAATTGACACCGCTGGCAGATTGCAAAATAAAAAAAATTTAATGGATGAATATAAAAAAATTTCAAATGTTATAAAAAAAATAGATCGAGATGCGCCTCATGATGTTATTTTAATTTTAGATGCGACTTCTGGGCAAAACGTAATAACTCAGGTTGAAGAATTTAATAAAATAATTCCAATTACCGGATTAATAATGACAAAATTAGATGGTACCGCAAAGGGTGGTATACTTTTAGCAGTTGCCAAAAAATATAAATTACCGATTATTGCCCTAGGATTGGGAGAACAAGAGGATGATTTACAAATTTTTGATGCTGAAAAGTTTGCTGAAGCTTTTACTCAAGAAAGCTAAAGTTTAGACTAATTTAAAGTATTTAGAAACGATTTTATTGTAAATACTAATTTTTCATCATATTCCATCATGTGATTATCGTATTTTGTAAAATATGAATACTTTGGCTCGTTAGCTAACTCATAAATTTTTTTACCCATCCAAAAGGGGACAACTGTGTCCACTTCTCCGTGCATAACCAAAATTGGAATATTTATATTTTTAATTTTTTTATCATTTTCATACTTATCTCTTAGTAATAATTTTATAGGAATATATGGATAAAAATTTTTTGCAGCATCAATCATGGAGGTAAAAGGTGTCTCTAGAATTAAACCAGCAAATTTTTTATTTTGAGCGATTTCTGTTGCAATGCCTGTTCCAAGAGACTCTCCATAAAGTATAATATTTTTTTCATCAACCCCCTTTTTAATAAGCCATTCAATTGCACTAAGACCGTCTTTGTAAAGCCCTTTTTCTGTTGGCTTACCATCATTACCACTAAAACCTCGCCAAGCAATAATAAGAAAATTTACATTTAAATCCCTAAAATGATTTAATTTGTAAATTCTATTTTCTAATTTTCCTGCATTACCATGCAGATAAATAATAGTTTTAAATTTTGTAATATCTTTTTCATGAAACCAACCTAATAAATCAATTTGATCAGAAGTTTTAATTTTAATCTTTTCAACATTTACTTCTAATTTATCTCCAAAATAATTATTTTCATTTGGATGATATAATAAATTTCTTTGAAAAAAAAATAAAATTATTAAAACTAAAAAATAAATTATTGACAAAACTAAAGTTACTTTTAAAAATATATTTTTAAATTTTGTTTTCATTTTTTTACTTAATATCTATAAATTAATAAAATATTTCTTTACTAATTAAAAATTTATTATTTACTATGAACATTCTTTTTCTAACCATTTTGTAACTTTTAAAAGTTTGTGATCTTCATATCTGTCAGTAATTAATTGAACACCTAGTGGTAAATTTTTTTCTCCTTTCAATAAAGGAAGTGATATACAAGGAGTGCCTAGATATGACCAAACTCTGTTAAAATCTGGCGTCCCGGTACTTTTTAAACCTAGTGGAGCAACGCCTGCACTTGACGGAGACATAACACTATCATAATTTTTAAAAAATCGTTTATGAGATTCATAACTTTTTCTTATAAAATCTATAGCCTTAGAATAATCTTTCGCAGAGTGAGTAATTCCATTTTTAATTGCTATTTGCATATGTTTAGAGAGTTTAGTTCTAAATTTTTTGTAATAAATTTTAAAATTATTAGCTAAATCAGTTTCATGAATTATTCGATGATACATATGAATATCTTTAAAATATGGAGGAACATCAAAAACCTCTATATTTTTTTTAAATGATTTTATAAAATATTCGAATGACTCTTTTGATTTATTATCAATTAACCTCCAAAAGTCTGTTTTGTAAAAAATAAATTTTGGTTTATTTAAAAAAATTTTTTTTGTTTCAATCAAAATATTTTTAGTCGAATAATCAATTGTTGCAGGATCTTTAAGATCTTTTTTAATTAAAACTTTTGCAAGTAATGCAACATCATCAACAAATTTTCCAAAAACTCCAATATGATCAAGTTTATTTGAAGTTTTTAAAACACCATTTCTTGAAATCAGGCCGTAGGTTGGTTTATATCCAACTACCCCACAATATGAGGCTGGTCTAATAATTGATCCACCCGTTTGTGAACCAATAGATAGAGGTGCCATATAGGAGGCAACAGCTGCAGCTGAGCCACTGGAAGAACCTCCAGGAGTTCTTGCGTAATCATGAGGGTTTCTTGTTGCTGGTGGGCTTAAATATGCTAACTCAGCTGTAGCAGTTTTGCCCATGATAATAGCTCCTGCAGAAACCAATAAATCAATTATTTTTGCATTTTTTGAAAGAAGTTTTCCAATTTTTATTTTTGTTCCACACTTTGTTGGCATATCCGCAGTTCCAACAATATCCTTTATCGCAACTGGAATACCATGTAACGGACCTAACGGCTTGCCTAAACTTGTAAGATAATCTGACTGAGCAGCTTTTGCCAATAAATTTTTTTTATCAAAATAAACCCATGCTTTAATATTTTTTTCAAATTTATTTATTTTTTGAATATATGTTTTACAAATCTCGACCGAGGTTAATTTTCCGTTTTTTATTTTTTTAACGAGTTCTCTGACAGTTAAAGAAGAAATATCCATCACTTTTTTATGTAAATAACTTATTCTATAATGACAGCAATTTTTAATACAATTATTAATAAAATCTTAAAAAAATTAATTAACTATATTTTTACAATTGCCTGTATTAAAAAATTCATCGATATTATCTATCGCTAAGTTTGCCATTGCGATCCTAGTGTCTTTTGTGGCACTTCCTAAGTGAGGTAAAATAAACGCTGATTTGATTTTAAGATATCCTGGATTCAAATTTGGCTCGTTTTTATAAACATCTAATCCTGCTGCATAAATTTTTCTTCTATTAAGTGCATCAATTAAAGCCTCATCATCAACAATATCTCCTCGAGCTACATTAGTAATTACAGCTCCAGTTGGAAAATATTCAATTGTTTGTTTATTAATTAAATTTACTGTTTCTTTTGTCGCTGGACAACAAATTGATAAAACGTCAGATACCGAAAAAAGACTTTTTAAGCTATCATGATAAATTGCTCCTTGCTCTTTATCCGCACTTAATTTTGAGCGATTATGATAATGAATTATCATGCCAAGAGATTTTGCAATTTTTGCAATTTTTTGTCCAATACGGCCCATACCTAAGATTCCCAATCTTGACCGAGTTAACTGTTTTCCAATTAAATAATCAGCAGACCATTTCCAATTACTCAATCGAGCTGCATCAATGCCTTCTGAAGCTCTTCTGCATGCACCTAGAATTAATAAAATACCAATTTCTGCCGTAGCATCAGATAAAACCTCTGGAGTGTTAGTAACTGCTATTCCTCTTTTTTTTGCTGCTTCTAAATCGATATTTCCAAAACCCACTGCAAAGTTCGAGATTATTTTTATACTTTTTGGCAGTTTATTAATAGCATCTGCATCCATTTTTTCTGTAAGAGAAGTTAAAATGCCATCACATCCCTGAGTTAATTCGATTAATTTTGCTTGCGAATATAATTCATCGTTGCTATTTAACTTTACCTCAAAAATTTTTTGAGCTTTATCCTCACTATCCTTGATCAACTTTCTAGTTATTAAAATCTTTTTCATTATTTTGTCCTTTGTAATATTTTTGGTTTTGGCCCACCTGTATACCAATCTAACAATTCAATGGTATGCAATATCGGTGTTTTGGTACCATGAGTTATTTGGGTAATGCAACCAATATTTCCAGTCGAAATAAAATCAGGCTTTAAACTCTCAATATTTTTTACTTTTTTATCCAATAGTTGTTTAGCAATTTTAGATTGCAAAATATTATAAGTGCCTGCAGATCCACAACAAATATGACCTTCAGGAATTTCTAATATTTCATTTTTTGTTTGTTCTAGCAAAGACAATGGTTGATTATGTACTTTTTGTCCATGTTGCATTGAACACGCAGAGTGATAAGCAATTTTATATTTTTTTTCTTTAACTTTGATATTAAGTTTTAAACTTTCATAAATATACTCAGTAATATCTTTAGTTAATTCAGAAATTATCTTTGCTTTTTTACTAAAATCTCTGTCATCTCTAAATATAAAACCATAATCCTTCATTGTAGTTCCACAGCCCGATGTATTTGACAATATTGCGTCTAAATTTCCTTTTTTGTATTCTTCATACCAAATATTAATATTATTTTTAAAATCTTGTTGAGCATTTTCTTCTTTACCTAAATGATGATTTAGTGATCCACAACAACCAATTTTTTTAGGCACAACCACTTCAACTCCATGTCTATTCAATAATCGAATAGTAGACTCATTAATTTGCGGTGAGATTTCCTTTTGTACGCATCCAGTCAACAAAGCTACTCTTGCAATTTTTTTTTTGCTATTAATTTTATAGATTTCTTTTTCTTGAAATAATTTTTTTGGAAAACTTTTTGGTATTAAATCAACCATATCTCTAATCTTTAAAGGCATTAAAAATGTTAAAGGCCTTAAAAACTTAACAAGGATATTCGTTAGTCTGAAAACTTTTGGATTAGGTAAAATTATAGACAAAAAATTTCTAATTAACCGATCAAAAAATGGCCTCTTATAATTTTTTTCAATGTATTTTTTACCGTGATCAATAAGATGCATATAATTAACATTAGCAGGACAAGTGGTCATACAGCTGTAGCAAGAAAGACATCGATCAATATGTTTAACAATTTTTTCTGTTGGTTTTTTATTATTTTCCAACATATCTTTAATGAGATAAATTCTTCCACGTGGACCATCTAGTTCATCTCCTAAAATTTGATAGGTTGGGCAGGTTGCATTGCACATACCGCAATGAACACATTTTTTAAAAATTTTTTCAGCATCTTTATTTTCACTATTTTCTAATTGTTTTTGAGTAAAATTAGTCTGCATTATATGCCTCTATACATTTTTCCTGGATTTAAAATTCTTTTGGGATCAAAACTTTTCTTAATTTTTTTAGAAATTTTAAATCTAGCATGGTCTATAGTAAATAAAGCCTCTCCATAATCATAATCTAAGGAGGTTTTAATAATTGTTAAATATCCTCCATACTCATTTGCTAATTTTTTAAATTCTTTAATTTTATCATTTTTTTTAGCAGAAACCTCTACCCAAAATAATGATCCTCCCCAATCAATATAATATTTATATTTGTTACTTAAGTACTCAATCATTTTCAAACCATTTGATGGCGTAATAACACATCTTAATATGTTATTATTTGTTTTTTCAAATAGTTCTAAATTATTAATTTTTTTCCAAAAAGGCACTGATTGATGAACACCTAATGTTGTATTTTGAAAATTATCTAAATTTAATTCTTTTGAAAGAGTTTTTATTTTTTCATTAATTGAATTTTTGTCCCCTTCAATTCTTAAAGCAAGGAATGGTCCAGTAAATTTTAGATCATTAAACTTAAAAATTTTATCTCTATTTTTTTTATAATCATCACTATCAGGTTCATTTGGTAGGTAAATTGCAGCAGAAGTTTCACTTGTGGAACTAGATATTTTTTCAAATAATTTATAAACATCTTTTTTGTCTTCAATATAAATTACAATAGTACTAGATGAAATTTTTTTAGGTAAAACTTTTAAAGTAATTTCTGTTAAAGCTACTAAAGTACCAAATGACCCAGCTATGAGTTTGGAAAGATCAAAGCCTGTAACATTTTTTACAACTGTTCCACCGGATTTAATAATATCTCCTTTGCCATTCACTCCTTTAAAACCTAGAATATGATCTCTAACACTTCCTACTTTGATACGTCTAGAGCCGGCATAATTAGATGCAACGCAGCCCCCTATCGTGCCTTTTTTTGAGTTTCCATTTTCTATAAAACCAAAATCAATAGGTTCAAATGCTAACTCTTGATTTTTTTTTTCTAAAATATTTTCAATTTCCTGAATTGGAGTACATGCCTTGACCTTAATATATAATTCTTCTGGAAAATATTCTATTATACCTGACAATTTTGATAGAGAAATTTTATTTGCTGTCTGAGTTTTATTGCCAATAAAATATTTAGAATTAGTTCCAACTATTTCTGTAGATAAATTATTTTTATAAAATTCCCGAATAAGATTTGAAACTTCGATTTCATCTTTAGGGTAATAAATATTATTAGAATCTTGGAAGATCTGAGAATTTATTTTTATTTTTGTGGACATGAACCCTTCCCTGCTCTGCACATTTTCTTAAAATTGGATAAACCTTTCCAGGATTTAATAAATTTTTATCATCAAAGGATTTTTTAATGTCTAACTGTTGTTGAATATCATTACTATTAAACATTTCACACATTAACTCTCTTTTTTCAATTCCAACGCCATGTTCACCAGTAATTACCCCGCCTAATCTTACGCAAAGTTTCAAAATGTCAGCACCAAATTTTTCTGTTTTTCTTAGTTGTTCTTTGTTGTTGCCATCGAACATAATCAATGGGTGCAAATTTCCGTCACCAGCATGAAAACAGTTTGCAACAGGTAATTTATATTTTTGTGAAAGTTTTTTTATTTCTACTAGAGCTAAAGCTAATTTTCCTCTTGGAATAGATCCATCCATACAATAATAATCTGGTGCCATTGCACCACAAGCTGGGAACGCCGATTTTCTTCCTAACCAAAAAGATAACCTTTCTTTTTCATTTTTGCTCAATTTTAAACTTGAACAATTATTTTTTTTACAAATTTCCTCTACTTTTTCAAATGATGCATTTACCTCGGACTCAGTTCCATCGAGTTCTACAATTAATAGTAATTCTGCATCTCTAGGATATCCAGCTTTACTAAAATTATCAGTTGCTTCAATTAAGGCTTTATCCATAATTTCCATTCCTGCAGGTACAATTCCGCTTGAAATAATCGCTGAAGCAGCATCTCCTCCGTCTTGAACCGATGGAAAACCTATTAGCGCAGCTCTAACTACTTGAGGTTTTTTTAAAATTTTAACTATAACCTCAGTTATCACACCTAATAATCCTTCAGAACCACACATTAGACCCATCAAATCATAACCTTCTTGATCTAAAGATTTTCCTCCAAATTTACAAATAGTTCCATCCATCATAACTATTTCCATTCCTAAAATATTATTAGTAGTAGTTCCATATTTTAAAGAATGAACACCGCCTGAATTTTCAGCTACATTTCCACCGATCGAACACGCTAATTGGCTGGATGGATCAGGAGCATAATAAAAATCTTTATGCTGTACTGCTTGTGTTATTGCGATATTGGTAACACCTGGCTGGGCAACCACACACTTATTTTCATAATCTATCTCTAAAATTTTATTAAATTTTCCAAGACCTAAAAGAATTGCATCTTGCAAAGGTAAAGCTCCACCTGATAAACCTGTTCCAGCACCTCTTGGTATTACTTTAATATTTTCATCATAACAAAACTTCAAAATTTTACTCACTTCATCAGTATTTTCTGGCAATACAACAACTAAAGGTATTTGAGTATATACCGACAGTGCATCAGTTTCGTAAGGTTTAAGTTCATCAGGATCACTTAAAATATTATTAGCATTAGTGAAGTTTGATAAACTTTTAACAATTGAGTCTTTGCGTTTAAGAACTGATCTATCAATTTTTGGTAGTACCAATCCAGTCATTTATTTTAGCTTAACATTTTTTTAATATTATCTAATGCTCGTGAAATATTATCTTTCGATGCAGCAAAACTAAATCTCACATAATCCTGACTAGTCTTACCAAAAGCTGTACCAGGAACGATAGCTACTCCAGCTTCATGCATACATCTTTTAGTGAACACAGAGCCGTCCATTCCTGTACCAATAACCTTTGGAAAAGCATAAAATGCACCGCCTGGCATACTACACTCAACGCCTGGAAGACTGTTCAGACCATCATAAATTAATTTTCTTCTCTCATTAAACTTATCCATCATTTCATGTATAGAGTCATCTGGTCCATCTAAGGCAGCAATACCAGCAAACTGAGCAGCAGCGTTAACACAAGAAACACTATTAATTAAAAGCCTGGTAATATGTGGAACTAGATTTTCTGGCCAAAAACTCCAACCCAATCTCCAACCTGTCATTGAATATGCTTTACTCCAACCTTCAAGAACAATTAACCTCTCTCTTAATGCTGGATAATTAAAAAAAGTTGGCATTTCTTTACCGTCAAAAATTTGTCTACTATAAATTTCATCACTTAAAATGACTACATGAGGATGTTTTTTAAGTCCTTCAGCTAATTTATCAATTTCTGCTTTTTCAACAAAACTACCTGTTGGATTATTTGGATTAATTAATATTAATAATCTAGTCCTATCAGTAATTAATGACAAAATTTTATTTGCTGTAAATTTCAAGTCTTTATCCTCTGTTAAATCGTATGGTACTGCAGTTGAACCAGTATAATTTATCATTGACTCATAAATTGGAAACCCGGGTGTTGGGTGAATCATTTCTGCTCCTGGCTCACCAAAACATTGAATAGCATAAGACATTGTAGGTTTACCACCCGGCATTATTATAATTCTTTCAGGATCTATAACTTGATTATAAAGTTTTTTAATTTTTCTAACAACTGATTGCCTACATTCTAGAATTCCGTTTGACAATACATATCCATGATGACCATCATCTAGAGCTTTTTTTGCAGCCTCAACAACATGCTTTGGAGTTTTAAAATCTGGTTGACCTAATCCTAAATGGATCATTGGTTTTCCTTGAGCTTCTAATTTTTTTGCTTCTGCTAAAATACTAAAAGCTGACTCTGTTCCCAGACGATCTAGACTTGATGCTAACTTCATATTAATTATCTCCTATTTGCTATTTTCTATAAATTATTTTTGATCTATTAAGTTCTTTTAAATTTTTACAACCCATCAATATCATATTTCTATTAATTTCATCATACATATTTTGTAAAACTTTTTCGACCCCGGCCTGACCACCCGCCCCTAATGAAAATAAAAACATTTTTCCGAAACTACAAGCTGTCGCACCCGCGGCCAAGGCTTTTAATACATGTGTTCCTCTTCTAATACCCCCGTCTAGTATCAGTTCAAGCTTATCACCTACCGCATCTGAGATTGCTTTTACTTGGTCAAATGGTGATCTAGAGCCATCTAATTGTCTTCCGCCATGATTTGATATTATTATAGCGGTACAGCCAATATCAATTGCTCTTTTTGCATCTTCGACTGACATAACACCCTTCAAGGCCATTGGTTTACTCCATTTTTTTATACAATATTCAGCATCCTTCCAATTCATTGAGGGATCGTATTGTTCATTAATGTATTCCATTACTGATTTTGCAATATTTGTTCCCTTTTCTGTTTTATTTTTAATGTTTGCAAGTTCAAATTTTTTATTGGTAAAATAATTAAACACCCAAGCTGGTCTCATAGCAAAACTAAGTAAACTATCTAATGTAAATTTTGGTGGTGTCGTAAAGCCTGTTCTGTGATCTCTCTCACGATTACCAGCAACTAGGGTATCTACAGTTATACACATTCCATCAAAATTGGCCCTGGCACATCTTTCAATCAAATCATCAGTTATTGATTTATCTTTGTGTATATATAATTGAAAAAGTTTAGGTCCACTGGACACATTTGCAACTTCCTCAATAGAAAATGATGCCATGGTAGACATACTATAAAATGTATTGAATTTTTCTGCTGCTCTTGCTGAGGCTATATCTCCTTGGGGATTATATAAGCTTTGCATTGCTGTAGGTGATAAAAATAATGGCATATCTATTTTTCTACCAAAGACCGTTGTAGACAAATCTGGTTTTCCTACACTTGTAAGTATACTAGGTACCAGATCACAATCGTTAAAAGAATCTGTGTTTCTTTTTAGAGTTACTTCATCATCTGCACCACCATCTATATAATGAAAAATTGGTGCAGGAAGTTTTTTTTTTGCTAATTTTCTAAAATCTTCAAAATTATAACAATCTTTTAAATTCATTATTTCTTTTTAGATTTATTAAAAGTTTTTAAGAAAATTTAACATATAACTATTTGCTCCTGGATTTTTTTTTCCTAAACTCGCATTAGATAAATGATTATATGAAAAACCTAACTCACTATTTTTAAAAACATCAAAGGATAACTGGATCTCGCTTTTAAATTCAAGCAAATGACCTAAATCCTTTCCATCACCTTTGTAATATAAACCAGGAGTAAAACTTGGGGTTATATTTAAATTACCAATTTTATATTGACCTTGCACTCCAGTATAAAGATAACCAGCGCTATCAGCTGTAAACATTAACCCAGTAATAGGTGAAAAATTACCTAAAAGAGTATTTCTATTTAAATTTTCATTTTGATGCTGAAAACCTATTAAATTAGAATTTTTTCCTTTATCACTAAAGTCAAACAAACCAGTGTAAAAATTGAACTTTGTACTTTGATCAATTTTAATTTCTTCAGCATTAACAGAAATAAGAATAAAAAATAATATACAAATCGAATAAACTCGTTTTAATTTCATTAAACAGATCATATTATTTTTTAGTAAATATAAAACTTTTAAATATTATCGCACCCCCGATTAAAAATAACAATATTGGTAATAACCAAAGAATATAGGTATTAATATTCAATTCTGGATCATACAAAATCCATTGCCCATACTTATCTTTTAAAAAAAGATAAATTTGTTCCTCTGAAAACCCGTCGTTTAACTTTTCTTCAACTGTAACTTTTAGACTATTCGCGAATTCAGAATCTGAGTCGTAAACCGACTGTCCTTGACAAATTAAACATCTTAAGTTTTTTGTAATTTGATTTTTTAAATCTTCGTTGTCAGCTTTTAATTCATTGGAATTTAATAGTATAAAGAAGAAGAAAATTATTTTAAAATAATTCATTTTATCAAAGATTTTATTTCTATTAAAAACTGTTGATTAAGAGGCCCAATATATTTTTTTATAACTTTATTTTCATAAATTAGAAAGGTCTCAGGCACACCAAATGCTCCCCATTCAATTGCTATTGTTCCGGTCTCATCAACTAAGATTTTACTATAAGGATTACCTAATTCATTTAAATAGTTTTTAGCATTATTTAGCCTATCTTTATAATTAAGACCAATTAAATTGACTTTTTCATCTTTTGATAGATCCATTAATAAAGCATGTTCATCTCTACAAGGAACACACCATGAAGACCAAATATTTAACAAATATGATTTTTTAGGATCAAATAATTCTTTCGAGCTCACCTGCAAATCAGAATCAAATATATTTGCAGAAAAGACTGGGATGTCATTTTCAATGTTTATTTTAGGTGTGTAAATACTATAATTGGTCAGTCCTTTATAAAAAATTAAAAAAATAATTATAAAAATTAAAATTATAATAAAGAGAAAAAATTTACTTCTCATTTTTTTTTTTAAAAAAACCAATTAAGGCTCCAAGACAAATTAAAACTACTGAACTCCAAATCCAAATCATAAATGGTTTTACTTGATATCTAACATTAAAATATTCTTGATTTTGCACTAAATTCATAACCATAAATTTATCTGATAAAAATGATGTTTTTATATCTGCTTCACTTGTAACAATATTTGGCTGATTATAAATTCTAAGTTCAGGCTTAAAATTATCAATTTTTCCATCAAAATTTTCGATAGTAAAATTTCCAATTATAGAAACATAATTTTTTTGATTATTCTGAATAATTTCATTAAAAATTATTTTATTTCCATTATATTCAAAACTTTCGCTCTCTTTTAGATTAAAAATTATTTCTGTTGAAAAAATGTTATTTAATAAAATGCTTAAAATTAGTAAACTAAATCCAAAATGAGCAATATTTTGTGAAAAATTTTTTAATTTTTTTGTAAATAAATCTCTTATTGATATAAAAAATAAATAAAAAGCACTTGAAAGTAAAAATGTGTTAATAAGAAATTTCTGATCTGAATTTTTTAAAATAAAACTAGATACAAAAATGGACAACACAAAAAATAAAATTAAATTTACTTTATTTTCCAAATTTGATTTTATCCATTTTAAATTTGGCCCTATCGCCATAGCTAACAAAAATGGAAATAAAAAGGGGATGATCAATTTATGATAAAATGGTGGGCCGACAGATATTTTTTGTGAAGATATCACTTCTAGAAAAATTGGATAAATAGTGCCAATTAGAACCACTGAAAGAAAATACATCATAAACCAATTATTAATTAAAATAGATGTTTCTTTGCTTAGCCAAAAAAAACTACTGTAATTCTTTATATTTTGCTTATGGAAAAAGAAAAAAATAAATATTGATAAAAAAATCAAAGAAAATAAAAAAATTAAAATATATAAACCTCTTTCAGGATCATTTGCAAAGCTGTGAACTGAATTAAGTATTCCTGAACGAACTAAAAATGTTCCACACATACTCAATGTAAAAGTCATAATAGATAAAATAACCACCCAAGATGTTAAAACTATTTTTTTTTCCAAAACTAAAACGCAATGTAAGAGAGCTGTCAGTGTTAGCCATGGCATTAAAGATACATTTTCTACGGGATCCCAGAACCAAAATCCTCCCCAACCTAGTTCATAGTAAGCCCAAATTGAACCAAATAAAATTCCAAGGCTTAAAAAAAACCAAGTAACTAAAATCCATTTTTTAAGATGCGAGGCCCAGTCTCTCGAAATAATATTTAATATTGTTGCAGCTAAAACTGAGGAGAAAATTATTGAAGAACCAACATAACCTACATATAAAATTGGTGGATGAATAGCTAAAAGAGGATCTTGTAGTATTGGGTTTAGCCCTAAACCTTGTTTGGGAATTGGAAAAATATAATTAAATGGATTGGATGTCTTAATTATAAAAATAAAAAAACCAATGATAATTATTTCTTGAAATAATAAAGTCAAAATTCTGTACTGCTTTGACTGATTGTTAGATTTAAACAAAAAAATGAATATAAATAATGTTAAAACTAATTGCCAAAGCAACAAACTCCCCTCGTGATTTCCCCAAGTTCCAGATATTTTATAAAAAAGAGGTTTGGTTGTATGAGAATTATTAAATACAGTCTCATTGCTGAAATCAGAATAAATAAAAGATAATACTAAACTTAAAAAACTAATAATTACAAAGAATAATTGAAAAAAAGTAAAATAAAAAATTTTTATATCTAATATTTTATCTTGATAATTTATTATTGAAAAATAAAAAATAATTATTGAACTACACAGTCCTAAAATTAATGAATAATAACCAATTGTGCTGGATAACAAATTATTTCTCCTCGAGTGCTGATTTTACTTCAGGTGGCATATAATTTTCATCATGCTTGGCTAAAATTTTTGAAGCTGTTAAAAAGTTTTTGTCATTTAAATATCCCTCAGCAACTACTCCTTTTCCCTCTGAAAAAAGATTAGGCACTAACCCTGAATAAGTAACATTAATTTCATTCTTAAAATCTGTGATGACAAAACTAATTTCTTTTGAGTTTATAGATACAGAACTATTTTTAACCATCCCTCCAACTCTAATTTTTTTTTTACTAATATCGGTCAATTCCTTAATTTCGGTTGGAGATTGAAAATAGACAACATTTTCTTCTAAAGATTTTAAAATTAGAAAAACGCTTAAAATTAAGGTCGTTATAATTAGTACGACAAAGAAGAATCTTAATTTAACTTTCCGGCCATACATGATTTAAAGTTAATTGCCAGAAGCGTTGGACAAAATTTCTTTATTTATTCTTTGCAATTTAGCTAAATTTGCCTGCTCTGGATTTAAAGCTCCAAATTTGGAAGTAAATTTATTTTTTTCTTTATTATATTGTATTTTTGTAAACACATACAATCCTGTAAAACTTAAAAAAGTAAAACCAAAAGCTAATAAAACGTATAATCCATATCCATTCATAAATATTACTTGGTTGATCATAGTCTATCTAATCCTCTACTTTTAAGTTTTATCAATTCTGTATTATATTTCATTAAAAAAATTAATAACGAAAATAGAGTAAATGCCGCAGTCATTATTAATAATGGAAAAAGCATCGAGACATGAATTGTATTTTTTGATAAAATATTAATAGAAGCAGGCTGATGCAAAGTGTTCCACCAGTCTACAGAAAATTTAATAATGGGGACGTTTATAATTCCTAAAATTGTAATGAGTGAAGTAATTTTAAAAACTTTTTCTTGATCTTCATAAATACGCCATGCAACTAAATACATGGCATAAAATAAAGCTAATATTAACATAGAAGTAATTCTAGCATCCCACGCCCACCAAGTACCCCATGTTGGTTTACCCCAAATAGCTCCTGTGACCAATGCAATAACATTAAATACAAATCCTGATGGGGCTAAACTTTTTGAAATTAAAAATAAATTTTTATTTTTAAAAATAAATCCTATTAAAGATAAAAAAGTTAATAGCGAAAAAATTCCAAGGGAAATCCAGGCTGCAGGTACATGCACATACATAATTCTTACTGCATGACTTTGTTTATAATCTTCAGGAGATAAAATTAGAGCCTCAGTTAATCCAACAGAGAGGACAACTATAAATAAAAATAAAACATATTTAAATGCTCTAGATGTTATTAAAAAAATTTTATTAGGTTCAAAAAATTTAAACATAATTTCATTATATCTTAAAATGTATTCTAAAAATTTTTATTATGAAAGGTTTCTCTGATCAAGAATGCAGAGGGTATAAAAATTTAACACTCTTGATCAGAATATAACCCCATAAAAATAAATAAATAGTGTGACTAAGATTTGAACTAAATATGTTAAAAAAGTGTTGGTCTTAATTAGAAAGTTTAAAGTAACTCGTTTCTTTTTTACCTGAAAAAACCTCGTCAATTAAAGGGTGTTTTATTGGTTCATCTGAATCATCAATTAAAAGATTTTGCTCAGATACATATGCCTCATAGGTAATTTCGTCATTTTCTGCCAACAAATGATAAAAAGGTTGATCTTTTCTTGGTCTTACATTTTTTGGGATAGACTGATACCACTCCTCAGAGTTATTAAATTCAAAATCTACATCGTAAATCACGCCTCTAAAATGAAAAAGTTTGTGTTTTACAACTTCACCTATAGAAAATTTAGCTTTTTGAACAATCATATTATGAGTATGGGTATTTAATAGTAAAAATCAATAAGAAAAATTAACTATTATATTATTTTACTCATATGATAATATCTTTTAGTGAATAAATCTTTCTTAAAATTTATTACTGATTTTGGCCCCTTAATAATCTTTTTTTTCTACTACTACCTAAGTGATAAAAATCTTAAAGTTGCGATTCCTCCTCTTATAATTGCGACAATTATATCCTTAATAATTATGTGGTTTTTAGAAAAACAAATTCCCAAAGTACCACTTTTAAGCGGTATATTAATTACTTTATTTGGTGGGTTAACAATTTATTTTAATAACCCAATTTTTATTTATATCAAACCAACAATTATCAATATTTTTTTTGGGTTAGTACTAATTTTTGGAAGGTATTTTACTAATGAACCAATTTTAAAAAAAATAATCGGAAAGGCAATCCCATTGACTGATAAAGGATGGTCAATATTAACGAAAAGATGGGTCTATTTTTTTTTTGCTTTAGCAATTTTAAATGAATTTGTTTGGAGAACTCAATCTGAGGAATTTTGGGTAAATTTTAAAGTTTGGGGAATGTTACCAATAACATTTGTATTTACTGCTTTTCAATTCAGCATAATTAATAAATATAAAATAAATGAATAGAAACTTAAAATTAGTAATAAATAATACTTTCAATCAGAATATTGGAAAAAAAAATTTTTTTGAAAAAGATGAGCTTAAAATTATCTTAGATCTATATGCCAAAATGGTTAGTGAAGGCTCTTGGAAAGATTATGGATTAAATATTTCAAGCAAACAAGTAAGCTTCAATGTGTTTAAAAACTCTACAGAAAATGCGCTCTATAAGATATGTAAAAACTTACAGCCAAGGAATAAAAATTTAAAATACTTGATTACTGACACTAATGGTAAAATATTAAAAAATTATTTTGACCTTAAATTACTGTTAAAAAATACCAATTGGAAAAAACTTTAAGTATTTTTGATTATCTTCTTTGAGCAAATAATCGTAAAAGCATTATAAATAAATTTATAAAGTCTAAGTAAAGAGTTAAAGCGCCCATTACCGCTTTTTTACCCATCAATTCACCAGTATCACTGACCTGATACATATTTTTAATTTTTTGAGTATCATAAGCAGTAAGCCCAACAAATATAAGAACCCCTAAAATTGAAATTGTAAAATACATTGCGGGTGATTTTAAAAATAGATTTACTAAAGATGCAATTATAATTCCAATTAAACCCATGATTAAAAAAGAACCAAACTTTGTTAAATCACTTCTTGTAGTATAACCATAAATACTCATTGCTCCAAATGTCCCTGCACTAATGAAGAAAACTCTTGCTATACTGCCCCCTGTAAATTCTATAAATATAGATGATAAAGAAATTCCCATTAATGCTGCAAAAATCCAAAAAACAGCTTGAGCACTAGCTGCACTAATCCTATTAATTCCAAAGCTAATGTAAAAAACTATTGCTAGCGGAGCTAACATCACTAACCATTTTAAAGGTGAAGCATAGATAGCATAGCCAATTGATGACAAACCAGAAATTCCTGCAGAGGTGATTTGAATACCATATCCACCTGAAAGATTAAAAAACAAAACAGAAAATATACCAGTTAAAAGAACGCCAGATGCCATATAATTATATACTCTGAGCATGTAAGCTCTTAAACCTTCATCAATTACAGTTGAAGATTGTTGAGCTATTCTAGATTTATTACTTAAGATTGTAGTTTTGTTATTTTTCATATTTATCATATAACATTTTCTATCTAATTTTTCAAGATACTAAAAATTAATAAAAAATTAACAACTAAATATTTTATGAATTACAAAAAATTAGGAAATTCTAACATTAATATTAGTACAATTTGTCTCGGTACAATGACTTGGGGTGAACAGAATAGCCAAAAAGAGAGTTTTGAACAAATGGATTTTGCCTTAGATCAAGGAGTGAATTTTTGGGACACGGCTGAAATATACGCTGTCCCTCCTAAAGAAAAAACTTACGGCCATACCGAAATGATTATAGGAAACTGGTTTAAAAAAAATAAAAAAAGAACCAAAATAATTTTAGCAACAAAGGTTGCTGGACCATCTAGAAAATATTTAAGAAATGGAGAAAATAATTATGAAATTAAAAATATGACTATGGCAATCAATAATAGTCTAAAAAGATTACAAACAGATTATATTGATCTTTATCAACTTCATTGGCCAGAAAGAAACACAAACATGTTTGGAAAATTAGGCTACGAGCATAAAGAAAATAATTGGACTAAATTTGAGGATGTTTTAAATAATCTACAAAAATTTGTAAAGGAAGGAAAAATCCGAGAAGTAGGTATTTCAAATGAAACCCCTTGGGGAGTATCTAAATATCTTGAAATTTCTAGAGAAAAAAATTTACCAAGAATGATGTCGATCCAGAACCCATACAGTTTATTAAATAGGTCTTATGAAGTTGGTCTTGCAGAAATTTCAATAAGAGAAAATATTGGTCTTTTGGCTTATTCACCACTTGCAAGCGGTTATTTAACAGGTAAATATCGAAATGGACAAATGCCGAAGGGTTCGAGAATGGAAAGAGATGGAGATTTTTGGACTAGATATAAAAAACCAAATACTGCCAAAGCTGTTGATGCATATTACGAAATATCAAAAAAATATAATCTAAATTTTACCAAAATGTCTTTGAAGTTTTGTGAAATTCAACCATTTGTATCAAGCGTTATTATTGGAGCAACTACCATGGAGCAGTTGAAAACAAATATAGAAAGTGTAAACATCAAATTATCAAACGAAGTTATTGATGATATTAATCAAATTCAAAAAATTTACTCAAACCCATGTCCTTAATTACTAAGTTTACAGTTTTTATATTTCTTTTTTGTCTTGTTTTTGTTAGCAAAACTATTGCTGAAGAGATGAAAAGTGTTGGTAAATTTAACGATTGGGAAACAATTGTAATAACAGAGGAAACCGGAAAGGTTTGCTTTGCCCAATCTTCACCTGTGTTACAAGCCCCAGGAACTTCAAGAGATGCAAAATTATTTGTAACTTTTAGAACCAAAGAAAATATTTCTAATGAAGTTAGCACAACTGCTGGCTATGAATTTAATCAAAATAATTCAGTGACAGCTACTTTTGCAGAAGGTGTTATAAAATTCGATATTAAAGAACAGGGATTTGCCTGGATAGCGGACAATAAAATTGAGGAAAATGTTGTAGCAAAAATGAAAAAAGGATCAAAAATCATAATTAAAGGACATAACGAACAAGGGACTGAAACAACTGATCAATATTCACTGTCAGGATTTACCAAAGCTTATAATGCTGCAAGAATGACTTGCAGTTAATTTAATGAAGTTTAAGAAAAAAATCGTTCTTGCTTATTCTGGCGGACTAGATACCTCAGTAATTTTAAAATGGCTTCAAGAAAATTATGATGCTGAAGTCATTTGTTATACTGCAGATATTGGTCAACAAATAGATCGAAAAAAAATTATTAATAATGCAAAAAAATTTGGTGTAAAAAATATTATAATCAAAGACCTAAAAGATATTTTTGTTAAAGATTATATTTACCCAATGATTAGAGGCCATGCAATTTACGAGGGTGTTTATTTACTTGGCACTTCGATTGCTAGACCCTTAATTGCTAAAGATCAAATTAAGGTTGCTAAAAAATTTAATGCTTATGCAGTTTCACATGGTGCAACCGGTAAAGGTAATGATCAAGTGAGATTTGAATTAGGTTACCATTATTTTAATCCAAAAATTAAAGTTATTGCTCCTTGGAGAATTTGGAAACTCAAATCAAGAACCGATCTCATAAACTATGCAAAAAAACACAATATTAGGATACCTAAGGATAAAAAAGGTGCTCCGCCTTTTTCCGTTGATGATAACATATTTCATACTTCAACTGAGGGTAAAGTTTTAGAAAATCCAAAAAATTCTGCTCCTGAATTTATATTTCAAAAAACAATTTCACCAGAAAAAGCGCCAAATAAATCAAGTTTTGTCACTATAAATTTTAAAAATGGGGATCCTATTGGAATAAATGGAAAAAAGTTGTCCCCATCTAAACTTTTAGAAAAACTCAACCACATAGCTGGTCGCAACGGTATTGGTAGAGTAGATGTAGTTGAAAATAGGTTTATTGGCATAAAATCAAGAGGTGTTTATGAGACCCCAGGAGGAAGCTTATTAATTAATGCTCATAGAGCAATTGAGTCAGTTACTCTTGATAAACAAACCATGCATAAAAAAGATGAAATAATGCCAAGATATGCTGAGCTTATTTATAATGGTTTTTGGTATTCAAAAGAAAGATTTAAAATTCAAAAAATTGTTGACCAAAATAAAAAAAAAGTAAATGGGTCTGTAAAATTAAAATTGTATAAAGGAAATATTATAATTCAGTCACGAAAAACTAAAAGCAC
>VGCG01000002.1 GCA_016870175.1 Alphaproteobacteria bacterium
GACTCAGCAGTTAAACAAAATCAAATGAATGTTTTAGGAGCCTGGTCAAATTTTCAAACTAACATTAGTTTATTGAATTCTTTCAAATCTCAAGTTAAAGCAGCAGAGATTGCAACCGAGGGAATAGTAGCAGAATACAATAGTGACTCTGGTAGAACTAATTTAGAGGTAATTCAGTCTAATTCCCTATTGCTTAATGCGAAAATTTCTTTAGCAAATTCGGAGAGAAATTATATTCTTTCACAATTTAATGTCTTAAAATCAATAGGTCTGCTTAACGGTGATTATTTAAAAATTAGATAATTCATAGGTTTTAGCTTAAACAAAATTAATCTTGCCAATGAGAACAAAATGTGTACATTGAATTTATGATTCGAGACTTAAAAAAAATTAAAATAAAGGCCAAAAATGACAAAAAGTAGCTTAAAAGTAGTGAAATCCACTAAAGACCAAGAAATAGATATTAAAGAAAAACAAAAAGCATTAGACGCAGCAATTAGTCAAATCACAGAAAATTTTGGAAAAGGTTCAGTTATGAAGCTTGGCCAAAAAAGAGCGATGGATATAGAGTCCATATCTACCGGATCTTTAAGTCTTGATTTAGCTTTAGGTATAGGTGGATTGCCAAAAGGAAGAATTATTGAAATTTATGGCCCTGAGTCGTCAGGAAAAACAACTCTCGCATTGCAAGTGATTGCTGAGTCTCAAAAACTAGGTGGAGTTTGTGCGTTTGTAGATGCTGAGCATGCTTTAGATCCAGTTTATGCAAAAAATTTGGGTGTAAACACTGATGAGCTATTAATCTCTCAGCCAGATACAGGTGAACAAGCTTTAGAAATAGCTGATACTTTAGTAAAATCAGGTTCAATTTCAGTAATAGTTATTGATTCAGTTGCAGCATTAACACCGAGAGCAGAAATAGAAGGTGAGATGGGAGATCATCATGTTGGATTACAATCTAGACTAATGAGTCAGGCTTTAAGAAAATTAACAAGTTCAATATCAAACACCAATACTATGATGATTTTTATTAATCAAATCAGAATGAAAATTGGAATAATGTTTGGTAGTCCCGAAACTACATCGGGTGGAAATGCATTAAAATTTTATTCATCAGTTAGAATGGATATAAGAAGAATTGGTGCAATTAAAAATGGGGAAGAAATTGTTGGAAATACCACCAGAGTTAAAATAGTTAAAAACAAAGTAGCACCGCCATTTAAAGTTGTTGAATTTGATTTAATGTACGGGAAAGGTATTAGCAAAACAGGTGAGTTAGTTGACCTTGGAGCTAAAAATGAAATTATTGAAAAGTCTGGTGCTTGGTATGCTTATAAAGGTGAAAAAATTGGCCAAGGAAAAGAAAACACCAAAATTTTCTTAGAACAAAACCATAAGATTGCTGATGAAATTGAAAAAGCAATTAGACAAAAAGTAGGAGAGGTTGCAAAAAAAATTGAAGCAAACTCAATCGATCCAGAAAAAATTATTAAAAATCAAAAAGAGGATTTAAAAGCAGAATAAATAGAGGGATAGTTCTTTTTAAAAAAAATTAATTAACAAGTCATCTTTAAATTCTAAAAGGCGCTTAATTAAAGCGCCTTTTTCTCCTACTGTTATCTAGACATAAAATAAAAAAGCTGTATTTTAAAATAATGGCTGACAAAACCTTAAATGAAATACGAAATAAATTTCTAAGTTATTTTGAAAAAAAGGATCATAAAATTATACAATCTAGTAATTTAGTTCCAAACAACGATCCAACTTTAATGTTTGCTAATTCAGGAATGGTACAATTTAAAAACGTATTTACCGGGCTAGAAAAAAGAAGTTATGAAAGAGCAACAACCTCGCAAAAATGTGTTAGAGCAGGAGGAAAGCATAATGACCTTGAAAATGTAGGTTACACTCCGAGACATCATACTTTTTTTGAAATGCTCGGAAATTTTTCATTCGGAGATTACTTTAAAGAAGAAGCTATTAATTATGCTTGGGATTTAATTACGAAAGATTTTGGTATTGATAAAACTCGACTGTATATAACAGTGTTTGATCAAGATGATGAGGCATTCAACTGTTGGAAGAAAATTACAAGTTTTAGTGATGATAAAATTATAAGAATTTCATCAACAGACAATTTTTGGTCAATGGGAGAAACTGGACCTTGTGGTCCTTGTTCAGAAATTTTTTATGATCATGGTGAACATCTTAAAGGTGGCTTACCAGGGTCTAAAGATGGAGATGGAAATCGATTTATTGAAATTTGGAATTTGGTATTTATGCAGTACGAGCAAGTTTCTAAAGAAAAAAGGATAAACCTTCCCAAACCTTCAGTAGATACCGGCATGGGATTAGAGAGAATTTCAGCTTTACTTCAGGGAACTCATGATAATTATGAAATAGATCACTTTAAAAAATTAATTCAATCGATTTCAGAAATAATTAAAAAAAAACCCGATCAGACAAACTTATCTAGTTTTAGAGTAATTGCTGATCATTTAAGAGCATGCTCTTTTTTAATTGCTGAGGGCGTTTTACCATCTAACGAAGGTAGAGGCTATGTACTTAGAAGAATTATGAGAAGAGGGATGAGGCACTCCCATTTATTGGGTGCTAGGAAACCTGTTTTTTATAATGTCTTTAAAACATTACAGTCAGAGATGTCCCAAAGTTATCCAGAACTTAATAGAGCAGAGGCGCTAATAAAAGAAACATTAAAAATGGAAGAAGAAAAATTTTTAGTTTTACTTGATCGAGGTATTAAAATTTTGAATGAAGAAATAAATAAGATTGATAAAGTTTTGCCAGGAGATGTTGCTTTCAAACTATATGACACTTATGGATTTCCTTTAGATTTAACTGAGGATATTTTAAAAAATAAATCATTAAAAATAGATACAATAAAATTTCAATCATTAATGAAGAATAGTAGAGAACTTGCCAAAAAAAATTGGAAAGGTTCTGGGGACTCTGCAGTTGAGGATATTTGGTTTTCAATTAGAGATCAGTTGGGTCCAACTGAATTTTTAGGATACGAAACAAATCAAGCCGAAGGTTTAGTACTATCATTATTAAAAAATAATAAAGAAGTTGATATTTTAAATCAAGATGAAGAGGGCATGATTATTACAAACCAAACTCCATTTTATGGAGAGTCAGGAGGACAGGTTGGTGATACAGGAGTAATTACCAATAATAATTTTATATTTGAGGTCAGTGATGTTAAAAAAAAACTAGGAGATTTATTTGTTCACTTAGGAAAAGTAACTAAAGGATCAATAAAATTAAAGCAAAACGTTGAGATGAAAATAAATATCGAAAGAAGAAATAATACTAGAGCATATCACTCTGCCACTCATTTACTACATGAGTCCTTAAGAAGAGTATTGGGTTCACATGTAATTCAAAAGGGGTCCTCTGTAGAGCCTAACAAATTAAGATTTGATTTTAGTCACATGAAACCAATCTCTGAGAATGAAATAAATGCTATTGAAAATTTTGTTAATTCAGTAGTTAAAAAAAAAACAGAAGTAAAAACAAGAATTATGACACCGACCGAAGCTGTTAAAAATGGGGCTTTGGCTTTGTTTGGAGAGAAGTACGGAGAAGAAGTTAGAGTATTATCTATGGGAGAGGACAATGGTAGTTATTTTTCAACCGAGCTTTGTGGTGGAACACATGTTAAAAATACTGGCGACATAGGAAAATTTAAAATAATTAGTCAATCTTCGGTTGCTGCCGGTGTTAGAAGAATAGAGGCCTTGCGAGATAAACAGTTAGATGAGTATCTCAAAAATAAAGAAAAATTATTAGACATATCCAATGATAAAAATGATGAGTTAATTAGAAAATTATCTTCAGAGATTATAAAGTTAGGTGGAAAACCTAATTTGGAACAAGAGGATCAAAAAACATTGATTAAAAATTTATCTAAGCAATTAGAAATTTTATCAATCAATCAGGTTATAAATGATAAATCTAAAAATATTATAAAAGATGAATTGATTAATGGAGTAAAGCTGAGATTTCAAAAAGTTGTAGATCTACCATTTAAAGAATTAAGAAATCTTGTAGATAAAGGAAAAAAAGAGTTAGTTGAAGGTGTGATTATAGTTTTTGCAATTCAAGATGGCAAAGTAGGAATTGCTGTTGGGATTACAGATAAATTAACTGAATTATATGATGCTGTTAAATTTGTCAAAGTTGGTTCTGAGATCATAGGTGGTAAAGGGGGCGGAGGTAGAAAAGATTTTGCCCAAGCTGGTGGTCAGGATCAAACTAAAATTGAAGAGGCTTTTAAAAAATTAAAATCTTTTATTTAGTCTCTTTTTTAGATTTCCGTCAATTTCATCAAGAAACTGAGCAGTGTTTAAGTATTTACTTGAGGGTCCAATTAATATTGCAAGATCTTTTGTCATCAATCCATTTTCAACGCATTCAATACAAATTTTTTCCAGTGTATTGGAAAAAGTTATGAGGTCACTATTTCCGTCAAGCTTACCTCTATGTTCCAAGCCTCTTGTCCAGGCAAATATGGAGGCAATAGGATTTGTCGAGGTTTCTTTGCCTTGAAGATACATTCTATAATGCCTAGTAACTGTTCCATGCGCTGCCTCTGCTTCCATGATTTTTCCATCCGGGGTTAACAAAGTGCTAGTCATTAAACCTAAAGAGCCATAGCCTTGAGCCATTGTATCAGATTGCACATCACCGTCGTAATTTTTACAAGCCCAAATGTATTTTCCACTCCATTTCATTGCACAAGCTACCATATCATCAATTAATCTATGTTCGTAGGTTATATTATTTTGATTAAATTTTTCTTTGAATTCTTTTTCAAATACATCTTGAAAAATATCTTTAAATCTTCCATCGTATTGTTTTAAAATTGTATTTTTAGTCGACAAATATACTGGCCATTTTTTTATCAGCCCGTAACTGAAACAAGACCTTGCAAAATCCTCAATAGATTTATCAAGGTTATACATGGATAACGCTACACCAGGTCCAGTAAAATTAAATACATCATGTTTTATTTCATTTTTACCATCCTCAGAGGTCCATTTAATTTCTAATTTTCCTTTGCCAGGTACTTTAAAATCTGTTGCTCTATATTGATCACCAAATGCATGCCTTCCAATAACAACAGGATCAGTCCATGACGGAACAAGTTTAGGAATATTTTTACAAATAATAGGTTCTCTAAAAACCGTACCACCAATAATATTTCTTATAGTACCATTAGGTGATCTCCACATTTTTTTTAAATTAAATTCTTTAACTCGAGTTTCATCAGCTGTAATCGTTGCACATTTAATTCCAACACCAATTTTTTTTATTGCATTAGCAGAGTCTATTGTAATTTGATCATTAGTATTATCTCTACTTTTCATTCCCAAATCATAGTAGTTAATTCCAATATCAATATAAGGAAGAATTAATTTTTGTTTAATAAATGACCATATAATTCTCGTCATCTCATCGCCATCAAGCTCAACAATTTGGTTTTTAACGCTAATTTTGCTCATTATTGTAAAATATACCTTAGTAATTGAATTTTTCTATTTTATATACATATTAATGAAAAATCATCAATTAATAGAATATGTTTAATAAAATTTTTCCAAAAACTCATATCGAAGGATATAAGTTTTTAATCATTTCAATTTTTTTAACAATTATTTTTTTTACAATTAATGGATTTTTGGGTTTTATTGGAACAATAATAACAATTTGGATTTATTATTTTTTTAGAGATCCTGAGAGAGTTATTATTGGTGATGACAATTATTTAGTTAGTCCTGCAGACGGTGAGGTTATAAAAGTTGAGGAAACAGATGGTCCAAAAGAACTTGGTTTAGAAAATAAAAGATTTAAAAAAATAAGTATTTTTATGAATATATTTGATTGTCATGTTAATCGAACCCCATGCTCGGGAAAAGTTGAGGAAATTTTATACAAACCTGGAAAATTTTTAAATGCTTCTTTTGACAAAGCCAGCGAAGATAACGAGAGAAATTATTATAAAATTAAAGATTTGGATGGAAATCAAATTATTCTAGTTCAAATAGCTGGATTGATAGCCAGAAGAATTGTATGCGAAACCATGAAAGATCAACAGTTAAATCAAGGAGACAGGATTGGTATGATAAGATTTGGAAGTAGAGCCGATGTTTACTACGAAAATTATGATACTTTGATAAAAGTTGGTCAAAAAGCAATTTCAGGTGAAACATTGTTAGCAAAAAAATAAATATGCAACAGTTTAAAAATAATCTTAAAATAGTTTCAGATAAGAAAAATGCTAGAGTGATTTTACCTAATATGTTGACTTTAGTGGGTGTATGCATTGGATTGACATCGATAAAATTTGCATTAGATGGAAAATTTGAATTTGCAATTATTGCGATAATTTTTGCAGCAATTATCGATGGCTTAGATGGTAGAATTGCAAGATTAATTAAAGCAACCTCAAAAGTTGGAAAAGAATTAGACTCTTTAACCGATATGATTAGCTTCGGAGTCGCTCCAGCATTTATTATGTATTTTTGGAAATTATATACTTTTGGAAAATTTGGTTGGTTATTATGTTTGGTTTATGTAATTTGTGTAGCATTAAGATTAGCTAGATTTAATATTAACTCTAATCAAGAACCTGCTTGGAAAGATAATTTTTTTGAAGGTGTTCCATCTCCCGCAGGTAGTATATTAGTTTTAACACCATTAATCATAAGTATAAGCAACTTCAACTACATTAATTTAAATTATGATATGATTGTACCTATATTTTTCGTCTTAACATCATTACTTTTAATAAGCAAATTTCCGACTTATTCTTTTAAAAAAATTGTTATTCAAAGAAAAACAACTATTTTTTTATTATTTAGTATAATTTTATTTTTTGGATTATTGTTAATATATCCGTTTAACGTTGTATCAGTTAGTGCTTTAATATATTTGTGCCTACTTCCGATCAGTTATATTCATTTTCAAAATATTAAAAAAATAAATGAAAATCAAAATATTCAAGATGAAGATGACAGTCTTGAAGATGAGTTATAATGAAAAAAAACGTCATTGTTTCTCTCGCAGACTCAAATTACTTTCCTTTATTAGATGAATTAATCCATTCGATTAAGAGATTTAAAGAAAGTGAGAATATTGCAATTTGCATTTTAGATGCAGGATTAACTGATGAACAAAAAAGAAAATTAGCTCCTAAAATTGATGAAATAAAATTAGCCGAATGGGATATTCAAGTTTCAGAATATAAAATTAAAGGAAGAGATTGGTTGAAGAGCCAAATATCTAGAGCTTTTTTGCCAAAATACTTCCCAAATTATGAAAAATATTTATGGATCGATAGCGATGCGTGGGTAAATAATTGGGAGTGTATTGAATTATATTTTAAAGCTTGTAATCAAGGTAAACTAGGTATTACCCAAACAATAAGTCCAGGTTACAAAATAACTTCAAAAGTCACTTGGATTTTTAGAAAACTTGCTGTTATTAAATCACAAAACTTTAAACATGCTATAAAATCCAAAATAAATTTACAAAAAGCAAGAAAATTAGCTTTTGCACCACATATAAATATAGGTGTTTTCTCTTTAGAAAAAGAATCAATAATTTGGAAATCTTGGCAAGAAAATTTAAAACAAACATTAAAGTCTGGTGATATTTTTGGCTCAGAGCAATTAGCCATGAACATGTCAGTTTATGTTGATAACGTTGAGACTGAATTTTTACCATTAAATTGTAATTGGCTTACTAGTAATTTATTGCCAAAATTTGATGAAGAGAATAATATTTTTGTTGAACCCTATTTGCCTAATTATAAAATAGGTATTTTGCATCTTGCAGCTGGCATATGGAAAGATAATCAAGATATGAGACTAAATAAAGATATTAAAGTTGAGATAGTCACACTTCAAGGGAAAAAATTAATGAAAAGCCTGAGATTTAATAATTAATTGAAAAAAAATAAAATTTCTAAAGCCTGGATAAATAAACAACGTAGAGATATTTATGTAAGAAAATCAAAAATTGACGGATATAGAGCAAGATCAGTCTATAAATTAATAGAAATTGATCAAAAATTTAAAATTTTTAAAAATGGCATGGTTGTAATTGACCTAGGTGCTGCTCCTGGAAGCTGGTCACAATATTTATCAAAGATTATTAAAAGTGGAAAAATAATTTCAATAGATCTAAAAGCAATGGATCCAATTAATAATACCATTCAAATTCAAGGTGATTTTACAGATTTACAAGTGCAAAAAAAGATTAGTGATATTTTGGTAAAAAAATCAGACGTAATTATTTCAGATATGGCAGTAAATACAACGGGAATTAAAAATATAGACTCTATCCAAACTGGTGAATTGTGTATAAAAGCAATGGTTTTTTCTGGCAATAATTTGTCCCAAAATGGTTTTTTTATTTCTAAAATTTTTATGGGAGGTTCTGTGAATGAAATTATTTTATTAGGAAAAAAAATTTTTAAGGAAGTTAAGGTTTTTAAACCAAAATCTAGCCGAAAAGAGTCAAAAGAAAGTTTTATAATTTGTAAAAAGTTAAGATAAATTATTTAAAATTTAATTAAATTGTATATAAATTATTATGACTCGTATTAAAGAAGCCCTTACCTTTGATGATGTAACACTTGTACCAAGATATTCTGAAATTTTACCCTCAGAAGTTAATACTGAGATATCTTTAACAAATTCATTAAAACTTAAAATTCCGGTTTTGTCTTCTGCGATGGATACCATAACTGAAAGTAAAATGGCCATAGGCATAGCTAAAGTTGGTGGTATGGGAATAATTCATAGAAATTTAGACATTAAAAAGCAAATTAATGAAATTAAAAAAGTAAAAAAACACAAATTATTAGTTGGCGCCGCTGTTGGAGCAGGACCAAACGAATTTAAAAGATCAGAAGCAATAATAAAAGAGGGTGTTGATATGATAGTGGTAGATACAGCACACGGACATAGTAAGAAAGTTGCTGAAATAATAAAATTTATAAAAAAAATAAATATTAAAAAAATTGCTTTATGTGCTGGTAATATTGCAACTGCAGAAGCAGCAAAATTTTTAGTTAATTTAGGCGTAGATATTGTGAAAGTTGGAATAGGACCAGGATCAATATGCACGACGAGACTTGTAGCTGGCATCGGAGTTCCTCAATTAAGTGCTATTTTATCTGTAAGAAAAGGATTAAAGAATAAAAATATTAAAATAATATCTGATGGCGGTATTAAATATTCAGGAGATCTTACAAAAGCTTTTGCAGCGGGCGCTGATGCAGTTATGATTGGATCATTATTTGCTGGTACAGATGAAGCACCCGGAAAATTAATCAAAATGAATGGAAAACTTTATAAAAATTTTAGAGGAATGGGCTCGATAGGTGCGATGAATAAGGGCTCTGCCGATAGATACTTTCAGTCGTCTCAAAAAGATTTTTCAAAATATGTTCCTGAAGGAGTTGAGGGATTTGCTAAATATAAAGGAGATGTTGGAAGCATTATTTATAAATTAGTTGGTGGTCTTAAATCCTCAATGGGATATCTTGGTTCTAAGGATGTTTATAATTTGAGAAATAAAGCTAATTTCGTTAAAATTACTAAAGCAGGATTTTATGAGAGTATGGTTCATAATGTTGATGTAATTAAAGGTGAGGACAAATATTAATGAATAAAAAACTTAAGTTATTTTTTTTGATTATTTTATTTTTTTCTTTTTTAAATCCAGCCTTATCTCAAGAAAATTTTTTTAATGAAGCAGTCAAAATGTATGAAAATAAAAAATATGAGGACGCAAAATTTATGTTCGAGAGAAATATAGTATTTAATCCAAAAGATGCAAATTCTTATCTATATTTAGCTAAGATTTACAATCATGAGGAAAATCAAATTAAAGAAGAAAAAAATCTTAACACAACCTTATTAATTGAACCTGATAATGAGGAAGCACTTTTAATGCTCATTAAAATATCTTTAGAAAAATCTAATTATGAAAAAGTTAATGAACTTTCTCAAATCTTTGTTCAAGTTTGTAAAAATTTATGCAATGAAAATAAAACAGTTCAGGACTCACTAAAAAATATACAACCAAAACCATGAGTTTTGATCCAAATCTAGAAAAAATTTTAATCATAGACTTTGGCTCCCAGTTCACTCAATTAATAGCAAGAAGAACAAGAGAATTTGGGATTTATTGCGAAATAATAACCCACTTTAAATTAAAAAATTTTGATTTTAATGAAAAAATTAAAGGTATTATTTTATCAGGTGGGCCACTAAATGTTTATGAGGTTAACAAGTATTCTTTTGATAAAAAAATTTTTAAATACAATATACCAATTCTTGGTATTTGTTTTGGGCACCAGATATTATCTAAATTAAATGGTGGTAAAGTAAAACAATCCAAACATCGTGAATTTGGCTTGGTAAATATTTTTCAAAAAAATAAAAGCATCCTAACCAAAAATTTTTTTAATAAAAAAAATTTAACTGAAGTATGGATGAGTCACGCTGATCAAGTTACTAAACTGCCAAAAAATTTCAAAGTTATTGCTTCTAGTCAAAATTCTAAGTTTGCAATTATTCAACATAAAAGACAAAATCTGTTTGGGGTTCAATTTCATCCAGAAGTAACCCACACAAAAAATGGAAAAAAAATTATTAACAATTTTATTTTTTTGATATGTAAAATGAAAAAAAACTGGTTTGTTAAAGATCAAAAATTAAAGCTTATCCAGGAAATTCAGGATCGAGTCGGCTCAAATAAAGTAATTTGCGCATTATCAGGTGGTGTTGACAGTAGTGTAGTAGCTCAACTGTTATATAAAGCAGTTGGAAAAAACTTGTACTGTATTTTTGTCAACACAGGACTATTAAGAAAAAATGAAGAGGTTCAGGTAATTAAAACATTTAAAAAAAAACTTAAAATAAATTTAATTTATGTAAATGCTGAAAAAGAATTTATTAATAAACTTAAAAATATTACTGATCCAGAAAAAAAAAGAAAAATAATCGGTAATCTTTTCATAAAAATTTTTGAAAACTATGCAAAAAAAATTAAAAATGTTAAATTTTTAGCTCAAGGGACTCTTTACCCTGATTTAATTGAAAGCAAATCCGTTACAGGAAGTCAAACCTCAAAAATCAAATCACACCACAACGTAGGTGGTTTGCCAAAAAAAATGAAGCTCAGTTTAATTGAGCCTTTAAAATTTTTATTTAAAGATGAAGTTAGAAATCTTGGTTTAGAGTTAAAATTAAGTAGGGAAATTATTTCAAGACATCCATTTCCGGGACCTGGACTAGCAATAAGGATACCAGGACCAATCACTAAAGAAAAAGTAAAGATTTTAAAGGAAGCTGATTACTATTTTATTGAGTCGCTAAGAGATCATGGTTTGTATGATAAAATTTGGCAAGCCTACGCAGCTTTACTTCCAGTTAAAACTGTAGGTGTAATGGGTGATAATAGAACTTACGAATATCTGTGTCTACTTAGAGCAATCACTTCCGAGGATGGTATGACTGCTGATTTTTATGATTTTAGTAAATCATTTATGCAGGAGATTTCCAATAAAATAGTTAATAGCATTAGAGGAATAAATAGAGTAGTTTATGATATTACTTCAAAACCACCAAGTACCATTGAATTAGAGTAGATTGTAAATATAATAATAAAATATGAAATATTTACACACAATGATTAGAATTAAAAACATCGATGAGTCTTTAAGATTTTTTTGCGAAGGACTTGGTTTAATAGAAACAAGAAGAATTGAGAATGATAAAGGTAGATTTACACTTATATTTCTTGCTGCACCTAAAGACAACAAAGCTGAAATTGAATTAACTTATAATTGGGATGGTGATAATCTTGGAGAGGGCTCAAGAAACTTTGGTCATCTTGCTTATCGAGTAGACAACATATACGAAACTTGTCACAGGCTCATGCGCATGGGTTATACAATAAATAGACCTCCAAGAGATGGGCATATGGCATTTGTTAGATCTCCGGATAAAATTTCAATAGAACTTCTCCAAGAGAATTATTTAGAACCAATAGAACCATGGAAATCGATGGCAAATACAGGTACTTGGTAATCTTTGGTTGAATAATTTCAGTGAACAAAATCAAAAAAATCCAAAAAAAAAAAAATAAATCTAAGATTGTTTGTCTTACAGCTTACTCAAAAAATATTGCAGAGGAAATTGATAAATATACAGATTTAATTTTAGTCGGCGATTCTTTAGGTTCAGTTTTGTATAATTATCGTACAACACGAAATGTTACACTCAACATGATGATTGAACATGCAAAAAGTGTCAGGCAAGGCGTTACCAAAAGCTTAATGGTAGTTGATTTACCCTATAACACCTATCGTAATAAGATAGAGGCACTAAAATGTTCAAAAAAAATAATAAAAGAAACCAAATGTGATGCGGTCAAGTTAGAGGGCGGCTTAAAGATCATTGAAATAGTTAAACATTTAACGAAAAATAAAATTCCAGTAATGGGACATGTGGGAATTTTGCCACAGTCTGTTCAAGGAAAATTTAGATTTAAAGGTAAAAATTTAAAAGAACAAAAACAAATTTTATCAGATGCAATAGCTCTTGAAGAAGCAGGTGTATTTTCAGTTGTTATAGAAGGGGTAGAAAAAAATCTCTCGAAATTAATAACTAATAAAATTAAAATACCTACAATTGGTATTGGTGCATCAAATTATTGTGACGGTCAGATTTTAGTAACAGATGATATTTTAGGTTTAACAAAATCAAAAATAAAATTTGTAAAAAATTACTTTAATATGAAAAAAAGTATCAGATTAGCAGCTAAAAAATATAGATTAGATGTGATCAGTAAAAAATTCCCAAGTAAAAAATATCTTTATTAAAAAAATTTTTTAAAGTTTTCGTTAATTGAAATAATATTCAAATCGCTTAAACCACCAATTACAAGTTGAAGTGCAACGATTAAGATTGCAATCAATCCAATATAGCCTACAAATTTATGTTTTTGAATTTGTTCAGCAAAAAATCTTGCTAATGTCCCAACTAGAATTACCGATAAAAAAAGACCTAAAATAAGTAAATTTAAGTTATTTTTTGCAGCACCAACAATTGCAATAACATTATCAAAACTTAAAGTAATATCTGCAAATAAGACTTTATAAACACTTTTAACATAGGATGGCTCTTTAGAAACACTAGTTGGAGATTTAATTTTTTTGTTATCAAATAAATCTCTTCTCAAATCATTTACTATCCAAATCAATAATAATCCTCCTAATATTTTGACATAGGCAAAACCAAACAAATATGACGCAAAAAATGCAAATATAATCCTAAAAACTAATGCCCCAAATAATCCCCAAAGTATTATTTGATTTCTATGTCTTGGTGCAAAGTTGGCGGCAACCATTCCAATAATAATTGCGTTATCTGCTGCCATAATTATATCAATGATTATTATTTGAAAAATTATTATAGAATTTTCGAACAAAGTATATTTAACTTACTAAAAAAATTTTAATTAATCAATATTCATTATATATTCTCTTATGAAAGAAAAAATTAGTTATGATATTTTTGAAAAAGTTGACATTCGTGTTGGAACAGTTGTTTCTGTAAAAAAAAATGAAAAAGCCAGGAAACCTTCCCTAGTAATTCAAGTAGATTTTGGTCAAGAAATTGGTATTAAACAATCTTCTGCTCAAATTACACATTATTACAATGAAGAAAATCTTAAAGGTAGGCAAGTTATTGGGATTTGTAATTTTGAGGAAAAAAATATCGCTGGAGTAATTTCTCAAGTTTTAATTCTAGGGTCAATAGACAAAGAAGGAAAAGTTATATTAGTTCATCCATCTCAAAAGTCAGAAAATGGATTACCAGTGGCTTAAATATAAAATTATGATATGTCAATTTACCACAGTCAATAAAATAGATTAAAAAGTCTAAAATAATAAAAAAATGAAACCAGGAAATAAAAATTCATATAATTCTTTAAAAACAATTAAAATAAGTGGCAAAAATTATAAGTATTATTCTCTCGTTCAGGCAGAAAAAAACGGATTAGAAGGTATATCAAAATTACCGAAATCTTTAAAAGTTCTTCTTGAAAATCTTTTAAGATTTGAAGATGACCTATCGGTTACAAAAAGTCAAATTCAAGGAATAAAAGATTGGTTAACAACAAAAACATCAATAACAGAAATAGCATATCGACCAGCAAGAGTTTTGCTTCAGGATTATACGGGTATTCCTGCAGTTGCAGATCTTGCTGCCATGCGAGAAGCAGTGAAAGAAAAAAATAAAGATCCTGATACTATAAACCCGCTTTCAGCAGTTGATCTGGTTATTGATCACTCAGTGCAAGTCGACCAGTATGCTAAATCAGACTCTTTTGAAAAAAATGTTGATATAGAGTTTAAAAGAAATGGTGAAAGATACTCTTTTTTAAAATGGGGACAGCAAGCTTTTAATAATTTCAGAATTGTACCACCTGGCACAGGAATTTGTCATCAGGTAAATTTAGAATATTTATCTAAAGTAGTTTGGTTTGACGAATTTAATGGAGAAAATTATCTTTTTCCAGACACGCTAGTTGGAACCGACAGTCATACGACCATGGTGAATGGTTTATCTGTATTAGGGTGGGGAGTAGGAGGTATCGAAGCCGAGGCAGGAATGCTTGGTCAACCGATATCGATGTTGATACCTGAGGTTGTTGGTTTTGAAGTAAAAAATAAAATGCCTGAGGGGACTACCGCAACAGATCTAGTTTTAACTGTAGTTAAAATGCTAAGAGATAAGGGCGTTGTAGGAAAATTCGTTGAGTTTTATGGAGATGGTTTAAAAAACTTATCACTTGCTGATCGAGCAACTATTGCAAACATGGCACCAGAGTATGGCGCAACATGTGGTTTTTTCCCAGTTGATGATGAAACTTTAAAATATCTTAAATTTTCAGGAAGAGACCAGGAAATAATAGATATTGTTGAAAAATACACCAAAGAGCAAGGCTTATGGGTTAGTAATGAAATTGAATTTACTGATACTTTATCTCTAGATATGTCAACTGTTATGCCAACTATTTCAGGTCCTAAAAGACCTCAAGACAAAGTTTTGCTTGTCGATGCAGCAAATAGTTTTAAAAAAGTTTTTGAACAAACAACTCACAAAAAAACTTATTCCATTTCTAATGTATCAAATGCAGATTATCAAATTAAAGATGGATCAATTTTAATAGCAGCGATTACATCTTGTACTAATACTTCTAATCCAAATGTATTAATCGGGGCAGGATTACTAGCAAAAAAGGCAGTTGAATTTGGTTTAAAGGTTAAACCCTGGGTTAAAACTTCTTTAGCTCCTGGTTCACAAGTAGTTACGGACTATTTAGCTAAAGCTGGGTTAAATATTTATCTTGATAAACTTGGATTTAATTTAGTTGGGTATGGTTGTACAACCTGTATTGGGAATTCAGGTCCTCTTTCGGAAAACATTGTTGACTCAATTCAAAAAGAAAACATTTATGCAGTATCAGTTTTATCGGGCAATAGAAATTTTGAGGGAAGAATTTCACCTCACATCAAAGCGAATTATCTAGCTTCACCCCCCTTAGTAGTTGCTTATGCTCTTGCTGGGCACATGGAATTTGATTTGTATAAAGATTCTTTTGGCAAAAACAAAGAGGGCAAAAATATTTATTTGAAAGATATTTGGCCATCCAATCAAGAAATTGATGAAATATTAAAAAAATCCTTAAACCCGGATATGTTTATTAAAAGATACTCAAACATATCTGAAGGCCCTAAACAGTGGCAAGATATAAAAACCATAAATAGCAGTATCTATAATTGGGATGAGAATTCCACCTATGTAAAAAAACCACCTTTTTTTGACTCCCTATCTGATCAGCCAGAGGGATTTAAAAAGATTAAAGACGCTAGACCGTTATTAATCTTAGGCGATATGGTAACAACGGACCATATTTCTCCCGCAGGAGCTATTCAAAGGGATAGTCCAACAGGTGAATATTTTATGGAGCGTCAAATCTTACCAAAAGATTATAATTCTTATGGTTCTAGAAGGGGTAATCACGAAGTAATGATGAGAGGCACATTTGCTAATATTAGAATAAAAAATGAAATAGTTCCAGGAGTAGAGGGCGGTTTTACAAAATTATATCCTGAAGGAAAAGTAATGCCAATTTATGATGCAGTCGTTCAATATAAAAAAAGAGGAACTGACTTAGTTGTCATTGGCGGGAAGGAATATGGCACAGGATCATCAAGAGACTGGGCAGCAAAAGGAACTAAATTATTGGGTATTAAGGCAATAATAGCAGAGAGTTTTGAACGAATTCATAGATCTAATTTAATTGGCATGGGAATTTTACCACTGCAATTTATCGATGGCACAAATAGAACTAATTTAAAATTGATTGGCTCAGAATTAATAAGTGTTACTGAATTAGAAAAAGGTATTAATCCGTCAGATAAGGTTCATTTAGAAATTAAATATGCTTCCGGCCTTATCAAGAAAATTAAAACTTTATGCAGAATTGATACAAAAAATGAATTAGAGTATTACAAAAATGGCGGAATACTCCAATATGTTTTAAGAAATATGATTTAAATATGGACGAGGATTTAGCAATTATAAATTCAAATACAAGAAACGAAAAAATTAAAAATTTTTTAATTAAAAATAAAAAAAAATTAATTTCAGTAATATCAATTTTTGTTTTACTTCTAATGGGATATTTTGGTTACAAAGAATATAAAAATATTCAAAGAGTTAAAATTTCTGATGAATTTAATATGATCGTTGCAGAGTATTCAGAAACAAATAGCGAGACTACTGTCAAAAGATTGATAGATGTTATTAATAAAAAGGATCCTACCTATTCACCATTATCTCTATATTTCATAATTGATAATAAGCTTATCTCGGATCATCAGCAGGTCGCTAATTTTTTTGATGTTTTAATTAATAAAGTCGATCAAGAAAAAGAAATGAAAAATTTAATTATATACAAAAAATCTCTTTATATTGCTGATCGAGCTGATGAAGGAGAATTATTAAATACGCTTAGTCCATTAATTAATACAGAAAGTATTTGGAAATCACACGCATTATATTTAGTAGCTGAGTTTTTTTACTCAAAAAATGAAAAAGAAAAATCTAAAGAATTTTTTAATCAAATAATAAATTTATCAACTGCAAATGAGGATATTAAGCAGCGGGCTCAAATAAGATTGATTAGAGATTTGAGTGAATAAGATAATTTTATCAATTCTAGTAATATTAATTTTTCATAGTTGTTCTTTTAACGAAAATTCAAAAATATGGAAAAATAAGGATAAAAATTTAGAAAACCAAAAAAATATTAAAAAATTATTTAATGAAAATAAAAAATTAGTTTCGGAACTTAATCCTCAGGTAAGACTAGATTTATCGAATATTGCATCAACCAGTGAAGCTATAAACAATCAAAATAATCAAGGATCACAAACGTATAGTGGGTCACTAATCAAATCAGCAAACTATAAATTTTCAACAATTGAAGACACAAATGGCTTAAATTTAAAACCTGTTTTTTTAAACGATGGTTTAATTTTTTTTAATAATAAAGGCTCAATTATAAAATATAACAGCGATCAAAAAGTTGTTTGGGAAAAAAACTATTACTCAAAATCTGAAAAGAAATTAGATCCTAGACTATATTTTGCAAATAATCGTGAAAATTTGATAATTGTTGATAATATTTCGAAATATTATTCAATAAATATTAATACAGGAGAACTTAATTGGTCTAAAGCTAACCCTTATCCATTTAATTCTGAAATAAAGATATACAAAGAAAAATTTTTTGCTGTTGATTATAAAAATACCTTGAGGTGTTTTGATATTTTTGATGGATCAGAATGCTGGAATTTACCGACACAAGACTCATTTACATTATCTAATGCCCAAAATTCTTTAATTATAATTAATAATCAAGTTATATTTAGTAATTCTATAGGTGAAATTACTTCGGTAGATATCGAAACAGGTTTAATAATTTGGCAAGTACCCACTCAAAGTGTTTCTATGGTTAATGAAGCATTTAAATTAGAAACATCAAAGTTAGTATCAGATGGCAATTCAGTTTTTTTTTCAAATAATAAAAATGAATTTTATTCAATAGATGTAAATACTGGAGCTATAAATTGGATCAATGAAATAAATTCTAATCTTACACCAGTTGTTATTGATAAAATAGTTTTGACCGTATCAGATGACGGATATTTATTTATCGTTGAAAAAGAAAAAGGAAATATTGTCAGAATTAATGATCTCCTTGTCAACCAAGATATTAAAAAAAAAAAATCTGTTAAACCTATAGGATTTGCTATTGGCGGAAAAAACTTATTTTTAACACTTAATAATGGCATAGTAGTAGTAGTTAGCTTAGAACAAGGAAATATTTTATATATTGAAAAAGTTTCGGGAGATTATATTTCTGAACCTTTTATATTTAATGAAAAGTTATACATTATACGAAATGGTTCAATAATTGTTTATAGCTAAAATGATTTTAAAAATTTTAGAAAAATTGGGTCGCAAAAAAGTTGTACTTGATAGGGGACCGTCTCATCCGAAATTTAGTGAAGCCAAACCTTGGATGAACAGATATTATGTTTTATTTAGGCACAGGCCTAAATGGTTTCCATTTAATATTTTAATTCACGAGATGCTAGCAGATGATCATGGTGAGGGAGTGCATAATCATACATTTCCTTATATAACAATTATTTTGAGAGGAGGGTATTGGGAAACTTTAAAAACAGGAAAATATTGGCGACCGCCTGGATATATTGGTTTTAGATCGGCAAATAATTTGCACAGAGTTGATCTAGAACAAGGAACAAAACCATTAACTTTATTTATTGCAGGACCCTTTGGACTTAGAAAAGGATCAAGGTCTGAATACGGTATCGATTTCACAAATAATAAATAAATGTTACTGAATTGATCAAATCAATATTTAACAGGTCAAATTGATAAAATATAATTTTTCTGTTGAAAGAAGATAATTTTAATTTTTCCTTAAAAGCTTAAAAGCCTCTAAAGCAGACGCTCTTGCTTGTTCATGAACAACAATGGGTTCAGGATAATCTTTTCCAATCATTATTTTAATTTTTTCTTGAATTTTTTTTTCTAATTCCCAAGGTTTATGAAGAAATTCATTTGGCATATTTTTAAGTTCTGGCACCCATTTTCTTGTATAAGTTCCTTCAGGGTCAAATTTAATACCTTGTAACGTAGGGTTGAAAATTCTAAAATAAGGTGCAGCATCAGCTCCGCAACCAGCTACCCATTGCCATTGTGCAACATTGCTAGCCTCATTGTAATCTACAAGGCAATTCTTGAAGTATTTTTCTCCTTCCATCCAGTGAATTCTTAAGTGTTTTACTAAAAAAGAAGCGACAATCATTCTTACTCTGTTGTGCATCCAGCCTGTTTCATATAGTTCTCTCATTCCAGCATCAACTATTGGATAACCTGTCATTCCTTGTTTCCATTTTTTTAAAAATTTATCATTTTTAACCCATTGGAAATTATCAAATTCTTTTCTTAGATTACCCTGTAACATTTCAGGGAAATAATTAATTAAACTATAAGAAAACTCTCGCCAACCAAGCTCATTTATGTACTTTCTGTATCCTTTGGTTTTTTTTGCTAAAGAGTCACATTTGTTCCAAATACTCTCAACATGTATTTGGCCAAATTTCAAATAAGGAGATAATTTGGATGTACCATTAACCCCTGGTATATCTCTTGCTTCTCCATAATTATGAATTTTATCTTTTATTAGTTCATCTAATTTTAATTTCGCCTCAATTTCTGAAGGTTTCCAATATTTTTCAAATTTTTTAAACCAATTTTTATTAGGCAAGATTTCTTTTGCTTCAATAGTTTTTTTAAAAAAAGAAAACGACTTATCTAATTTTTTTATTTGAAAAACTTTAGAAGGTACTTGATTTAAATATTTTAGTTCAGCATTTTTCCAAAATGGGGTAAAAACTTTAAAAGGCGTACCATCATTTTTAGTGATATCCTGAAATTCATTTAATATGTTACCTTTAAAATATTTATAATTTATTTGATTTTTTATAAAAATGTCTCTAATTTTTTTACCTTTTGCAATTATATCTGGTTCATAAATTTTGCTCCAATAAACAGTTATGTCATCATTTTTTTTAATCTTAGATAATATTTCTATTTCATCACTTTCAATTATTTCTAATGATATATTGTATTTTTTTAAATCAATTTCAAAAGCTTCAAGAGATTTTGATAGCCACCATTTCTGTGCCTCTCTTTTTTTATCAAAATTCTTATTATTATAAATATATAATGCAGAAACTCTTTTATGATTTTGACTTGCAAATGATAAAGCAGGATTGTGTTCAATTCTAAAATCTTCTCTAATCCAAACAATTGCATTTTTAGTCATTGAAATTATTTTTTTTGGTTAAAAATTTATGCGCTCTTAAACTGGATTACCTTTAAAAGGAATTGAAAATTTTTCAAGATGTTAAACTATACCAAGATGTTTTTTTCTTTTATCCACCCAAGTTCTAATTAAATTATCAAATATAAGACCTATGAAAGCAACACAAACGCCCAGTAGTAATCCAATACCTGCACCCTTTTTATCTGATAATGCTTTTAAAATATATTGTCCCAAGTCTTCAGTTCCAATAAAAGCTCCTATAATTACCATAAATAAAGCAAATACAATTGTTTGATTTAAACCAAGCATCATGTGAGGAAAAGCTAAAGGAAATTCAATTTTTAACAATCTTTGTATTTTCGTTACACCAGACATTGAAGCCACATCATGTAAAACTGTTGGAACACTTCTCAATCCCTCTATCGTGTACCTTACTGCGGGGATAGTTGCATAAACTATCACTGCAATAAGGACCGACGTATCGGTTATTCCAAAAAGCATCATTACTGGTATCAAATAGACAAATGAAGGGAATGTTTGAAAAATATCACAGACATTTAACATAAATCTCATAGTATGTTTGTTTTGAAAGCATAAAGTTCCAACAATTAATCCAATTACACAAGACACAATAACTCCAAAAACTGTCATGTATGTTGTAACTAAAGCTCTATCCCACCACGGGCTTAATGCTATAAATAAACTTAATCCACCGACAATTAACGCCGAACGAATTCCCCCAATTATATAACCTGATCCAATAATAAGTACTAAAGTAGCAACAGCTGGCATTCTTAAAAATAAGGCCCTCATTGGTTGAAGTACCTCTGTTATCAACCAAGTATTAAATAATTTTAAACTATAAAAGAAAGTATCAAAAATCCAATCAACTCCCTTATTCCAGAAACCTGCAGTTGAGATTCCTTTATTGTGCGGAATCTCAAATAAATAATTAAAACCATTAATTAAATAAAAAGATCCAATATAAGCAATTATTACTCCAATTATTACTGACGCAGCAAAAAACAAAGTATTTTTATAACGTTCAAAAAATGTTAATTTACCAAAATAATCAATTTGTTTATTTGCCCAGGCTAAAGACATTTTGTCTAGCAGTATTGCAATCAAGCTAATACACAAACCAGCTTCTAACGCGACTCCAATATTTAGTTGGTTTAGAGCAAGCAGTAGATTCCAACCCAGCCCTTTAGCACCAATGTAAGCTGCAATAACAGCCATTGAAAAACATACCATGATAACCTGGTTCACTCCAATTAAAATGTCTCTTCTTGCAGTTGGAATTAATACTTTAAACATAAGTTGAAAATTATTGCATCCGCTCATTTTTCCAGCTTCTATAACCTCCAAAGGTACCGATCTTAAACCCAACAAAGTTAAAAGTATCATTGGTGGAATAGCAACAATCATTGTAATAATAACTGCAGCGTGATCACCATTTCCGAACAAAACCAATGCAGGCACAAGCACTGAATATTGAGGCATAGTTTGCATTACCATTATTATTGGATTCAAAAATTTCTCAACAGTTTTACTCTTGAAGGCCATAATGCCTAAGATTAATCCAAAAATAAAAGAAAGCGGTGTTGCTACTAATATAAAAGAAAGAGTTTGCATTGAAGGTTCCCACTGACCAAAAATCGAAACGTAAATCATTGTTACACCTGCAAAAATTCCGAGACCTTTGCCGCCTAATTTATAGCCTAATATTGCAGTGCCTGCCGTAACTACTGTCCAAGGCAAACCTGGAAGTTTTGCCCATGGGTTTGCATCTAACCATTCCCAACTTGTAAACGCAACAATGGTTTCAACACCGCCCAATGGAATTTCTCTAATCAATTCAATGACAAATGTCATAAACGCACTTATACTTCTTGTTAAAATAAGTATTAAAGGCTGTTTTTTAAATTCCTGAAGGTCTTCATTCCAAACTTCTATTGGCATCCATTCTTCCAATAAAAAAACTATAGAGTCATTTACCCAAATAGGTAGCCAACCAAGTAATGGAGGAAGCCTCCAAAAGTTATCAAAGGGATAATATCTAACTTCTGCGCCTAATACTGTGAAGCTAACTTGGTTTGGATCTTTAACAAATTCTGCCTGAGCTCTAATAAATTTATAAGTTTCTGGAACATCAATTGCAAAACATAAGAAAAAAAATACAATAAATAAAAATAACCATTGAAATAGATTTGGATATTTTTTTAATAATTCCATATTTTAAATATTTTTTCTTTTTCCTCCAAAAACAGTGCTAATAATTTTTGAAGGATTAACTGTTCCAACAATTTGATTACTATCGTCAACTACAGCAATATTTTTATCTTGAGATAAAATTTTATTAGCCACATGACCAATTATAGAATCTTTTGAAACTTTAAAATCGCTTAAATTTTCATTACTTATTTCGTCCATAACGTCCTCAATTTTTAAGACTTTTTCTCTGGGAACCTCCTCAGTAAACCTTCTTACATAATCAGTTTCTGGATTTAAAACAATATTTGCAGGTGTATCCAACTGTTCAATAATGCCATCTTTCATTATAATTATACGATCTGCAAGTTTTAAAGCTTCGTCAAAATCATGTGTTATAAACATGATCGTTTTTTGTAATTTTAATTGCAGTCTTAAAAATTCATCCTGCATTTCTTTTCGTATCAAAGGATCTAATGCTGAAAAAGGTTCATCTAAAAACCAAATATCAGGTTCTACAGCTAAAGATCGAGCAATACCTACTCTTTGTTGTTGTCCACCAGAAAGCTCTCTTGGAAAATAGTTTTCTCTTCCATCAAGGCCAACAAGTTTAATCATTTCCATAGCCTTTTTGATAGTTTCTTGTGTTTTAATTCCTTTAATTTGAAGTGGAAAAGCAATATTTTCTACAACTGTTTTGTGTGGAAGCAAAGCAAAACTTTGAAAAACCATTCCCATTTTATTTCTTCTAAGATCAATTAGTTGTTTGTTACTTAATGAGAGCAAATCTACACCTTCAATAAAAATTTTCCCTGCAGTTGCTTCTGTCAATCTAGAAATGCATCTTAATAACGTAGATTTACCTGAGCCTGATAAGCCCATAACAACCAATATTTCTCCTTTTGAAACCTCGAAAGAGGCGTTATTAACACCTACGATACATCCTTTATCTTGAAATGTTTTTGCGTCCACATTACCATTTGCTTCTTGAAGCATTTTTTGAGCTTTTGCTCCAAAAATTTTATAAACTGAGTCGCATTTAATCACCACTTTTGACATAATATTTAAAATTTTATACGAAATAAAAGTTAAAATACAGTTTTTAATTAGCTGTGTTTATATTTTATTTTTAAAAATTTTTAATAAAATAAACTCTCGTATCAATTCCTGTGCTAAAAAAACTTAAAGCATCTCCACTCACTGTAATTGTTTCCTCTTTACCTTCAATGGTTCCTTTTAAAACATATCCAGCAACGCATTTTTTATTTTCATTATCCCATTTTACAAATGTTTCCTTAACTTGATTTCCATTTCCAGTATATATTTGATAAGCTTTTAAATTGATTAAATTAGCACCCATTATTGTACGTTGAGTAATCAGTTTTGTTGCATTACAAACTTTTTCATAAAGCTCGTCAGATAATTTAAAACCATTGGTTCCATCATAAGTTACTAAAATACCCGTAGGCAGATTTGATAACAAATCACTGAGTTTTCTTTTTTCAGCAATTTTTTCTTCTTCTCTTTTCATTTTGGCAGTTAGATCTTTATCATGACCGAAAAAAATATTAAAAATTGCAAAGGATAAAATTACAACAATTGTTACAACAACAAGACCCACTAACTGTCTAGCTGGCTCGGGTAATTCCTTTAATTTACTTGAATATTTGTCTTGCAACATTATTTCAACTATTCTTGCAACTGGCCATTTTTCCAAATTCCAGTTTTTTCTTTTCCATCAGCCCAAGTAAAAGTTCCTTTTCCATTCATAAAACCATTAGCCCATTCGCCATTGTAAGTTGAACCATCTGGGAAAATTAAAACACCTTGACCACTCCAAAAACTATTTTCAAATTCACCCTTGTAAATATATCCATTTGGCCAAGTTTCAGTCCCTTGTCCATGCTTTTTTGTTCCAACCCACTCTCCTTCGTAAATTGTTTTATCTGTATATACCCATTTTCCAAAACCATTATCACAATTTCCCTCTTGGCATCCTGTGACAGCAGCTATGGTCTGATAGGTAAATAAAAAATTAAGAGTTACTAAGATAATATATTTTTTCATTTTTTTATCTTATATTATATTCAACTAATATTTTATTATAATATTAAATTTGACTCTCATATTTTCTGCATAGATAAAAATAAATATCCTTTTCAAATTCATCACTTTTTAAATATTGTGTAATTTCGTGAATTAATTCACCTGTTTTTCTATCTATTATTGCAGACTCTGAGTAATTTTTTATTTTATCAGTAGCCTTAAAAAAAACTATGTCTTTATTTAAAATTTTGATATCAAGCTTTTCTTTGTTAGATATGAATGATGACAATCCGTTAATTAAAAGCGTATCTGGTGGTTTTGCATCAATTTCAAATTTATCTAAATTTTTATTATTTAAATCTTTAGCTAAAAAAGTTTTATAATTATATTCTGAATTTTTAAGTATTTTTTTTTCTAATTTGCATGTAAAGCTTAGTTTAATATTTTCTTGAACATCAACATTTTTTGCAAAAGATAAAGTAAAAAATAATAAACTAAGAGATACATACAAAAAATACTTTATCATATATTAATTTCTATTTTTTTTTGCTCACTTTTAAGAACTTTAAAAAAAAATCTCCCCCTAACTATTTTAGGTTAGGGAGAGATTTAAACTTTTTTAATTTGAGTCTTTATTTAGTCCAAGGCTCCCAAACATTTTTATTATCAGCTAACCATTTTTTAGCTGCATCTTGATGCGTCATTTTTCCGATATCAACTAATTTTGCCATCGCACCAATTTGAGCTGTAGTAAATGATACTTGCTTAAACATTGCAGCTGCTTTTGGATGTGTTTTTGGAAACTCCGCATTTACGGCTTTTTTCAAATAACCATCTGGTGATCCACATTTTCCGTCACCACCATCTGCTGGTCTGCAACCAGGTGTATATGGAGGCCACTCTATAAATGTGAAACCATCAGCGTCAGTAAAGTTGGGTGTCCAATTGAAAATGATTGTTCCTCTTCCCTCTTTTTCAGCGGCTACCAATTCTGCCCAAAGTGCCTCTGCAGTTCCAGCAAATTTAACTGTCCATAGATCTGATAGTTCTAATGCTTCAAATCTTTGTGGCATTAAATCTCCATGCCAATTTTGTGGTCCTTCTAAAATCTGCCCTTTTCCACCTGAATCAGGAGTTACAAAGTTTTTTGCACAATCTGGATTTTTCAGAGCAGTCCAATCTGGAAGGCCAGGACATAATCCTTTTTCAACAACCCAATTTGGATATCCTAAGTCCTCAAGTGTTCTTGCTTCGTGATCACCCCAATCCAGTATTCCACCTTTTTCAAGAGCCGTAGAGAATGAATGTCCAAAAGTTCCTTCCCAAACTTCGTGAGATATTGTTACGTCGCCAAGTCTTATAGACTCATACACTGCTTGTGTGTCAGCTGGAACGTATTTTACTGTATTTCCCATACTTTCAAAAATCCCACCAAGAACGTATGCTGAAACCACTTGGCTTGACCAGTTGTGTGTTGGGATAATGATAGGTTTTTTGCTATCCGCGGAATTAGCAATTCCCACAAAACTTACTGCAGAGATTACTAAAGCAGACAACAATGATATTATTTGTTTCATTTATATCCTTTGTTTAATGTTTAATTAAAAATTATATTAATTATGTCTAAAAGATATACTTAAGTCAATTTTTTTTTGTTATAATAAATTTTAAATTTATTTTAAAACAAATTGAAAAACTCTCAAACAAGCAAAAATATAAAAAATCCAGGACTAAGAACACTACCACCTGGAGTTGAAAGATATTTTGTTAAGGGCGGAGGTTTATCTGTTATCCAAGTTGCCCCAGATGATCAAATTGAAATTATTAATAATGAGGGAAAACAAATTTGTGAAATAATTGTTTTTAATTTTAAAGGAAAATCAGATTTATCTATTTTAAATTTAAAAGAAAATGCAAATGGCGAGTTTTCAAAAAAAACAATTCACAAAGATGAAAAAATTGCAAAATTATTTAAGAAAAAAAACTTAATTTTAGATCAAGCAAAATCCTCAATAATTTTTGATCAAGATTGTTTAATGGGCGAACGTGTTGTGCTTAAATCAAAAGACGATTGTTTAGTAATGATTGCAGCACCAGGTGATGCGATGAATGTGCACAATCAAAATCCACCAACTGACTTAACTGTTTTTTTAAATAAAGCTAAATTTGAAGAAAATGAAGAACAGTTTATTTTGCCAGATCCCTTAGACGATCCAATAATTGAGCAACTTATCAAAAGACGAACTGCAGAAACTTATTCTGTTAAAGCTGGAGAGTATATTCAAATTATTGATCCAGCTGGACGACAGTGTTCAGATTTTTTAGCTTTTGATACCCGTAAATTAAATGAAGGCATTGAAAGTTTTATAGATGATAAAACTACAAGAACCTTTATGGGTAGTGCTTATCCAGGCCCAGGTTTGTTTTCAAAGTTCTATGACAGTAACCACGAAGCAATGATCGAAGTTATAAGGGACACTGTTGGTCGCCACGATACTTTTAATCTTGCATGCACCTCTAAATATTATGAGGATATGGGTTATATGGGCCATATCAATTGCACTGATAATTTTAATAAAGGCTTAGAAAAATATGATATTAATTCAAGAAAAAGTTGGTCCGCTATAAATCTTTTTTTTAATACTGCTATAAGTGAAAATAATGTTGCTTCTTTTGACGAGCCTTGGTCGAGACCAGGCGATTACATTCTATTTAGAGCCTTGAAAGATCTAACATGTATATCATCTGCTTGTCCCTGTGATATTGACCCTGCAAATGGATGGAACCCAACAGATATATTTGTTAGAACTTACCCTAAAGAAAAAAAATACACAAAAGCTGTAGCATTTAGAATGAAAACAGACTCTGAACCAAAATTAACCCAGGAAACAGGTTTTCATAAGAAAACTTCTGAGCTCACTAGAAACTTTATTGAGTATAGAGGTTTTTGGCTTGCAAATAACTTTACCAATTCAGGCACGATCAAAGAATATATAGCATGTAGAGAAAATGCAATTATAACAGATTTATCACCCCTTAGAAAGTTTGAAGTTTTGGGACCTGATGCTGAAAATTTAATGCAATATACCTTAACTAGAGATATAAAAAAACTTTCGACTGGTGACATTGTTTATAGCGCGATGTGTTATGAAAATGGGACAATGCTTGATGATGGTACAGTATTTAAATTAGGCCAAGATAATTTTAGATGGATTGGTGGAGATGAGTACAGCGGCGAATGGCTAAAAGAGCAAGCTAAAAAAAAGAATTACAAAGTTTGGGTTAAATCTTCAACTGATCAAATTCATAATATTGCAATTCAAGGACCTAATAGTAGAAAAATTTTAGAAAAAATTATTTGGACTGGTCCAAAACAAGCTTCGATGAACGAATTACAGTGGTTTAAATTTTCTATAGCTAGGATAGAAACTGACACTGGGACTCCTATAATTGTATCAAGGACCGGATATACAGGTGAACTTGGATATGAAATATGGTGTCATCCAAAAGATGCTTGTGTTGTTTGGGATAAAGTTTGGGAAGCAGGAAAAAAATACAACATTACTCCACTTGGGTTAGAAGCTTTAGACATGGTTCGAATTGAAGCGGGTCTAATTTTTTATGGTTATGAATTTAATGATCAAACAGATCCTTTTGAGGCGGGAATTGGTTTTACTGTGCCACTTAAAACAAAAGAAGACGAATTTATCGGCAAAGAGGAATTAATTAAGAGAAAAGCAAACCCACAAAAAAAACTTGTTGGATTAGAATTAATTGGTCATGAACCAGCTAAACACGGTGATAGTGTTCATTATGGTAAAGCTCAAATAGGAGTTATCACTAGTGGCATGCTTTCACCTAAGCTTGGAAAAAATATTGCTCTTTGTAGAATAGACGTTAAATATTCAAATATTAATACTGAAATAGAAGTGGGCAAGTTAGATGGGCATCAAAAAAGAATTGCTGCTAAAGTTGTTGCTTTTCCATTTTACGATCCTATGAAATCTAGAGTTAGAGCTTAATGTCAGCTAATAAACCTATAATACTCAACAGTAAAACCTTGTTAGATTTTTGGGAAGATCAAATGAGGCAATCTCATACATCAAGTAATTATTTTTTTAGAAAATCACCATCACATTATCACATGATGTTACTTGTGATGTCTGCTTTTAAGTTAAAACAAAAGTTATCAGTAGAAACACTTAAAACAAAACTATTTAAAACCTCAAGGCCGAAATCGGCTTTGATAATTAATGAGGCATGTGAAAAAGGGTTTTTTAAACTTATAAAAAATTCAACCGATCAACGAGTTAAGAATATAGTTCCAACAGAATCTTTTATTAATGAATACGAGCAATATTTAACTACATTAAAGAATATTTCCTATTAAATCTCTTAATTTATATTTTTTATATATAAAAAATATTTATATAAGAAATCATTTTAATCGTGATTGAAAAAAATAAAGTGTTTGTATGGCATTACCAAAAAAAGCAAAAGTTGTCATTGTTGGTGGAGGTATCCACGGATTAAGCACAGCTTGGAAATTATCTGAAACATATAAAAACAAAGGTGATGTAGTTGTTTTAGAAAAAAAAGATACTGGTGCTGGAGCGAGTGGAATAGCCTGTGGTGTTATAAGAAATAACTATTTTCAGCCTGCCATGAGAGAATTAATGGCTCACTCAGTTTCAGTGTGGGAGAGTGATGCGAAAGCATTTAGATATAATAATGTTGGATATATGCAAATTTCCCCAGAGATTATGCATAAAGATGTTGCGGGAATTTATGCACAACAAAAAGCAATCGGATATGACTCAACTTTCATAGAAGGTGAGAAAGATTGCATGAAGTATATGCAAGGTATTTTTTATGATTGGCAAGCAAAAGGAATTACTTCAGTTCTTCACGAAAAAAAAGGTGGTTACGCTTACAATGTCGACTCGGTAAAAGCTCTTGAAAAAAAAGCGAATGCTAATGGAGTAGATGTTCATAAAGGAATTAAAGTTACAGGTTTTAAAAGAGGAAGTAATAGTAATGCTATCACTGGAGTTGTTACAGATCATGGGACAGTAGAGTGTGACCAAGTTGTGATTGGAACAGGTCCATGGGTAAGAGACTTCTGGAATATGTTAGAGTTACCAAAAACTATAGACATCAAAGGTAAAGATGGCAAAATGCATGAAGCTGCAATGTGGAAATACTGGTTTCTTCAAGAAGGTGTACTAGGTGTTGATCAAGATCTTTTTAAAACTAATGAGGGAAAACTGCCACCAGTAATTCATGTTGATACAGATGCTCCTTTATATTCTGACAGAGATCAAAAATTAATCACAGATAAATTGTGGGGGATTTATTACAAACCCGATATTGAAGGACTTGGAGTTCAAGGTGGAACCTCTCCTTACATTGTAAAAAAACATTTTGATGAAGTGGAAGTTGATCCTTATGCAAAAGAGTCACCAGAATATCAAACAACAGATGAATTTGCTGATATGTGGTCTTCTGCTTTAGCACATTGCCAAAAAAGATTTGTAGGAAAGTCCCATTTATACAGAAAAGGCCCTTCAGGGGGTCTAGGATGTATGACGCCAGATGCGTTTCCAATATTCGATAGATTTTTTGAGAATGTTTATATGATCGCAGATTCAAATCATGGATACAAAATGATTGGTGTAGGTCATCTTGTGGCTCAAGAAATTTTAGGACAAGAAAGCAAATTATTAAAACCTTTTAGATTTGACCGGTACGCTAAGGGTGAATTACACCCAACCTCAAATAGTCCATTTCCTTGGAGTTAGTTTTTTCAAAAAGTCAATTTTTTCTGAGACTTTATTATTCTAACTAGACATAAGTTTTTTTTTCAGCTAAATTTTGGTCTTAAAATTTAAAGGATTTTATCAATGACTGATCTAGAAAAACATGTAAACCAGCCTGGCCGAGATAAATTAGTTAAGAAAGTAAGAGCAAAAATAGACGAACTTGGAATAAAGTATATTTTTTTTCAATTTATATCTGTTACTGGAAGAGTAGTTGGAAAAGGCATTCCATCAGATCATTGGGAAAGGTCTTGTGAAAAGGGTTTTCAATTGGTTTATGGTGCTACAGCAAATTTATTTGTAGATCGTAATAAAAATTATATTGGTTATGGTCCTGAAGCAAAAGAACTTGTTGGTATTCCAGATCCAGAGACATTTGTTCAACTACCTTGGGATAAAAAAGTTGCAAGAGTTTATTGTACTTGTTTTAGAAATAGAGAAGAAAGAGAAAACCCAGGTGGCCATTTAACTTCGGACTGCAGAGGAAACTTAAGAATAATTGCAGCAGAATTCAAAAAAAAATATGGCTATCAATTAAGAGTTGGTACCGAACCTGAGATGATGTGGCTTACAAAAAATTCAGATGGTACTCCCACAGGAGGCGGATTTTCAAAACCTTATTGTTACCATATAGATCAATTTGAGTCTTTAAGACCAGTGTTTATGAAAGTTATGGAATATGCTCGAGCTATGGGGTTTGATATGATTCAAGGTGATCATGAGGACGCTCCTGGACAATTAGAATTAAACTGGATGTATGACGATGTTTTAAGAAACGCAGATAGACTCTCAACATATAGACAAATTTGCGCCCAAGTTGCTAGAGAATTTAATTTGATTGCTTGTTTCATGACAAAACCATTTATGGGCGTTTCTGCAAGTGGATGTCATACCAATATGTCATTATGGACAGGAGGCAAAGATAAAATCAATAAGTTAGGTTTTAAATCTTTACCAGGTATGGATGAAGTTTTTAGTTACGTTGAAGGTGGAACAAACACTTTTATGCCTGATACTAAAGATGTTCAGTTACCGGGTAAAATAGGTTTAGCTTCAATTGGTGGTATAATCAAACATTTGCCTGCCTTAACCGCTATCGGATCTTCAACAGTTAACTCATATAGAAGATTATGGGATCAAGGTTTTTGGGCACCAGTTTATGCTGACTGGGGATATCAAAATAGAACTTGTGGTTTAAGAGTTTCTGCGCCAGGAAGATTTGAATATAGGTCTGTAGACTCAATGCACAATCCATACTTAATGGGAGCTGCATTATTAAAAGCAATGGAACATGGTATATCTAAAAAAATTGATCCAGGCGCTCCTGAGTCTAGAAGTATGTATGAGGCTAAAAAAGCAGGTAAAGATGTTAAAAAATTACCATTAAGCCTAGGAGAGGCTTTAAATGCATTAGCTGAAGATGAGGTTATAAAATCAGCGATGCCAGATGAAATGTATAAAGTTTTTCATTGGTATAAAAATGACGAATGGGAAAGATTTTTAGGAGCAACAACTAAGTGGGATCTAGATACTTATCTAGATTGCCTACCATAATCTTAAACAAAGGAAATAGAGGAGAAAAAATATGTGTGGAATTGCTGGATTGATACATCGAGGTAGATCGTCAAATGTGGGAAAAGAGCTACAAGGGATGCTTCAAGCTTTAAAACACAGAGGTGAAGACTCATCTGGCTTTGCTCTTTACGGAGATACTGACGGCAGAAATTTTATCATGCGTTTCAAGGTAGGAGAGAACGTTGGTGAGGGAAGTTCGTCGGTAATGGAAGAAACATCAGTTTATGATGAAAGAGTTAAATTAGTCAATGCAAACATATTGAGTATGGGAGCAAAAATTATTAAGGAAGAAAGAATACTTCCTTACTCTTTAAGATATGAAGTAAGTTATAATGAAAATGATTTAAGAGAATTTTCCAGAAAAATTGAAAGCGTACCTGGAGTTGAAATTCTATCAATGGGTAAATCCCTAGAGGTTATTAAGGATCTAGGCAATGCAAAAGCTGTTTGTGATAGATATAATTTAGATAAATTGGTTGGAACCCACGGTATAGGTCATGCAAGGATGGCGACTGAGTCTGGAGTTGATATAAAATCTGCCCATCCTTTTTGGGGTTATCCATTTAGCGATGTTTCAGTGGTGCATAATGGACAATTGACAAATTATTGGAATAATAGAAGAGCATTAGAAAACCAAGGAATGAGATTTATGTCTGAATGTGATTCAGAATTAATTGCAGTGTATATAGCTCAAAAAATGAGAGAGGGAGCTACACTTGAAGAAGGAATGAGAGATTCTTTAAAAGGACTTGATGGAGTATTTACATATTTTGTTGCAACAAAAGACTCTTTAGGAATGGCCAAAGATACAATGGCTGCAAAACCTTTAGTTCTTTATGAATCAGATGATTTAGTTGCAATGGGCTCAGAGGAAATAGCAATTAGATCAGTTTTGCCGCAAGAAATTGAAACTTATGATCCCTATGATGGAGAGGTTAAGGTATGGCAAATCTAAAAAGTACCGAAACCAAAACGAAAGCCCAGTCAATGGGTATGCACACTGAAGTATTAACAGGAAGAACTCAACAAAAGTTTTTTAACCCTGATGAAGCAGAAAACTTTTATTACTTTGGTACTTACGATGTTGATTTTAATAAAAGAACAGAACTTGATGTTAAAGACATGACCGCTACAGAAGTTAATAAGCATATAGATAATTTAATGAGCAAAGGCTACGGAACTATAGTAATTAAAAACCCTCAAGGAAAACATAGTTTAGGTGTTGGAATATTGAATAAATTAAATTTAATTTTTGAGGGAAGTTTAGGATATTTTGGTATGGGTTCATGTGATGGACCAACAGTTAGAATTAACGGAAGGGTTGGTTGGTCTTGTGCTGAAAACTTAATGGCTGGAAAAGTTGTTATTGAAAAAAATGCTGGATCATGTTTTGGTGCCGCAATGAGAGGTGGAGATTTAATCTGTAAGGGAAGCGTTGGAGCAAGAACTGGTATTGATATGAAGGGTGGTACTATAATTGTAGGTGGTGACGCTGGTGCGTTCACAGGTTTTATGATGCAAAGAGGAAGAATTATTATTCTAGGCAATGTTGGAATAAACTTAGGAGACTCTATGTATGATGGTACAATTTTTATAGGTGGCAAAATTGGTTCATTAGGTAGTGATGCTGTTGAAGCCGAATTAACATCTAGTGATCAAGACTGGTTAAAAAGAAAATTAAAAGTTGCAGAGATTGGTGAAAATTTTAATGTGAGTAAAATGGTAAAAATAGTAGCTGGTAAAAAACTTTGGAACTACGATAATTTAGAACCCGCTGAAAAAAAAGGAGCAATTTAATGGCAAATAAAAAAAACGGCAAAAACGGTAAACATATTAAAAACGGAAAAAATGGAAGTTCAACAAGTGTTCAAAATGTAGGTGGAAAAGCCGACGTTTATTTGAATGAAGATGGTGCCAGAAACAAAAGCTTACTTGGCACTAACGCAATTTTTACGCCTGATGTGATAGACGATATTCATATTAAAGCTCAGTTGGGTAGATATCGAATGCGTGGGATGGCATTGATGAAAAGAATCCCAAGATTTGATGATTTGGTGTTTTTACCAGGAACACTAACAAGATTTGTTATTGAAGGTTACCGAGAAAAGTGTGAAACAAAAACTATTATTGGGCCACGTTGTGAGAATCCAATTGTATTAGATATTCCAGTTTATATTACTGGAATGAGTTTTGGCTCACTTTCTTATGAGGCAAAAACTGCTTTAGCAAGAGGAGCAACAATGGCTGGAAGTGCCACATGTTCTGGCGAAGGCGGAATGATACCTGATGAAAGAAGATATTCTGAAAAATGGTATTATCAATGTATTCAATCAAGATATGGTTTTAATCCACATCACGCTCAACTTGCAGATGCAATTGAAATATTTATTGGACAAGGACAAAAAGTCGGAATGGGTGGTCACTTAATGGGTCAAAAGGTTACTGATCAAGTTGCAGAGATGAGATCATTGCCAGCTGGAATTGACCAAAGATCTCCAGCTAGACACCCAGACTGGTTAGGACCAGATGATTTAGCTTTGAAGGTTGAAGAATTAAGACAATTAACAAAAAATAAAGTTCCGATACAATTAAAATTAGGCGCTTCAAAAGTCTATGACGATGTTCGTATGGCAGCAAAGTGTGATCCTGACTCTATTTTCTTAGATGGTATGGAAGGCTCAACAGGTGCAGGGCCACACATCGCAGCAGCAAACACTGGTATTCCAGGAATTGCGGCAATTAGAGAGGCAAGAAGAGCCCTAGATGATGTAGGCCAAACTGGAAAAGTCACATTAATTTATGCGGGTGGTATTAGAGATGGTGCTGATATGGCAAAAGCTTTAGCTTTAGGTGCTGATGCGATTGCAATTGGAACGGGGGCGCTTGTTGCATTAAATTGCAATAAAGCCATTCCAGAAGCCAACTTTGAAAAAGAAATAGGCGTAAAGGCAGGTGAATGTTATCACTGTCACACAGGCCGTTGTCCTGTTGGTGTTGCAACACAGGATCCAAAACTAAGAGCAAGATTAAATCCTGATGATGCAGCATTAAGAGTTTACAACTATTTACATGCAATGACATTAGAAGCTCAACTTTTAGCAAGAGCATGTGGTAAAACAAATATTCACTCTTTAGAGCCTGAGGATTTAGCAGCATTAACCACTGAAGCGTCCGCTTTAGCTAAAGTGCCTTTAGCTGGAACTAATTATACAGTAGGCGTAGATAACTATCATAAAATATAAACAGAGAGATGAAAAAAGCAAAACCTAAAAAAGAAAAAAAATTAAAACTAGGAACTTTCAAAGAGACTGCAAGAGAAAAAATGATCGGCCAGCATATCGGCTATCGTTATGATGTAAATTTATTGCCCGATTATAAAAAAATTACTCCTTTCTTAAAAAAATATGTCGAGGCCATGGGTTGGGACGACCTTAATTGGTTAGAGGATATTCATATGGGTTACGAAGAGGGTAGACCAGCGGTATTTTGTAGAAATGCCAATGGATGGGTTACTATCCCAAAGACAATCAAACTTCCTGATAATCAACAGGATAGAGACATGATAGCAAGAGAGCTTTTAGTTAAATTTCAAATGTCAAAAAAACATCCGCTCGTTGATTTAAAAAAGGCCTACTTAAAGTTTTAAAATACAACTTTCAATTGATCGTTTTTTCAAAAACTCGCTAAAATCGTCATTTTAAACATAATGTTTCATTTGTCACACCCCTAATTATTTCGTATGATTCAAGTTAATTAATTTAGGAGGGAAAATGACTGATCAGTTAACAGCTCTACAATCCATATTTTCAGAATTTTACTACTGGGTGACAGTGGTTATGATGTTTTTTATTCACATTGGATTCTGTATGTATGAAGTTGGAGTTTCAAGACATAAACACCAACAGGCAACACTAATGAAAAATACATTGGTAATACCTTTGGTTACAATTACATGGTTTTTCTTTGGTTGGTGGATTTATTGGGCATTCCCAACAGGACCAGGAATAGCACCGTCAATAATAACTGGTGAAACCGGTTTAAGGATTGATGATGGATTATTTAATGCAAACGCATATTTGGCAAATTCACCATTTATGGCAATCAATATGACCGACCGCATTAGTGGAGTATTTTGGGCTGCGTTCTTACTATTTTCTTGGACAGCTGCTTCAATTGTCTCAGGGGCACTTATTGAAAGAATTACAACTTTTGCATTTGGAATTTTAGCAATTGCAATCGGATCTGTATTTTGGTCAATTGATGCTGCTTGGGGATGGCACTTTGATGGTTGGATGCTCAAAGTTTTAGGTTACCATGACGCTTATGCATCAGGAGTAATTCACGCAATTGCTGGGGGATTTGCATTAGGGGTACTAATTGTTTTAGGAGCACGAATTGGTAAATTCAGTTCATCTGGTGAACCAAGAACTATAGGACCAAAAAATCCTTGGTTAGTTACAATTGGAATATTTTTAATTTATACTGGCTTCTGGGGATTTTATGCGGCATGCAATGTACCAATATGGAATGTAGGAACTGAATATTTGGGTGCTGAAACAACAGTAACCTATTGGACGGCTACAAACATTTATTATACACCGACAACACTTAGTGGAGTAACTTATAACTTCTTGATGTCATTATCTGGTGGTTTATTGGCTGGTTATATCATTTCTAAGGGTGATGCTTTCTGGACTTACTCACTTGGTCTAGCGGGTGTTATTTGCGCTTCAGCTGGAAATGATTTGTATCATCCAATTCAAGCACTGATCGTTGGTATGATTGGAGGAGTGATTCCATACAAATTACATTACTGGGTTGAAAATACATTCAAAATAGATGATGCAGTTGGTGCAGTGGCTGTTCATGGCTACGCAGGATTCATAGGTGTAGTAGCTGCTGGATTTATTTTAAATGGTTTCCCATCTTCTGGTTATAGTGTTGGTGCTTTGTTTGATACATCTGGAACTTATGCATCAATTAACCCGTTAGGTAATTTTCTGGGTGCAATAATTATGTTCGTAGTGCTTGGACTAATACCAGGTTATGTTTTGGCTAAAATACTTAATGCGTTTGGGAAACTTAGAATTCCGCGTGAAGTTGAAATAGCTGGAATAGATTATCAAATAATGGAGGATGATAAAGAAGCTGAAAAAACATTTACATCATCCATCGCAACTAGGTAGAGGAGAAATATATGGCTACAGTTACAAACTGGATAGATCTTATAAGTGCTTCAGAGGCTGTTGGTGAAGTTTACCCAGGAGCTTCTGGTATGGTTGGAAACATGTCCAATGAAACTTTGCTAGTAGTTATCGGCGTAGTTTTATGGATTGGCTGGCACCTTATAACTAGTATTTCTGAAAGTGAAAAACTCTCAAAAATAGCTAGAAAACGACCTGGCCCTAACGACCATAAAAGCAACGTTACTAATTGGTAATTTGATTTAAAATTTGGGCGCTACTTAAAAGTGGCGCCCTTTTTTTTTAAATTTTCTAAATGGATCAAGATAACGATAAAAATTCAAGACCAACAAAAATGAAAGGTCTTGCTTTTCCGAAAGCAAAATATGGATTAATAATTGCCATCATTATTGTTGTAGTTGTTAATGCTATTTATTATAAGGATGCATTATTATCATTGATAAAATAAATGTATGTGTGGCATCGTTGGAATTTATCTTAAAACTAAGAAATATGAAAAAAAACTAGGTGAGTTTTTATCTGGGATGCTTGACGGTATGGCTACTAGAGGTCCCGATAGTGCAGGTTTTGCAATTTATTCAAAAGAAAATAAAAACATTTATAAATATTCAATTTGTTTAAATCAAATGTCTTTAAACGAATTTAAAATAAAAATCTCAAAATTGTTAAAAAAAATAAAGTTAACTAATTATTCAGACCACGTGGTTATTGAAACAAAAGATAAGCCTCATAAAGTAATTGAGATTTTACAAAATCAATTACAATCAGTTTCGCTAGTAGGTTATGGAAAAAGTATTAGTATATTTAAACAAACTGGTAATCCAAAAGATGTAGTAAAAAAATTTAAATTATCATCTTTTTCAGGAACCCATGGAATTGGTCACACAAGAATGGCTACCGAAAGTGCAATTACCACTCAAGGTTCACACCCTTATTCAACTGCTGAAGATGAATGTTTGGTGCACAATGGATCATTATCTAACCACAACAATATTAGAAGGTTTTTAATAAAAGATGGACAAAAATTTAATTCTGAAAATGATACAGAGGTTGCTGCTGGATATATATCAAATCAAATATCAAAGGGTAAAAGTCTTGAAAGCACATTAAAAAAAAGTTTAAAAGATTTAGATGGGTTTTATACATTTATAGCTGGAACCAAAAATGGCTTTGCTCTCTTAAGAGACGAGATAGCTTGTAAACCTGCTGTGGTTGCTGAAACGAAAGATTATGTAGCAGTGGCATCAGAGTTTCAGGCTATGGCACATCTTCCAGATGTAAATTCTGCAAAAATTTTTGAACCTAAGCCAGGTGTCGTCTATCACTGGTAACTTATGAATTTTGACTTAAATAAAAAAAAACTAAGAGAGGTAAATAATTACCTTCAGAATATAGATAGAAAGGATAATAAGAGAAAATTTGAACTTTCAAATCCACAAGGGCAGCATGCAATTTGTGTTGGCCTAAAAGATGAAATAGATGTTACGATAAAAGGACACACTGGATACTACTGTGCAGGAATGAATCAAAAAGCTAATATCACAGTTCATGGGAATGTAGGAACTGGTGTTGCAGAAAATATGATGTCAGGAAAAGTGATTATTAAAGGTAATGCATCACAATCGGCTGGTGCAACCGGCAATGGTGGAACTTTAATCATAGAGGGAGATGCTAGTTCTAGATGTGGTATTTCAATGAAAGGAATAAACATTTTAGTCAAAGGATCCGTTGGCCATATGTCCGCATTTATGGCTCAAAAAGGCAATCTTATAGTTTTTGGTGATGCTGACTCTGATTTAGGAGATTCAATTTATGAGGCAAAAATTTTTGTAAAAGGAAAAGTAAAAAGTCTTGGCGCAGATTGTGTAGAAAAAAAGATGGATGAAAAAAATATTAATGAATTAAATAAGATCTTTAAAGAGCTAAATATATCAGAAGATCCAAAAAAATTTAAAAGATATGGTTCGGCAAGAAAATTATATCATTTTAAAATTGATAATTTAAGCTCTTACTAATTATGAAAAAAGATTTAAAAGAATTTAAAACTTTTCCGTCATCCGTTATTAAAGAAATTCATAGAGCTGCGAATGAGGGTATTTATAAAATAAGAGGTTTGGGTGCTAAAAGAAAAGTTCCTGATTTTGATGATCTTGTTTTTTTAGGAGCATCAATGTCCAGGTATCCTTTAGAAGGCTATCGAGAAAAATGTAACACATCAGTTATTCTAGGTGATCGTTTTGCAAAAAAACCTATTAAATTAGACATACCAATAACAATAGCTGGAATGAGTTTCGGTGCTCTCGGTGCTAATGCAAAAGAAGCTTTAGGTAGAGGAGCATCAGCCATGGGTACTTCAACAACTACTGGTGATGGTGGAATGACAAAAGAGGAAAGAAGTTCATCTAAATATTTGATTTATCAATTATTACCATCAAGATATGGAATGAATCCAGAGGATTTAAGGAAAGCAGATGCAATCGAAGTCGTTGTTGGACAAGGGGCAAAACCTGGTGGAGGGGGAATGTTGTTGGGTCAAAAAATTAACAAAAGGGTTGCTGCCATGAGAACGCTGCCTGAGGGAATAGACCAAAGAAGTGCTTGCAGACATCCGGATTGGACAGGACCTGATGATTTAGAGATAAAAATTCAAGAACTTAGAGAAATTACCAATTGGGAAAAACCAATTTATGTCAAGGTTGGTGCAGCAAGGCCTTATTACGATACAACTTTAGCAATCAAAGCTGGAGCTGATGTAGTAGTCCTGGATGGAATGCAAGGGGGAACTGCTGCAACTCAGGATGTTTTTATCGAACATGTCGGTATTCCAACTTTAGGAGCACTTAGAGAGTCAGTTGATGCTTTAAAAGAGTTAAATATGCATAGAAAAGTTCAATTGATTATTTCAGGTGGAATTAGAACCGGAGCTGATGTAGCAAAAGCTTTAGCTATGGGAGCTGACGCTGTATCAATAGGATCTGCTGCGATGATGGCTTTGAATTGTAATGCCGATTTATATAGAGAGGATTATGAAAAACTGGGAACAGAACCAGGTTTTTGTCATCATTGCCATACAGGAAAATGTCCAGTGGGTGTTGCAACTCAAGACCCGGTATTAGAAAAAAGACTTAATCCCGTTGATGGCGGAAAAAGGTTAAAAAATTATTTATCAACATTAACTTTAGAACTGCAAACTTTAGCAAGAGCTAATGGTAAATCTGATGTTAGAAATTTAGAACCAGAAGATTTAGCAGCTTTAACTGTAGAAGCCGCTGCTATGGCAAGAGTCCCATTAGCTGGAACTGATTGGATACCAGGATTTAAAAAATATTGATAATTTATTTTAAAGCAAGTAAAATATTCTATGATAAAAAATCTATCTCAAATAGCAAAACAAAAAAAAATTAAATATTTTTTAATAAGTTTTGTCGATCTATTTGGAGTACTTAGGTCCAAACTTGTACCATCGCAAGCAATTAGCGAAATGCAAAAAAATGGTGCTGGATTTGCTGGCTTTTCAACATGGTTAGATATGAGTCCCGCAGATGGAGATATGTTTGGAATACCTGATCCTGAAAGTTTGATCCAATTTCCTTGGAATAGAGAAATTGGATGGTTGGCCTCTGATTTATACATGTACGGTAAACCTGTAAAAGCTTCTCCGAGAGTGATGTTGAAAGATCAAATAAAAAAATTGTCTGAAAAAAATCTTCAAATGAAATCTGGTGTTGAGTGTGAATATTTTTTAATTTCTCAAGATGGTTTATCGATAGCAGACAAAAAAGATACCCAGACTAAACCATGTTATGATCAATCAGCTTTAATGAGAAGATACGACCTGATTAAAGAAATTTGTGATAGTATGATCGAGCTAGGCTGGAATCCTTATCAAAACGATCATGAGGACGCAAATGGTCAGTTTGAAATGAACTGGGATTACACAGATTGTCTTCAGACCGCAGATAGGCATGTTTTTTTTAAATTTATGGTTAAAAGTTTGGCGGAAAAATATGGTTTTAGGGCTACCTTTATGCCTAAACCTTTTCACAATTTAACAGGTAACGGTTGTCATGCCCATGTTTCAGTATGGAGTGGAAAAGAAAACAAATTTCTAGATAAAAAGGATCCATTAGGCTTAAGCAAATTAGCTTACAATTTTTTAGGGGGTCTAATAAACAATACTCAAGCTTTATCAGCTTTTTTTAATCCAACTGTAAATAGTTATCGTAGAATAAACGCTCCACCAACACAATCGGGTGCATCATGGTCACCAAGCAGTATTTCTTACACAGGTAATAATAGAACTCATATGGTTAGAATTCCAGATCAAGGTAGATTTGAACTACGATTAATGGATGGTGCTGCAAATCCTTATTTGCTACAAGCTGGAATTATAGCAGCAGGCTTAGATGGTATTAAAAAAAAATCAAATCCTGGTGATCCACTTCATTGTAATATGTATACTGATTATAAAAAATATCCTAATCTTAAAAAACTACCATATGATATTGAACAAGCGATTAAAATGCTTGAAAATAGTAAAACTTTGCAAGAGGCCTTTGGTAAAGATGTTATAAAAAGTTATGTAAAACTAAAAAACTCAGAAATTAAAGATTTCAAAAAGAAAGAAAAATTTAATAAGAAAAAACCAGTTACAAATTGGGAAAGAATTAACACTTTAGATTGTTAATTGTTACCACCATTAGTAATAATTATTAAAATTAAATTAATTATTCTCTTATAATATTATGAGGCAAATAAAAATCTTTAAAACAGATTTTATATGTTAAAAATATCCAGTATGTCCTTTAAAAAATTAAATCAAAAGGAATGAAAGTGGTAATAAATTAAACTTTAGCATAATTTCAAATATGAAAAAAATCTTAATTATGGGAGCAGGGGCAATGGGTTCAGCTTTTGCTGTGCCGTGCGTCGAAAATAATAACAATGTTACAATTGTAGGTTCTTTGTTAGAAAATAATTTTATTAATTCAATTAAAAAAAATAATTACTATCATCCAAGTTTAAATTTAAATTTACCAAATAGAATCAAATTAGAGAAATTTGAAAATATTAATTCTATTCTTAAGACAAAATTAGATTTAATTGTAGTTGCAGTTAGTTCAGTTGGAATTGATTGGGTGGGAAATGAAATTTCAAAATTTTATAAAAATAATATTCCAATCATTTTACTTACAAAAGGTCTTTCAATTGTAAATAATCAATTAACAATTTTATCAAAAAAATTAGAAATTATTTTGAAAAACAATGGTCATAAAAATATTAATATTTCATCAGTAAAAGGTCCTTGCTTAGCGTCAGGACTTGCCAACAAAATGAGAACTGGTACAATTATTGCCAATAAAAACATTGCTGAGGCTAAAAAAATTCAAAAAATTATTCAAACAGAGTATTATAAATGCGAAATATCGGAAGATATAGTAGGAGTAGAAATTACATCAGCAATAAAAAATCTTTATTCAATGTTAATTGGTGGTTCTCAGGGATTAAGTAACCCCGCTGCTTCTAAAGAAATTCAAGAAAAATATTATTCAAACACCGCCGCAACTTTAATTCATAGATCTATTTCTGAGATGGTGGAAATTGTTCATTCTTATTCAGGAAAAGCTGACACTGTCTACGGTTTAGCAGGTTTAGGGGATTTGTATGTAAGTGTATCTGGAGGAAGAAATAGCCAGATGGGAAAGTACTTGGGGCAAGGTTATTTATATAAAAAAGCAAAAGAGAAATTTATGAAAAATACAACAGTTGAAGGTGCTCAATTAGCACTTGAAATAGGTAAAAAACTGATGATTAAATTTAATAAAAAAAAATTTCCACTTTTAATAAGTATACTTAAGTGTATTTGTGACAACAAAAAATTAAAAATTGATTGGTAAATTTATTTATTTTGTTGGCTGATTTAAGAAAGTTTTTAAAGAATCGTCCATAGCTGTCTCCCATGGAGTATGATGAATGGGAGCTTCAGAACCTGTCACTGCAGATAAAAATGATTTATTTCTATACGTCAGAATGTTTTCTACTTTGTGATGTTCCCACTCTTTAAAAATATTTCTAATTAATTCAAAGTCAATTTTAGGATAATCTGAGAACTTGTGAAGTTCTTTATTGTATTCAGTTTGAAAATCTATCATTTCGCTTTGATTTTTAATGTTTTCTTCCATTGCGACCCATTTATTAATATCTTTTTCTATTTCTAATTTATCTGGAAGCTTTATTTTTTCCATTATTACATCTCTAACAAACCATGCCTGACAATCAAACATATTAAAGGTGTGAAATTGATCTTGCATACCTAAATAAAACAACTTGTGATTATCTTGCCAAACAACTCCTTTATACAATTTTGGTGGATACAACCTATTTCTAGTTTTAAGTTTTAAGTCTTCAGATAAAAAAGGAAAGTGATGAAGATAACCAGTGCATAATATAATTGCGTCAGCCTCTTGCACATGTCCATCTTTAAAAATAGCTTTATGACCCTCTAACCTATCGAGATGAAAAACTTCTTTTATTCCCTTAGGCCATTTAAATCCCATTGGATTATGTCTGTAACCTATCGTAACTGATTTAGCTCCATACTTATGACACTGTAAGGCAATATCTTCAGCCGAATAGCTGCTACCCAATACGACGACATTTTTATCTCTAAATTCCTCTGCATCTCTAAAATCATGAGAATGAAGTATTCTACCTGGAAATGAATACATTCCAGGATACTCAGGTATATAGGGTACAGAAAAATGACCAGTAGAGACAACAACGTAGTCAAACAAATCTTTATGAATTTTTTTATTTTTTTTATCGAGAGATAAAACTTCAAATTTTGTACCATTATATGTAACGCCGGTTACGAGAGTATCGAATCTTACTTTATTTTTAGAATTTCCTTTTTTTATTCTACCGATTATATAATCGAATAAAACTGCTCTAGGCGGAAATGATGGAATTGGCTTTCCAAAGTGCTCATCAAAAGAATAATCTGCGAACTCTAAACATTCTTTGGGACCATTAGACCATAGATATCTATACATGCTATTTGGAACAGCATCGCCGTATTCATCAGTACCTGTTCTCCATGTATAATTCCATAATCCACCCCAATCACTTTGTTTTTCAAACGCGACTATTTCTGGTATTTTATGACCTTTTTTCTCTGCCTGTTCAAATGATCTTAGCATTGACAAACCACATGGTCCGGTTCCAATTAAAGCAACTTTTTTCATAAGAAATTTTATTTTAAACAAAATTTTTACAAATTAAAAGAATTTTTTCATATAAAATAAATATATAAAATTTATAATTAATTAATAAAGTATTAAAAAAGGGGTTTTTTGAAAAAAATTTTAGTAGTAGAGGGAAATTTAAAAAAGGAAAATGAGGAATATAAAAATGCGGGAATATTAACCCACACCGAGAGCATAAAAGAGAGTATAGATTACTTTAGCACAGATTTACAAGTTGATTTTATAAATCCATCCTCTGACAACGATATCGATCAAAGAGTTAAAAATATTAATAAGTATGACGGGCTTATTTGGGGTGGTAGCAGTCTTAATATTTATAATAATACTCCTGAGATAAAAAAACAAATAGAATTTATGAAAGAGTGTCAAAAAAAAATCAAAAAAATTTTGGCAATTTGTTGGGGCATGCAAGTTGCAGTAACTGCCGCTGGTGGAGAGGTTAAGAAGGCCATAAAAGGAATACATAAAGGAATAGCACATGATATCGAAATTAATGAGCAGGGATTAAAGCATCCTATTTATCAAAATAAAAAAAAAAAATTTAATACTCCTGCATTTAATTATGATGAGGTTAGCAAATTTCCTAAAAATGGAGTTCTCTTAGCTTCTAATTCGATTAATAAAGTTATGGGTCTGCACTTTAAGTGTGGAATTGCTGATATTTGGGGAATTCAATACCATCCTGAAATTACTTATGAAAAAATGATTCAGTTAATACATTTTAGAAAAGCAAAACTTATTAAAAATAAATCTTTTAAAGATGAAAGTGAAATAAAATCTCACATAGATGTTATTCAAAAAGAAAATGCAATTTCTGATAAAGTGTCTAGAATGATGGAATTAAAAAATTGGCTAAACTGGGTAATTTAGTTTTAAAATAATCCTTCGACTTCACCATCTTCATTTAATTTAATTGTTTCTGCTGATGGAATTCTTGGAAGTCCTGGCATTGTCATGATTTCTCCGCAAACTACTACAATAAACTCTGCTCCAGATGACAGTCTAATTTCTCTAATTGGTAAAGAATGTCCATTAGGTGCTCCTTTGAGTTGAGGGTCAGTTGAAAAACTATATTGAGTTTTTGCAATACAAATTGGTAAATCTTTGTACCCTGCTTGTTCATAACTTTTAAGTTGATCTCTAATTTTTGTATCAGCGATTACTTCGTCAGCTCTGTAAATTTCTTTTGCAATTGTCTCAATTTTTTTAAATAGTGAGGTTTTATTTTCGTACAAAAATCTAAAATTAGCTTGATTTTGCTGGCATAATTCAACAACTTGACTAGCTAATTCTTTTATACCTTCACTGCCATTTTCCCAGTGTTTACACAAACTCGCTTTTACTCCCAAACTTTTACAAAGTTCAATTAATGCTTTTATTTCATTTTCTGTATCTTGAATAAAATGATTAATTGCTACCGTTAGAGGTAAGCCAAATTTTTTAATATTTTCTATATGTCTTTGAAGGTTATTAAAACCTTTTTTTAAAGCATCAATATTTTCTAGTTTTAAATCTTCTTTAGCAACACCGCCATGCATTTTTAATGCCCTGATAGTTGCTACAATTACCACGCAACTTGGTTTTAAATTTGATTTTCTACATTTAATATTAAAAAATTTTTCCGCACCTAAGTCAGCACCAAATCCTGCCTCTGTCACTACATAATCAGCAAGTTTTAATCCAGCTTTTGTTGCAATAACCGAATTACATCCGTGAGCTATATTACCAAACGGACCCCCATGAATAATTGCTGGATTATTTTCTAATGTTTGGGTTAAATTTGGTCTGATTGCTTCTTTTAATAATACTGTCATCGGACCTTGAGCTTTAAGATCTTTAGCGTAAATTGGTTTTTTATCTCTAGAATATGCAATTGTAATATTTCCAATTCTTTTTTCTAAATCTTTCAAATTGGAACATAGGCAGAATATGGCCATGATTTCAGAAGCAACCGTAATGTCAAAACCATCTTCTCTTGGAAAGCCATTGGCGACGCCACCTAAATTAATATTAATTGATCTTAGAGAACGATCATTCATATCCATTACTCGTTTCCAAACTATTCTTCTAATATCAATATCTAGTTTATTTCCCCAATAGATATGATTATCAATTAAAGCAGATAATAAATTATGTGCGGAAGTAATCGCGTGAAAATCTCCTGTAAAATGAAGATTAATTTGTTCCATTGGTATAACTTGAGCATAACCACCACCTGCGGCTCCACCTTTCATTCCAAAAGATGGACCCAGACTCGGTTCTCTCAAACAAACTAAGGATTTTTTTCCAATTTTGTTTAATCCATCGCTTAAACCCACAGAAGTTGTTGTTTTTCCTTCACCAGCAGGAGTTGGGGTTATAGCTGTAACTAAAACCAGTTTACCATCTGGCTTATGTTTTAAAGTATCTAAATATTCTAAATTTATTTTGGCAATGAATCTCCCAATTTGTCCAAAAGCAAAGGTTTCATCAGGCACATTTAATTTAGCCAGTATCTCATTTATTGGTCGTATTTTTGCTTCCCGGGCTATTTGGATATCTGATTGAACTTTTTTCATTAAATTTTTAGGATCAGTTATTTAACTGCACAATTAGTACCTCTTTTTTTATTTTTGAAACTTCTAAAAATTATATATAAATAATAATAAGAACTATTTGTATAGTTTGTTATAAAATTATTACATGCAAAAATACTCTGTTTTCAGCTTAATTAAAAATGCATTTTCCAACCATCAAAATTGGGATTTAGCATGGAAAGATCCTACGCCAAAAAAACAATATGACGTGGTTATAATTGGAGGTGGAGGGCATGGTTTAGCTACAGCTTATTATCTTGCAAAAGAACATAAAATTACCAATGTTGCGATTATCGAAAAAGGTTGGATCGGTGGAGGTAATATTGGTCGTAATACCACAATTATAAGATCAAACTTTATGTTTGATGAAAATGCCGCCTTTAATGAATTCGGAATGAATTTATGGAGAAACATGTCTCAAGAATTAAATTTTAATGTGATGTTTTCTCCAAGAGGAATTATTAATTTAGCTCACTCAGATGCTCAAATGAATACCTACGCTCGTAGAGGAAATTCCATGAGATTAAACGGAATTGATGCAGTTTTATTAAACAGAGAAGAAGTTAAAAAAATGATTCCTATGGCTGATTTTTCAGACGATGTTAGATATCCAATCTTTGGCGGGTTAGCTCAACCAAGTGCAGGAACTGCTAGACATGATGCAGTAGCTTGGGGATATGCACGTCAAGCAGATTCAATGGGTGTTGATATAATTCAAAATTGTGAAGTAACTGGATTTGATGTATCAGCTGGAAAAATTAATGGTGTCAGAACATCAAGAGGTGACATTAAAACTAAAAAAATTGGATTATGTGTTGCTGGTAGTACAAATATTTTAGCAGAAAAACTTAATATGACATTGCCTATAGAAGCACACGTTCTTCAAGCTTGCGTTTCTGAACCTGTTAAACCAATTCTAGATGGTGTAGTTACTTTTGGTGCTGGGCACTTTTACATAAGTCAGTCCGATAAAGGTGAAATGGTCATGGGTGGAGATTTAGACGGTTATAACAGTTATGCTCAAAAAGGTAATCTACCAACTATTCAACATGTTTTAACTGGAGGTGTTGCTTTGTTTCCTTTTCTAAGTAGACTAAAAATGCTTAGAACCTGGGGAGGAATTATGGACATGTCTATGGACGGATCTCCAATTATTGACAAAACACATATCGATGGATTGTATTTAAATTGTGGATGGTGCTATGGTGGATTTAAATCAGTTCCTTCATCAGGTTGGACTTTTGCTCACACCATCGCTCAAAATAGAGTTCATGAACTTAATTCAGGATATAGTCTTAGCAGATTTTCTAAAGGATATCTAATAGACGAAAAAGGACTTGGAACAAAAACCTGGATTTCTTAAATGTTAAACATCAAATGCCCCTATTGTGGTGATAGAGCGCAAAAAGAATTTGCTTATGGTGGAGATGGAACAGTCAAAAGGCCTGAATTAAATAAAGAAGTCTCAGATAAGGAGTGGGATGATTTTGTTTATATGAGAAAAAGTTTAAGAGGTAAACATGTTGAGTTATGGCATCATATTTTTGGCTGTAGACAATGGTTTAGAGCGCAAAGGGATACAGCTACACATGAAATTTTTAAAACAGCTAAAATAAGTGAAGAAATTTAATGGCTCAAGAATTTAGATTAAAAAACGAGGGCCTTATTGATAGAAAAAAAGAAATAATTTTTTCTTTTAATGGAAAAAAATATTCAGGTTACCAAGGAGACACACTAGCCTCAGCTTTGCTTGCAAATGGGGTTCATTTAGTTGGTAGAAGTTTTAAATATCATAGACCAAGAGGTTTTTTTGGAGCAGGTGTAGACGAGCCAAATGCAAAATTACAAGTTACTATAAACGGATATTCTGAACCTAATGTTAATGCTACAGAGATTGAACTAGTAAAAGGTTTGTCTGCAACTAGTCAAAATTGCTGGCCATCAGTTAATTTTGATGTTGGAGCAATAAATAATTTTTTAAATAGATTCTTTCCGGCCGGATTTTATTACAAAACTTTTATGTGGCCGAAAAGTTTTTGGTACAAAATTTACGAACCATTTATAAGAAAAGCTGCTGGATTAGGAGTGGCTTCTGTTGAAAAAGATAATGAGAGGTACGAACACAAATATGAATATTGTGATTTATTAGTTGCAGGATCTGGTCCGGCAGGACTTTCAAGTGCCTATGCAGCTGCAAAAAATGGTGCCAGAGTTATATTAGCTGAAGACAAACCTAGATTTGGAGGTACTCTTCTAACTGACGATGTAACGATTGATAATCTTTCAGGTAAAGATTGGGCAGATAAAATTATATCTGAGCTCAAAGAAATGCCAAATGTTATTGTAAAAAATAGATCTCAAGTTTTTGGATATTATGATCATAACATGACTGTTATGTTTGAAAGAATAGGAGATCATTTAGAACAAAAATCTAAATTCACTCCAAGACAAAGACTTTGGTACATTAGAGCAAAAGAAGTTTTATTGTCTACAGGTTCAATTGAAAGACCTATAGTCTTTGGTAATAATGATACACCAGGTATATTTTTATCAGCAGCAGCAAAAGAATATATTAAAGTATATGGAGTACTGGTTGGAAAAAAACCAGTTATTTTTACAAATAACGATAGTGCTTACGAAACAGCTTTAGAGTTTAAAAAAAATGGAGTCAATCCAATTATTTTAGATTCTAGAGAGGAACAGAATTCTCAATTAGTTCAAGATGTTAAAAATCAAAACATAAAGATTAAATTTTCTCATGCAATTATAGCTGCAAATGGTTATAAAAAAGTAAATTCAGTTTTAGCAGGTAAGCTTACTAAAGATAAAACAGATTATGAAAAAACTGAAATAATTGAATGTGACTGTGTGTGTGTATCAGGTTTTTGGACACCTACAGTTCATTTAGCTTCTCAGTCGGGTAATAAACTAAGCTACAACGACAAAATTGATGCTTTTGTTCCAGATAAATCTAAACAAAGTGAAAAATCAATTGGAGCTGCAAATGGAACTTTTACTTTAAAAGAAACTATAGAGAATGGTTTTAAAATTGGATCTGAAACCTCTAATAAAATAACCAAAAAAAATAATCCAATAAAGATTCCAAAATCAAATGAATTAAATCATAGTCCCCATGATAAATTTTGGTGCGCTCCATTGCCTAAAGGTAAAAACTATAAAAGATTTGTCGACTTTCAAAATGATGTTGCAGTTTCAGATATAGAGATTGCTTTAAAAGAAGGATACAGATCAATAGAACATGTCAAGAGATATACCACTTTAGGCATGGCAACTGATCAAGGACGGACCAGTAATTTAAATGGTTTGCAATTAGTTGCCAACATAGAAAAAAAAATTATCCCCCAAGTAGGTCATACAACCTTTAGACCACCTTTTACCCCAATAACTATAGGAGCAATAGTTGGAAGAGAAATAGGAAAAGAATATATGCCTACAAGAAAAACACCAATGCACGATTGGCATGAAAAAAATAATGCAGTTTTTGTTGATGCTGGTGCGTGGAAAAGACCAAGATATTATAAACAAGGAAACGAAACACTGTCTGAAGCTTCAAGAAGAGAAGCCAAAAATGTTAGAGACCACGTTGGGATATGTGATGTGACAACATTAGGTAAGATTGACATTAAAGGCCCTGATGCCGCTGAATTGTTAAATAGAGTTTATACTAACGCTTGGTTAAAACTACCCGTAGGCAAAGCTAGATACGGTGTCATGTTGAGAGAGGATGGAATTGTAATGGATGATGGCACAACAACAAGAATTTCAGAAAACCATTTTCATATGACTACTACCACTCTTCAAGCAGCAAATGTTTTATCGCACTTAGAATATTATTTACAAGTTATTTGGCCAGAGTTAAACGTTAATGTAGTTTCGACAACAGAGCAGTGGGCAGGATTATCATTAGCAGGACCTAAATCTAGAGATGTTCTAGCTAAATTATTTCCAGACCTTAATGTTAGCAATGATGCATTACCATTTATGGGGTATATTGAAGGAAATTTATTCGGCGTAGAAGCTAGAATCTTTAGAATTTCATTTTCTGGTGAACTGGCTTTTGAGATTAATGTTAAATCAGATCATGGAATATTCATGTGGGAAAAAACTATGGAAATGGGTAAAGAATTCAACATTCAGCCTTATGGAACAGAGGCATTATCGACTTTAAGAATTGAAATGGGTCATGTTGCAGGTCCAGAATTAGATGGTAGAACTATTCCTTACGATTTGTCTTTAGAAGGTCTCATATCAAATAATAAAGATTTTATCGGAAAAAGATCTTTAAGAAGAGAAGCTTTTAAAAGCGACAGTAGACAAAAAATCGTTGGGTTAATTCCTGTGGATAAAAAATCCAGTATTCCAGAGGGATCACATTTAGTTGAAAATAAAGATGCAAAACTTCCAAACCCGAAAATTGGATATGTCTCATCTTCGTGCTGGAGTGTTGAAAATAACAATCCATTTTCTTTAGGTATACTAAAAAATGGAAAAAATATGATTGGCAAAAAACTTTTTGCTCTCTCTCCGTTAAAAAATAAAGCTATAGAGGTTGAGGTAATTTCATCCCATTACGTTGATCATGAGGGAAAAAGAGTGAGATCGTGAAAACTTTTTCTTCGTTATTCAATATTCATAAAAAGGGGAAATTTGGTGATTTTGAAAATAAAAATGAAAAAAACCTTTTAAAAATTAGAGAATTATCAAGCCTTTTAATTTTTCAATTTGTAAAATTTAAGAGCTCAAATTTTGAAGTTAAAAAAATCAAAATTGATAATCTAAGTTTACCCAACTCACTCAAATCTTCTTCAAATTCATCAACAAGAATTTTGTGGATGGGGCCAGATAATTGGCTTGTTATTTCATCAAACTTAAATTTATTAAAACAAGAAGAAAAAAAGTTTGATGACAAAAACTTTGCATTAACAGATATTTCACATTCAAGAACTATTATTGAAATTGAGGGAAATTTAACTCAAGAAGTTATTAAAAAAGGATGTCCGTTAGATATTAATGATCTAAAACAAGGAGATTGTGCTAATTCAGTGTATAATGGAATGTCAATTGTGATCGATTTTATTTCAGACGACCCAAAAAAAGTAAGAATTTTTAGTTTGCGAAGTTTTGGTGAGTCTTTGTATCATTCAATTACTGACGCTTGTTTAGAATATGGTTATATTGGAGATTAAATTATAATCGCAAGTTTTAATATAAACTACAAATATTGCTTTAAAAATATTTTATTATAAAAATTAATTAAATTTTTTTGTTATTTATATTTAGCCATTGTGCTAATGGCCAAGATTAAATTTGGATCAATAAATAATTTTGAAGATCTTGACTCATTATAGGATTTAAAGGCAAAAATTGCGATTGGTAATTCTGTGCAGCCTAAAATAATTTTTGAGCATTTTTTTTTAATTAAGTAATTTACGGCTGGCTGGATATTGAGTGCGGCAGCTCTAACATCGCCCATTTTTACATTTATTATTGCTTTATTAACATTTTGTTTTTGAATTTTATCGGTTGTCGTAACTATATTGTAATCTTTATCAAAAAAATTGTTATAAATGCGTGTTTTTAAAGTACCCTCAGTTGCTAACAAGCCAATGGTAGAATTTTTTTTTACTTTTTTTTTCATAAATTTAAATACCTCTTCAGGCATGTTTAAAATGGGAATATTGATTTTCTTTTGTAAATCATCATACCAATAATGAGCTGTATTGCATGGAATGACGATAAATTTACAATTATTTTTTTGAAGCAATCTGCAACCTTTAAGCAAACTTTTTAAAACTTTATTATATTTTTTATCGCTTGTACTATTATTAGATTTATTAGATAGATGAGCAGTTTGAATTCCAATAGACTCAGGTCTGCCAGGTATATTGGATTTATTATAAAGAATAAACAAAGGGTAATCTTGATCAAGTTTTCCTCTATTCAAATAAGTTAACTTGTTGCAGAAATCTAGTCCTGCCTGAGTACCCATGCCTCCAAGGATGCCTATCATAATGATTTTAATGTTTATAAATTATATTGATTTGTTGATACCTCTCATAAAAACTAAAATCAAACAACCTTTTCTTGAATATGAAAAGTGTTTTGTTCCAGGTTTAAAGGTAACAAAATCTCCTTTTTTAAAAATTTTTCCATCTTGATCCTGAAGTTGACCTTTCAGCATATAAAATTCTTCATATCCAGTATGTCTGTGCCGAAGGCTTTTAGTACCAGGTTCCATTTTTAAAACATAAGTTCCAAATCCACCATTTTTTTTATTATAACTAATTTTATACCAACTCATGCCAGGTATTTTTATGTTATAATTATCAAATGGTTTAAATTTGACCTCATTGATATTTATGATCTTTCTATTGTTCATATAAATAAAATAATAATAATTAAGGATTATAAAAAGATTATTATTGTTTGCCAACCGAGAAAAGTTGCAAATTTAATGTGTTTTGAGTTTTTTTTACAATTAGTATGTTGGCTATAAATATTTAAGTTCTAAAAAAGAACTACTTTTATAGCCAACAAATATTTTATGAAATTTAAGCGGTTTTTAAGTTAACTGCGCTAGGACCTTTTGGACCATCTTGAACGTCGAAAGTCAAAGCTTGACCCTCATTTAAACCATTCAAACCAGCATCTCTAACTGCTGACACATGTACGAACACATCTTTTTGTTTATCTTCTCTTTCAATAAATCCAAAACCTTTGGTTGGATTAAACCATTTTACTTTTCCTTGTAGACTCATATTTATTTTCTTACTTTTTGTTATATTAATTTATTACTTATAATTAAGTAATTTCGATGTTGTTTAGATTTTTATTAGATTTGTCAACTAAATTTATAAATGATGTTTATTTAACTATTTAAAATGATCTATTAGCTTTGATAAATATACTGAATTTATATCCTCCTTATAATGAGCAAATGGTTCGCATGGCTCGAAGCCGAACTGATTAAATAATTTACGAGCGGGTTTAAAAAAATCACTGGCCCCAGTTTCAATACTAATTCTTTTAATTCCAAGTTTTTTTGCCTCAGAGATTAGATATTCAATGACTTTTTTGCCGTTACCTTTCTTTCTAAATTTATCATGTACTCTTATAGACTTAAATTCACCATGTCCATCCTCTAAAAACTTTAAGGCCCCACATCCAATTAAAGTATCGTTTTCCCACAAACTCCAAAATTTAATTGAAGGTACTTTTAACCCTGGAACATCTAGTACATGAGCGCTTCCTTCTGGTGAAGCCGCTCTCAATTCAATGAAATGTTTTTTAAGTAGTTCATAAACTTCTGGGTGATCGAAATTACCCTCAATAGATTTTAGCATTTACACTAGTGTTGTAAGATGACCCATTTTTCTTTTTTGTTTAACTTCTTTTTTTAGATAGTCAAATAAAAATTGATTTTTATCTAGTTTAATTTCTTTTCGGTAAGGAAGTATTTGACTGCCAATCAGATTAATCATTTTTGCATTTGATAATTTTTTTATTGGAATTTTGTCTAATCCACATACTGCTCTTATATGATTTTCAAATTGACTTACATTGTAAGCATTTATTGTTAAGTGACCTGAATTATGGACTCGAGGCGCTACTTCGTTAACGTATAAGTTTTCGTTTCTATCGATAAAAAATTCAACACACATGGTTCCAATATATTTAAGTTCCTCAGCAATTGTTATTGCCCATTCTTTTGATTGATTAAATATTTTATTACTTATTTCAGCGGGTATTTTAGAATATTTCAATATTTGATCTTCATGTATATTTTCTATTGGTTCATATATTTCGTAATTATTTTTACTAAACCTAGTTATAATGATAGAAATTTCTTTTTTGAGTTTTACTAATTTTTCCAAAATATACCCTCGAGAAAAATCTAAATTTAGTGAATTTAGTTCATCAACAGATTTTATTAGATGTTGACCTTTTCCATCGTAACCTAAAGTTGTTGTTTTTAACATTCCAGGCAAAAAATCAATAAGAAGTTCAAAGTCTGATTGTTTTTCTACAGCTACATATCTAGTAGTTCTAATATTTAAATTATTAATAAAATCCTTTTCAGCTAATCTGTGTTGTATTATCCTGTTTACTGAAGGTTTAGGCAATACTGGCTTCAATTCATTCATCTGTTTAAGAGTTTCATAAGGAATATTTTCAAATTCAAAAGTAATAAAATCAACCTTGTTTGCAAATTCAATAATCTTTTCCTTGTTATTATAAGTAGCGTAAATGAATTCATCGCAAAAGTTTTGTGCTGGTGCGTCGTTGTCATCGGAAAATATAACTGTTTTAATCTTAATTTTTTTTGCAGCTGCAGCGAGCATACTACCTAACTGACCACCACCAATAATACCTAGGCCAATTTCTGACATTATTTATTTAGGACTCTTTTTAACAGATTGAGTCTGGGTTAATCTCCATTTTTTGAGATTTTTTTTAACTAAACTGTTATTGTTTCCAATTATTGACGCCGCCAGTAGTGCTGCATTTATTGCGCCATCATCACCAATTGCTAAAGTTCCTACTGGAATACCCTTGGGCATTTGAGCAATAGACAGTAAGCTATCTAAACCTTTTAATTTTTTTGTTTCTATCGGTACACCCAAGACTGGTACGCTCGTTATAGCAGAAATCATGCCGGGCAAATGTGCAGAACCTCCAGCTCCAGCAATAATCACCCCGATATTGTTTTTTTCGGCGACTGATGCATATTCATACATTCTTTTTGGTGTGCGATGAGCTGATATGATTTTGGTTTCAAAATCTACACCAATTTTTTTTAAAGTTTTTTCCGCTAAAACCATAGTTTTATAGTCAGATTGACTACCCATTACTATTGAAACTTTTAAATGTTTATTTTTTTTCATGAAAAACTAAAGTTAATTCTTTATTTCAAAATTGATATAAGATTTCAATATAATTAATAAAATAATATTTTTTAAAATTATAAATTTTAGCAAATTTCTTTAATTATTTTTTTCGTTTAGCTTACAACCCCATTATTAATTTTAAGAACATTACTAAAAAAATATACTAGCAAAATAATTTGTGGAGCTAAAGTGATGATGGCTGTTTTAATATAATTATTATATTTAAGAACTTCGTTAACACCTATGATTAAAGCTACGCTATACCATAAATATGGAATAAATATAAAATATATTAATTTAATGTTAAAAATAAATATATAGAATATGAATGGAGCATTGGCATAAGCAACAACGATCAAGAGTTTTCTAAAATTACATTTAGTTGATTTATTTGGAAAAACTACTACTCCGACAAAATATAAGTATGCGGTTTTGATAATCCAACCAATAATGCTCATAATAATGTAAAATCTTATTGAAGGTCCTTTCGTGTCATTGATATCAAAAACACTAGTCATATGTTTAAGGAAGATTGAGCCAGGAACTAAACTTATAATTGAAATCAGTAAAATTAGAGTTATCGCAAAGTATATTGATGCTTCTTCAAAATTTTTATTATCTTGATAAAGAGATTTATCTAATTTTAAAGATTTTAAAACTATACTTAGAAATTCTTTAAACATTTTATTTTATTTTTTAAATTTTTTTTGGTTTTTTATAAGAAACAAATAATGAAAAAATTATTAAAGCAATCGATATAATACAAATAACTAGAAGAAATAATTTGGTCATAAAATCTTAGTTTATAACCAATCTTTTAATGCCATTTGCTTTTTTCCCAAATCAGATAAATCATTAACTAAAGTTCTATTTTTATAATTAATTTCGTAATCCTCAGGGGCAAAATCAGATGGACTTTCACCTTTTAAGAATTTTTCAGCTTGTTTTTTTGCATAACTTAAATTTTTTTCACAATACGGCATTGAACCAACATAGACAACGTTAGAATAATTATTACCTGTATGAACATCTTCAACGGCATGAATAACGTCAGGATGCCACCAAATTGTATCACCAGGATTCATTTTTGGAATTGATACTAATCCCTCTAAAAGTGATGAGTGGTATTTTTGATTAACTGCTAAAGCTCTTCCGCTTTTAGAGTCACAAAGTTCATGTTCGGGAACATCATCAAGCAAAGCTCTGGTTAAAACATAAGCCATGCCTTTAGCTATTGGTATTAATTGAAGTGTTCCATCATTAGGACCTTGTTCTGTTAAAGCTGTCCAACCTTGAAAAGTTCGAAATGTGTTACTTACGGCTGGAGATTTAATTAAATCGGTTTTATCACGATACATCGCGTTAAAAGGATCGTACTTTTCAAATTCATCAGCAAAAATTTTTTCATATATTTTTTGATAATTTTTTTCAATCCATCTTTCAATTGAACCTGCGTCACAATGTGGAGATAATCCTAAAGTAGAGTCACCTGGTTGTCGACGTCTAACACGATCTGCATATATCAATTCTTTGTTAGGATCAAAAACTTGATAATTATCAAATTTATAATTCCAAATATTATTTATAAATTTTTTTACTTTATCAAGCTCATTTGATTGTCTAATTTCCGTTTGAGTTTTTGACCAATAAAGACCAAATATCTGAGGTTTACCTGATTTTAATTCACTAAAATAATTATCAAGATGTGATTTTTTAATTTGGTCTTGATAGTAGTGATTCGACTCAATATAATTTTCTAAATCTTGATTCCACTTAATAATTTGATCTTTTTTAAAAACGTTTCTAACTATTAAACAGCCCCTTTTTTTTATTTGATTAATATTTTTTTCATTATCATTACTTAGATCATTAAAATTAATTTCTGGTATTATTGATAAGTTTTTTTCTTGAAACTTTTTTATTTCATTGACTTCCGATTTAATAAAATCAGAAATTTTTTCAAAATTTTTTTTATAGTCTTTTGACTTACTTCTTAGGATTTTTTTACTTTTAATTATTTCAGTATCAAAATTATTCATTTTTTTATAGGGGAGAACATAATCTCCCCTGAAATTTAATCTAGTCTTTTATAATTTCCCTAGTATTTGCGTTGTGTGACTCAGTAAATGGAATATTCACAACTACAGCATCAACTGGTTTACCTGCTTTATTTGAATATTTTGCTGGTAAATGAACTTTAAATTTAGTTCCAATTTTTCCTTCAGGAAAACCATTTTTGTTTAAGGTTCCATCATAAGGCACAAACCCCATAGCAATATTTTTCTCTTTTTCAGGATGATACCAAGGAGAAGTAAGGAAACCAACTGGTTTGCCTCCACTAGCTTTTGATACTAACCAAAAATCAGGCGCATATTCCGTTATTGGTTTTCCACCTAATTCAAAACCAACTAACTGCAATTTATATGGCTTTTTTCCCGCTTTAAGTTGAGCTCCCATTTTTTCAAGAGCTGCTTTACCCACATAATTGCCTTTTTTCTTCCATTCACCTTTGCCAGATAATGAAACCTGGTATCCCAAGTTACATTGGAAGGGATTGTGCTCATTATCCATGTCTTGACCCCAAGAAAGAATTCCGGCTTGAACTCTTCTATGATGTGCAGGTGCTATAACTTTTAAATTATATTTTTTTCCTGCTTTTAGAACTGCGTTCCACATATCATCTGCATAAAGAGTTGCATTTTTTAGATAAATTTCATAGCCAGCTTCTCCAGAGAAACCAGATTGTGAAATCACACAATCTCTTCCACCGATTTTAGCTTTCGCCAAACCGTAGAAAGGCATATTATCCACATCGACCTGTTTACCAATTAAGTCTTTCATCAATGCTTTAGATTTAGGTCCTTGAATTTGCACTGGACAAGCGTCTATCTCATCGATTTCAACTTTGTATTTCCTGTTAGAATTTACCCCTTGCAAGTAAAAACCTATATCACTATCTGAAAGACTAAACCAAAATTCATCTTTTGAAATTCTTAAAAGAATAGGATCATTAAGAATTCCACCTTTATAATTACAAAGAATAACATATCTTGCTCTCATAGGTGAAATTTTAGTAGCATCTCTTGTTATAACATAGTCTACAAACTTTTCTGCATCTGGACCTTTAACTCTTATCTGTCTTTCAACAGCGACATTCCACATGGTAACATCATTTTTGATTGATTTGTACTCAGCCATTGCTCCACCCTTTTTAGGTTTGATATAGCCTCTGGGATGATAAATCCGATTGTAAACTTCTGCTCTCCAACAACCACTTTTCATAGACAAATGCCAATAAGGTGATTTTCTTATTCTAGTAGAAATTAGAAGTTCTACTTTCGTAGGACCACTTTGTCTTAAGTTATAAGGCACGTGTCGATCTGATTGATCAACTGACGTTTCATGTTTTGATTTACTGTAATTAAACTCATTTGGCATAATTATTCTCCTTTAACCATTTGTTTGTTTCTATTAAGCCGCCAAATGAATAAATGTGAAAGTTAGAAGAATAATTTTTAACTCTTTTAATTATATCATTTGGATCTTTGAATTTTAATAAATCAAGTGTTTTGCTTAAATTTGACTTAAGAAAATTAATGGAATTTTTTGCTCCAATTATATTAGCAAATTTAATTAAACTTGACATTTTTAGAGGTCCGGTAATTCCAACATGAACCGGTACTGATTGTTTGGAAATAAAATCTATAATAAGACTACTATCTAATAACCATTGAGTGACAATATAATCAGCATAAGGTTTTTTATCTATCATAGCTTTCGTTAATTTTTCGTCTGATATATCAGGACTTCCTTCAGGGTGTCCAGCAATACCTATTTTAATTTTATCAAAAAAACCTGTTTCCAAAATTTGGATCGAACTATCAAATTTTCCAACTGGCTTCAAACTACCCCCGATAACAAGTACCTGCTTTGTACCGCCATCTTTGCATCTATTAATATAATCTTTAAGTTGTAATTCATTAACTATTGATCTCGCAGGAAAGTGAGGTACTGGATTAAAGCCTTTTTTTGCTAGTTCCTCGGATTTTTTAGCAGTCTCCTTATAATCACCTCCTGGTAACATTGTTATATAGACGTCTTTTAACGATGGAAGACTATTAAGATCCGTATTTGGTCCTATTTCTATTGAAAAATGCATTTGTTCCGATCATTATCTTATTTAAAAAAGCTGTCAAAGAAATTCAGAATTAGTACAACTAAAATTCTTGCCAAAAGTTTTACCAGTGATATTTTTTTTACAATGGATAAAGCATCTAAAACTTTAAAAATTTCAGATATTCTTGATATTGAGAAAATAAAGACAGTTAATCATTCGATTCAAAAAGCGCATGGCTTACCAAATGAATGTTACACAAAATCCGAATATTTAAATTTTGAAAAAGAAAAAATATTTTGTGATAATTGGACTGTGATTGGTACCGCAAGCTCAATACCAGATATTGGTGATGCTAAAATATACAGTTTGTTGGGAATTCCTATAATTATTATAAGAGATAAATCTAATAATATAAAAGTTTTTCACAACGTATGTAGTCATAGAGGAGTCAGGCTTGTTAATGAATCTTGTAAATTAAAAAATATTATAAGATGTCCTTATCACTCGTGGACTTACGATTTTTCAGGAAAATTAATTGCAACACCTCATATAGGTGGAATGAACATACATGAAGCAAAAGGTTTTGACAGGGAAAAAAGCAATCTTAAAGAAATAAGATCTCATGTATGGATGGACCTAATATTTATTAATATTAATAAAAATGCAAAAAGTTTTGATCAAAGTATTAAATCTTTAAATGATAGATGGTCTAAATTTATTAGTGAGGAGGATAAAAAGTTAGTAAGGCACGCAAAAGATTTCGGATATTTTAATATGGAAGTAAATACTAATTGGAAGCTTGCTATAGAAAATTTTTGCGAAAGTTATCATTTACCCTGGGTCCATCCTGAATTAAATAAAGTTTCAAACATAAAAGACCATTATCATATTGAGGATTCCTTTGGAACATACTCTGGTCAAGGAAGTTATAAATATGTTCAACAATTTTATCATAATAAAAAATTCGCAACATTTCCCAATTGGCCAAGTAATTTAACAAATAATGCAGAGTACGTTTCTTTGTTTCCTAACGTAATGCTTGGAATTCATATCGATCATTTTTATGCATTTTGGTTAGAGCCATTAGATAATAATAAAACAAGGGAACATTTTGAGATGTATTATGTTGGCAGCGAAAGTGCTGAGAGTGATGATTTCAAAGAAATGAGAGAAAAAAATTTTAAGTTTTGGCAAAATGTTATGAATGAGGATATTTTTGCAATAGAAAGTATGCAGAGAGGAAGAAGTTCACCAGTATATAATGGAGGAAATTTTTCTCCAATAATGGATACACCAACTTTAATGTTTCACAGGTGGGTAGCAAATAGCTTAACTAAATAAGACAAGTAAATACTATCATTATGAGAATAATAAATTTAAAAAAATTAATAAAAATATAAAAAATTAAACATGGAGTTAAACGGTATCTATACCGCGCTTATTACGCCTTTTAATAAAGACAATTCAGTAAACAAAAATGCTTACGAACAAGTAATTAATAAAGTAATACAAGATGAAGTTCATGGGGTTGTTGTAGCCGGATCTACTGGGGAAAATTATTCTCAAACATTAGAGGAAAGAATTAATCTTATCGAACTAACCAGTAAAATAATTAATAAACGAGTTAGCCTCATAGTAGGTATTGGTGGTGTCACTAGAACTGAAGACTCTATAGTTTTAGGTAAAAAAGCAAAATTAGTTGGTGCCGATGCTATAATGATTTCTTCACCACCATACGCAGTTCCAACCAGCAAGGAAAATGCAATTAATTCATTAATAATAGATAATGCTATTGATCTACCAATATTACTTTACAACTATCCAGGTAGAACGGGTGTTCACATGGATAAAGAATATCTTGATATTATAAGTGTATCAAATAATTTTCGCTGGATAAAAGAAAGCTCGGGTGAATTAAGTAGAATTGATTTTTTAATTAAAAATTACCCTAATATTAAATTATGTTGTGGAATGGATGATCAGGCACTTGAATATTTTCAAGCAGGAGTAAAAAGCTGGGTTTGTGCAGGAAGTAATTTTTCAGCAACAGCCCATTTAGCTTTATGGAAAAGTTTTGTTGTCGAAAAAAATTTAGAAAAAGCTAAAAAAATATGGAGTTCAATGCTACCTTTAATGAAGCAATTAGAACAGGGTGGAAAATTTATTCAATCAATAAAACACGGTGTAAGCATTACCGGAATTGATGCAGGCATTCCAAGATTACCATTGCAACCTTTAGATGATAATGAAAAAATTTTAATAGAAAAAATAATTACTAAGATGAATAATTCTATTAGAGAAATTAATTGATGTCTAAAGTTCATTTAGTAAAACGGTTACCAAAAGATCCTGGTCCTCCTGCGTGGAGAAGTATTATTCCAGATCAACCAAGATATCCTAAATTAGAAAATCAAATTATAACTGATTGGTTAGTCATTGGAGCTGGTTTTGCTGGCTTATCTGCTTCAAGAAGATTATGTCAAATTACAAACGATGAAAAAATTACTTTAATAGAAGCTAGCGAGGTAGCCGCTGGACCAGCGGGTCGAAACTCTGGTTTTATGATCGATTTACCTCACGAATTAGGTACAGGTACTTATAAAGATACCATTGAAAGAGATAAGCTTCATATCAAATTAAATAGATACGCTATAGATTTTGCTCAGGACTCTGCAAAAGAATATTCAATGCCAGATGAAGCTGCAGAATTATCAGGTCGTATAAATGGGGTAGTTAATGATAATGGTGAGAAACATAACTTAGAATTTGCTAGACATCTAGATAACCTGGGTGAAAAATATCAACATCTTACTTCTGGTGATATGAAAGATATTACAGGATCTACATTTTATAAAGGTGGATTGTTTTTACCAGGTTGTTTGATGATACAGCCAGCTCTTTATATAAGTAAACTTGCAGCTGGAATTTTTTTAAAATTCAAAAATAGATTTAAAATTTATGAGCACTCACCAGCTATTAAATTAGAAAAAAATGGTGATAGTTGGATAGTAACAACTCCACAAGGATCTATTATTACTAAAAAAATTATTATGGGAGTGAATGGCCACGTTGAGTCATTCGGTTTTTTTGAAAAACGTTTAATGCATGTTTTTACATATGCTTCAATGACCAAGAAACTTACAACTAAGCAACAAAAAATTTTAGGAGGTAAACCTAGTTGGGGAATTATCCCCTCTAATCCAATGGGCTCAACATTAAGAAGAATAACAGGAATAAGTGGTGATAGAATTTTAATTCGTAATCGATGGACTTTTAACCCCTCAATTGAAGTTCCAGATAGTAATGTTGAAAAATTTGGTAAAGATCAAGATTTGAGTTTTAGAAAAAGGTTTCCAATGCTTAATGATGTGGAAATGGAATATAGATGGGGTGGTAGATTATGTTTATCTTTAAATTCAGTTCCAGCCTTTGGTGAAGTTGAAAAAAATTTATATTCGGCCTGTTGTCAGAATGGTATTGGAGCAGCAAAAGGAACTTTAGCTGGAATTGGTGCTGCTGAATTAGCCAGCAATATTCAATCAGTTATTGTTAAAGATATGCAGTCCTATGAACAACCAAAAAAATTACCACCAAAACCAATTTCTATTATAGGTGCGAATGCAATAATAAGCTGGAGAGAAATGATGGCAAAAGATGAATTATAAATATATTTTCTCAAACAAATATTTTAAAAATAAAATTGTTTATGATAAATTATTTTCTAAATAAAAAATCCATAACTGGTCAGTTATTTCTAAGTTCATAAAATGAAAATAATATTAATAATGGGATTACCAGGATCTGGTAAAACTACTTTAGCTAATGAGTTGGCTCCAATGCTTAATGCAAAGAGATTAAATGCAGATGAGGTTAGAAAAGAGGCAAAAGATTGGGATTTTTCTGAGGAGGGAAGAAAAAGACAAGCTAAAAGAATGGCAGAATTTGCAAAAAAATTAAAAAATCAAGGAAGTTATGTTGTTGCTGATTTTATTTGCCCAACGCCGGAAGCTAGGAAGTTATTTTCAGCTGATTATACAATTTGGGTCGACACCATTAAAAAAGGAAGATTTGAGGACACTAATAAGATGTTTATTAAACCAGATAAGTTTGACTTTCATGTTACAACACAAGATGCTAAAAATTGGGCTCCAAAAATATTTAAGGATATCAAGTAATGGCTTATCAATGGGACAATAAAAAGCCGACCGCACAAATGTTAGGCAGATGGCAGCCATTTCACGATGGCCACTATGCATTATTTAAAGAAATTATAAAAAAAACCGGACAAGTTTGTATTCAAATTAGAGATGTTCAAGGAGTCGATGATAATCCATTCGACTTTGAAACTGTAAAAAAGAATATTGAAGAGAGATTAGATCCTGAATTTAAGGGTCAATTTAAAATTATTTTGGTTCCAAATATTACCAATATTTGTTATGGAAGAGGAGTTGGATATAAAATTGAAGAGATTGAATTACCAAAAGAAATCCAAAAAATTTCAGCTACGAAAATAAGAGCTATAATGAGAAAAGAAGGTAAATTAAAATAATTTTAAGTAATAAGTTAAGATTTAAAGTGATTAAAATTAAAAATTTTTTTTTTATAACAATTTTTTTAGTGATTGCGATAATGTTAACTTTACGTTTTCAAGACTACAATTTAAAAAAAGCTATGGATGCCTGTCTTGTGGGAACTACAAAGTTAAATAAACTCTCAAATTTAGACGAAGCAAAAAAGTTTTGTGAAGATAAAATTAAAAAAAAATAAGAAAATTAAATAATAATAAAATTTAAAAAATAGATGAATATAATTAATTTTACACCTATCTCAGCTTTTACTGGTGGTGCTATAATTGGTTTTTCCGTCATAGTATTTTTTCTATTAAATGGACGTTTGATTGGTATAAGTGGAATAGCAAATAAATTTGCAACTGAAAAAAATAATAGATTTAATAATTTTCTTTTTTTAATTGGATTAATAATTGGTCCAATTTTATATAAATTTTTTGCAAAACAAGAAATTAGTATAGTAATATCCGACTCATTTATTTTACTCGCTATTGCAGGCTTATTAGTTGGTATTGGAACTAAAATTAGTGGTGGTTGTACAAGCGGTCACGGAATTAGCGGTATTGGGAGATTTTCTTTAAGATCAATTATAGCAACTATAACTTTTATGATTGTTGGTATCTTAACAGTTCTTTTAAAAAGTTTAATATGACTCGATTAGCTTCATTAATTTCTGGCATTATATTTAGTTTAGGGCTGGTTATATCTGAAATGATTAATCCAGAGAAAGTATTAGCATTCTTAGATTTATTCGGTAATTGGGATCCGTCTTTAGCTTTTGTGATGATTGGTGCCTTAGTAATATCATCACCATTATATCATATTATTAAAAATATAAAAAAACCTCTTTTTGCTGAAAAGTTTGACTACTCAAATAATAAAAACATTAATAAAAAGTTAATTTTTGGTTCAGCGCTATTTGGCATTGGTTGGGGATTAGCTGGTTTATGTCCAGGACCAGCAATTTCATCAATTGCTCTATTTAATTTTGAGTCAATAGTATTCGTTGCTTCAATGTTTATAGGATTTTATTTAGTCCAACCAGTAATTTCTAATGATTAAGTTAATTAAAATTCATAGTTTTTTCAAATTTAAAGATTAAACATTTTAAGCATGAGTAAAATTTTTTTAATATTTGGTCATTATGATCAAAATTCTTTTAATGCCGCGATCAGAGAAACTTTTGTAAAAAAAGCGCAAGACAAAGGACACAAAATTGATATCGTTGATCTTTATAAAGAAAAATTTAATCCTGTTTATGCAGGTGAAAAGCCTGACGAAATAGTTCTAGATCATCGAAGAAGAATTGAGGAATGCGATACAATAGTTCTTATTGCTCCAATTTGGAATTTTAGAATGCCGGCAATAGTTGAAGGATGGATTGATAAGGTTTTAGCTCCACCTTGGGCATTTAGATTTAAACAATTATGGGGAAACTATGGATATCCAATTGGAAATTTAAAGAATAAAAAAGCTATAATATTTTGTACTTATGGCTCACCAAGATTGGCAATTACTACTTTTTTTCTAAATTTACCGATAAGAAGATTAAAAAGAGGTGTGTTTCACATGTGTGGCATATATAACATTGTCTATAGAAGATATTTTGCAGTACCTTTCGTAAGTGATGCTCAAAGAAAAAAATTTTTAATAGATGTTGAAAATACAGTTAATAATATTTAAGTTTTTTATTTTATTTTTAATTAGTTTGTCGATTTCAAAAGCAGAATTAATAAATCCTAATAGTAATATAGAGCCAATTGAAGTTATAAAAATTCAATTAACTGGTCTTAAAAATAACGATTTAAATTATAATGATTTTGGGATTAGACAAACTTGGAATTTTGCCCACCCAGATAATAAAAAAAATACTGGTCCTTTAGAAAATTTTACTAAAATGATCAAAGGCGATGTTTATGGCGTGTTAATTGATCATCTTCAAAGTACAGTAAGCCTTATTAAAAAATCTAATGAGCAGGCTCAATTTGAAGTGATAATTTTAGATCAGAATAAAACCTATTATAAATTTTTGTGGGGGGTTGAAAAATACATTGGAGATGGTCCTTTAAAAGATTGCTGGTTAACAACTGTTGTCTCAAGCCCTATATCTTTAGGTAGTTCAATTTAATTTGTCACAGGTGTAATTTTGTTTCTGTTCTAATAAAAATTTAGTAGAAATCATTTTATGAAATCAAAAGCAAAAGTAGTAGTGGTAGGAGGGGGAGTTGTCGGAGTTAGCGCTCTTTATCATTTAGCAAAAAAAGGTTGGTCCGATGTAGTGCTTATAGAGAGAAAAGAATTAACTTCTGGATCCACATGGCATGCTGCTGGATTATTACCATTGTTTAATATGAGTTATTCAGTAGGACAATTGCATAAGTATGCGGTCAATCTTTATAAAAAATTAGAGGAAGAAACAGGAAAAAATGTTGGATTTAGCGCTGTATCAAATATTCGACTAGCCAGCACGAGAGATCGTATGGATGAATATCATCAATACGCAGGTGTAGCAAAAACAATAGGTGTAGATGTAAAATTTTTAACACCTCAACAAGTTAAAGAAATTTGGCCATTATGCCGTGTAGATGATTTAGTAGGTGCAATACAGCATCCTGAGGATGGCTATATTCAGCCAGCTGATTTAACGCAAGCACTTGCAACAGGTGCAAGAAATATGGGTGCTGAGATTTATAGAAACACTATAGTTTTAGCAATGAAACAAAAAAGAGATGGCTGGATAGTTGAAACAGATAAAGGCTCAATTGAAAGTGAACATGTTATTTCCTGTTCAGGAAACTTTGCTAGACAAACTGGAAAAATGGTTGGCTTGGATATTCCAGTTATTCCAGTTGAACACCAGTATATTGTAACTGAACCTCATCCAGAAATTTTAAAAAGAAAAAAAGCAGGCTTACCAGAAATGGGAGTTTTAAGAGACAGTGATAGTAGGTGGTATATGAGAGAAGAAGCTGGAGGATTAATTTTAGGGCCATATGAAGATGGGGCTCCAGCTTGTTACCTTAATGGACCATCAAAGGACTCAGAGTTTGAATTGTTTCAAGAAGATCTAGATAGATTGGCACCACACATTGAAGGAGCAATTCATCGGGTACCTGCGTTTGGAGAGGTTGGAGTCAAAAAAGTTTATAATGGAGCTATCTGTTACACACCAGATGGTAATCCAATAGTAGGTCCCGCTTGGGGACTTAAAAATTTCTGGATTAATGAAGGACACAGTTTTGGAATAACTGCTGCAGGAGGTGCTGGTTGGCAATTAGCTGAATGGATTATAGATGGTGAACCAACTATTGATATGCTTGGAGTTGAACCCAGACGTTACGGAGATTACGTAACTAAAAGTTATTTAAAAGCTAAAAATGAAGAAGCATATAGTCATGTATTTATTGTTCATTATCCTGATGAAGAAAGGCCAGCTGCAAGGCCATTAAGAACAGCACCATGTTATGATCGAATGAAAAATTTAGGAGCAGTTTTTGGACAAAAATTTGGTTGGGAACGACCTAATTTTTTTGCAACAGATGGTATGGAACAAAAAGATGATTGGTCTTTTAGAAGGTCAAAATGGTTCGAAGCTATAAAAAAAGAATGTCAAAACGTTAAAAATAATGTCGGATTATTAGATATGACAGCGTTTGCAAAATCTAGAATTAAAGGACCAAAAGCTGAGGAATTTCTGGATTATTTAGTTGCAAATAAGCTTCCAAAAAAAATTGGAAGAATTAATTTATGTCATGCACTTAATACTAAGGGAGGTGTTCACTCAGAATTCACAATTATGCGCGAAGCAGTAGACAGTTTTTATTTAGTTTCTGCTGGTGGAAATTTAAGACTAGATCATGACTGGATAAAAAAATGGATGCCAACTGATGGTTCAGTAATATTTGAGGATTTAACAAATAGAATAGGTGTATTGGTAGTAGCTGGACCAAAATCTAGAGAATTGATGCAAAAGGTTTCAACCGATGATTTTTCTAACGAAAACTTTCAATGGCTAACTGCCCAAAATATTAACGTTGGTTATGCACCCGTAAACGCTATGAGAGTAAACTTTGTAGGCGAACTAGGATGGGAACTTCATCACCCAATCGAGTATCAGAATCATATTTTTGATAAACTTATGGATGCTGGAAGAAATTTAAATTTAAAACCTTTTGGAATTAGGGCTATGAATAGCTTGAGAATAGAAAAATCTTATAAACTTATTGGTACTGAAATGTCGATTGAATACTCACCTTATGAATCTGGTTTAGAAAGATTTATACATCCGAATAAAGGTAATTTCATAGGTTTAGATGCTTTAAACAAATGGAGAGAAAAAGGATTTGAAAATAAATTAGTAACACTTGAAGTACACAACACAACCAATGCTGATGTTTTGGGTAACAACCCTATTTATCATAATGATAAGATTGTAGGTAGAGCAACTGGAGGCGAATTTGGATTTAGACTAAATAAATCAGTGGCTCTTGCAATGGTTAAACCAGATATTGGTCACGTGGGTCAAAAACTTAAAGTTGATATTTTAGGTACAATGCATGACGTTACAATAATGAATGAAAGTCCTTATGATCCAGAAAACAAACTTTTAAGAGCATAATGAAAATTTTAGTCGCTATAAAAAGAGTAATTGATTACAATGTTCAAATAAGAGTAAAAGAGGATGGCTCTGGAGTTGTTACTGATAATATTAAAATGTCTACAAATCCCCCGGATGACAATGCTATTGAAGAGGCTGTAAAAATTAAAGAGTCAGGTAAAGCAACCGAAGTCATTGCTGTAACTATCGGGGAAGAAAAAGCCCAAGAAACCTTGAGAAAAGCACTAGCGGTAGGAGCGGATAGAGGAATTCATGTTAAAGTAGATGGTGCGGTCGAGCCTTTAGCAGTATCAAAAATTTTGCAAAAAATAGTAAATAAAGAAAAACCTGATTTAGTTTTTATGGGTAAACAAGCAATCGACGATGATTGTAATCAAACCGGTCAAATGTTAAGTGCGTTATTAAATTGGCCTCAAGCTACTTTTGCATCAAAGATTTATTTTAAAGATGACAAATTAGAAGTGGTTAGAGAAATAGACGAAGGTTTAGAAACAATCGAAGTGAGTTTGCCAGCGATAGTTACTTGTGATTTGAGATTAAATGAACCAAGATACGCATCTCTGCCAAATATTATGAAAGCAAAAAAGAAATCTATTGAACAATTTAATATAAGCGATTTAGGAGTTGATATAACACCTAGAGTACAACAAATTAAAGTTGAAGAACCCCCAAAAAGAAAAGCAGGTATCAAAGTAGCAAATGTGGCAGAACTTGTTCAAAAATTAAAAAATGAGGCAAAAGTAATTTAAATGGCAGTTTTATTAATAGCGGAACACAACAATAAAGAGCTTAGACCTTTTACTCTAAATTCTGTTACTGCCGCCTCTCAAATTGACTCGGAAGTACATGCTTTAATTGTAGGTTATAATTTTGAGGAAGCTAAGAAAGCATTAGCAGCATTGCCTTTAGTTAAAAAAGTAATTTGTGTAGAAGCCGATTATTATGAAAATTTTATTGCCGAAAATTTTGCTCCAATAATTGTTAAATTGGCTGAAAATTATTCTCATATAATTTGTTCTGCTAATACATTTGGTAAAAACTTAATGCCAAGAGTTGCAGCGATGTTAGATATTTCTCAAATCAGTGATATTACAAAAATTATTTCATCAGATACATTTATAAGACCAATTTATGCAGGAAATGCACTTGCAACAGTAAAAAGTAAGGATGATAAAAAATGTATAACTATAAGACCAACTTCATTTGATCCATGTGAAATTTCAGGAGGCACAGCTTTGATTGAAAACTTCCAAAGTAGTAAACAATTTACTTCAACAAAATTTATAAAACGAGAACAAGTTAAATCAGATCGACCAGAACTTGGAACAGCAAGAGTCGTTGTTTCAGGTGGAAGAGGAATGCAAAGTGGAGATAATTTTAAGTTAATAACTGCAATTGCAGATAAATTAAATGCTGCGATTGGCGCATCAAGAGCAGCGGTTGATGCAGGTTACATTAGTAATGATCATCAAGTAGGTCAAACCGGAAAAGTCGTTGTTCCAGATTTATACATAGCTGTTGGAATTTCGGGAGCCATTCAACACTTAGCTGGAATGAAAGAAAGTAAAGTAATTGTTGCAATTAATAAAGATAGCGAAGCTCCAATATTTAGTGTTGCAGATTACGGATTAGAAGCAGATCTTTTCGACGCACTCCCAAAGTTCTTAGAGGAACTGAACAAATTAAACACTATACAAAAATAATCCTTACAGTTAAAAACTGACTTATGTCTAGAGAGTCTATGGAGTATGATGTTGTAATTGTAGGTGGAGGTCCATCTGGTTTAACAACCGCTATTAAACTTAAACAACTTGATCCAAACTTAAATGTTTGTTTACTAGAAAAAGCCTCTGAGATAGGTGCACATATTTTAAGTGGAAATGTATTTGAAACGCGTGCATTGGATGAACTGCTTCCGAACTGGAGAGAACTAAATGCACCGATTAAAACTAAGGTTAATAAAGAAAAATTTTTATTTTTAAGCAAGACAAAATCTTTAAGTTGGCCTACTTGGTTATTACCTGCTGTTCAAAAAAATCATAAAAATTATATTATTAGCTTAGCAAATTTATGTAGATGGTTGGCAGAATATGCTGAGAGCTTAGGGGTTGAAATATTTCCAGGTTTTGCTGCTTCAGAAGTTTTGTACGATGACAATGGATCAATTAAAGGGATTGCAACCCAGGATATGGGTATTGATAAAGACAGAAATAAAAAAAATAGTTATGAACCTGGTATTGATTTAATTGGTAAAGTGACTGTTTTTGCGGAAGGTTGCAGGGGTCATTTGGGAAAACAGTTAATTAAAAAATTTAATCTTAATCAAGGAAAAGATCCCCAACAATATGGAATCGGATTTAAAGAAATTTGGGAAGTAAGTGAAAAAAATCACCAGGAAGGTCTGGTAATGCATACAGCGGGCTGGCCGTTAGATAACAATACATATGGTGGAAGCTTTATTTATCACGCAGAAAACAAACAAGTATTCTTAGGTTATGTAATTGGTTTAGATTACAAGAACCCTCATTTATCTCCATTTGATGAATTTCAAAGATTTAAAACTCATCCAGCGATAAAAAGAATTATTGAAGGTGGTAAAAGAATTTCTTATGGAGCAAGAGCTTTAATCGAGGGTGGAATTCAAAGTTTACCAAAAATGTATATGCCAGGAGCTTTGCTAATCGGCTGTGATGCAGGAACTTTAAATATGCCCAAGATTAAAGGATCACATACTGCTATGAAAAGCGGAATATTAGCGGCAGAAACAATTTTTGAAAAAATAAAACAAAATAAAGATTTGTCTATATATGAGGAAAAATTTAAAAATAGTTGGATTTATGAAGAACTTTATAGAGCCAGAAATGTTAAGCCAAGTTTTAGCTGGGGTTTAATTCTAGGAATAATTTTTACTGGAATAGATCAGATTTTATTTAGAGGAAAACTACCTTTTACTTTAAGGCATAAGCATGCCGATCATGAAACACTTAAGCCTGCAAATCAAATGCCTAAAATTGACTACCCAAGACCTGATAATATAATTACTTTTGATAAAACTAGCTCAGTATATTTAACAGGCACTAATCATACCGATAATCAACCGGTTCATTTGCAGCTAAAGGATCCTAATTTACCAATTAATTATACATTAGAAAAATTTGATGAACCCGCACAAAGATATTGTCCTGCAGGGGTTTATGAGGTTCAAAGGCAAAATGAACAAAATAAATTTATAATTAATTCTCAAAATTGTATTCACTGTAAAACTTGCGATATTAAAGAACCATCTCAAAATATTACATGGGTTACACCAGAGGGTGGTGGTGGTCCAAGGTATGGAAATATGTAATTTAAGACAAATCTATTGCTAATTTTTTCAAAATTGTAATTGGAAGAATTTTTAAAGTGTTCATATGAGTTCTTCTTAAATAAATTGGACACCCTTTACCCGCTTCGACAGCTTTTGCGTACCAACTGGCACATACACACCAACAATCTCCATCTTTTAAACCAGGAAAACCATATTCTGGATGAGGAGTTATTAGATCGTTACCTGCTTCTTTGCACCATTCTAAAAATTCACTGGTAACTTTTGCACAAACTGTATGAACTCCATTATCATTTTCATCGGTATTACAACAACCATCTCTATACCAACCCGTTAAAGGATCTAAAGAACACTCTTCTAAATTTTCACCTAGAACATTTTTTTGTTTTTTATCCATTTATATTTTTGTAGGGTTTGGTTGACCTTTGTAAACTTTTTTTGGATCAAATTTTTTTTCTTTCTCTAAAAATTTCATTTTTACTTTTCTTCCATTATCTATAGTTCCTAAGGGTATAGATCTATAAAAACAAGATCTGTAACCAACATGGCAACTTGATCCTTCTCCAATATCAACAGTCAACCAAATCGAATCTTGATCATCATCAATTCTTATTTCTTTTACTTTTTGGATAAAACCACTAGTTTTACCTTTGTGCCAAATTGCCTTTCTAGATCTGCTAAAATAGTGCGCTTCCTTAGTTTCAATTGTTTTTTTCAACGCTTCAACATTCATGTAACCATGCATTAAAATATCCCTAGTTTTTGAGCACATGGTAACTACTGGAATTAGACCATCATTATCAAATTTTGGTGAAAGAAAATTTCCCTCCTCAATTTCAACAACATTTTCTCTTTTCTTAAACATTTATGCCATTATGTAGCACATATATCGATAGATTAAATATTTTAAAAACGTCAATTTATAGGTATAAAACCCTTCATGAAATTAGTTAAAAATACAAAAAATATAGAAACAAAACAGGTTTCCGATACTGAAGCAGAGGAGGCTTTTAGGACAATTTTGAGTTGGATTGGTGAAGATCCTACAAGAGAAGGCCTATTAGAAACCCCAAAAAGAGTAATCAAAGCTTTTAAAGAATATTTTAAAGGGTACAGAGAGGATCCCTCAAAAGTTTTAGAAAAAACTTTTGGAGATGTTGAAGGATACGATGACATGGTTGTTCAAAAAAATATTTCCATACAAAGTCATTGTGAACATCATATGGCACCAATTATCGGCATAGCCCATGTGGCTTATATACCAAATAAAAGAGTTGTAGGATTAAGCAAATTAGCAAGAGTAGTTGAGATCTTTTCAAAAAGATTACAAACACAGGAAAGATTAACAATACAAATCGCTCAAGCATTAATGGATTCATTAGATGCAAAAGGGGTCGCAGTCACTATCGACTCAACGCATCAATGTATGACAATGAGGGGTATCAAAAAAGAACAAGCAACTACCGTTACAAACTATTATCTTGGACAATTTAAAGAAGATTTAAGCATTCAAAACAGATATCTAAAATTTATTAGTAAATAAATTAGTGTCATATCAATTTAAAGCAATAATTCTCAATAAAGAGGGTGAGAATTTTTTAAGAGAAATAAAATTTTTAGACAATTCATTTTTCAAACATGGCGATGTTACAGTTAAAGTAGATTATTCAGATCTAAATTTTAAAGATGGGATGATTTTAAAAAATGGTGGAAATTTAGTTAAAGAATTTCCACATATTCCAGGCATAGATTTTTCAGGAACTGTTATAGAAAGTAAAAATAATAATTTCAAAGTAGGTGATGAAGTTATTTTGACTGGTTTTAGAGTAGGTGAGATTTTTTACGGAGGGTATTCGCAAATAGCAAGAGTAAATGGAGAATTTTTAGTAAAAAAACCAATTAATTTAACAAGTAGACAAGCAATGATCATGGGTACTGCGGGCCTAACATCATTGATGAGTGCTTTTGCTATCCAAGCGAGAGAAGCAATTTTATTAGGCGAAAAAGTAAATGATGTATTGGTTACTGGAGCAACTGGCGGAGTTGGAAGTTTAGCCGTGATGGCTCTAAATAAATTAGGATATAATGTTACTGCAGTAAGCGGAAAATTTTCTCAGGCGAATTTTCTTAGATTATTAGGTGCTAAAAACATTATAAATAGAGCAGAATTTGAAAAAGATCCTAAAATAATTGATAAAGGATTATGGGATGGAGTCGTTGATACAGTTGGTGGAAAAATTTTAGCTAATGCAATTGCTCAAACAAAACCTAATGGAATTATTACTGTTTGTGGAAATGTGAATGATAATGAACTTAAAACTAGTGTTATTCCATTTATTTTAAGAGGGGTTAAACTCTGGGGTATAGATTCTTCGAATTGCAGCATAAAAAGAAGACAATTTATTTGGAATGAAGTAGCAAATTTAATTGATTTTAATTTGTTAGAAAATTATATTTTAACTGTAAGTTTAGAAGAGCTTTTAGAAATATATCCAAAAATATTAAAGGGGGAAATTTCTGGTAGAGTTTTAGTGGATTTAAACAAATAATGGATTGGGATAAATTAAAAATTTTTCATGCTGTAGCTGAGGCAGGTAGTTTTACTAATGCTACTATTAATCTAAATCTTAGTCAGTCAGCAATAAGCCGTCAAATTCAATCATTAGAACAAGATTTAAAAGTTCAATTATTTGAAAGACATGCGAGAGGTTTGACACTTACTCAAAACGGTGAGTATGTTTTTAAAACTGCACATGAAGTTATTAGTAAATTAAAAGAAGTTGAAACCTCTTTAGGCGATCAAAAGCATAAACCTACAGGAAAATTAACTATTACTACTGTGAGAAGTTTTGGTACTCATTGGCTAACACCAAGAATTGAGGAATTTATGGGATTGAATCCTGAGATTGAAATTGAACTAATTTTTGATGATAAAGAATTAGATTTGAGCACACGTGAAGCGGACATCGGAATTTTTATGAGGAAACCTAAACAATTAAATTATATACAAAAAAAGTTAGTTGACATTAAGTATTTTATTTATGGTTCAATAAAATATTTAGAAAAACATGGAATGCCTAAAACAATACCTGATTTAAACAAGCATAGGTTTATTTCTTTTGGTAAAGGAGCACCCTCTCCAGTTTTTAATCCTGATTGGGCTTTAAAGCTTGGAATGCAAGATGGTAAAAAAAGAAAACCTATTATGAAAGTAAATAGCGTAATGGGACTTTTGCTTGCAGTTGAGTCTGGAGTTGGTCTAGCGGCTTTGCCAGAATACTTAGTTGTTAACTCTAATAAAGTAGTTAAAGTTTTACCAAAGTCAGAAGGTCCAATTACAGAAGCTCATTTCGTTTATCCCCAGTCATTAAAAAACATAGCGCGAGTTCAAGCTTTTAGAAATTTTTTGTTTAGTAAAATAGGCGATTGGAAAAATAGTTAGCTCTAATTCCAATAATTATATTGACATTTATTTATGCGAATGATAATCATTCGCAATTATTAATTATTATTAAATAGCTAAACATGAAAAAAATCCTCATTATATCTTGTTTTTTATTCTTTTTTCCTAATTTTACTTTTGCGAACGAATTAAATATTTTTACATCTAGACATTACGACTCAGATATTCAGCTCTATGAAAAATTTACATCTATTACCGGAATTAAAATTAATATCATTTCTGGGGAGGACGCAGCCCTTGAAAAGAGAATGATAGAAGAAGGAAAAGACACAAAAGCAGATCTATACATTACAGCGGACGCCGGAAGACTTGGTTTATTCGATAAAAAAGGCATGTTTCAAAATTCAATTTCTCCAATTATTAAAGCTAAAGTTCCTGAAAATTTTAGAAGTGATAATTGGACAGGAATTGCAAAAAGAGCAAGAATTATTTTTTATGCAAAAGATAGAGTATCATCCGATGAAATTAAGAATTTGAGATATGAAGATTTATCAAAACCTAATTGGAAAAATAGAATAACCATTCGACAATCTAACAGTATTTATAATCAATCACTAGTTGCCTCACTGATTAGCAATAATGGGATAGCAAAAACAGAAGAATGGGTTAATGGATTTGTAAAAAATTTTGCAAGAGATCCACAAGATAATGACCGAGGGCAAATTTTAGCTGTGGCTTCAGGCGAAGCTGACCTTGCAATCGCTAACACTTATTATTATGCTCTAATGTTGTCTGGTCAGAAAGGTAAAGATCAACAAGAAGCAGCAAAAAAAGTAACGCCATTTTTTCCTAATCAAAATGATAGGGGAGCCCATATGAACATTAGTGGAGCAGGAGTATTAAAAACTTCAAAAAATCATGAAAATGCAATTAAGTTGCTAGAATTTTTATTAACAAAAGAGTCCCAAGAGCATATTGTAAACAATACATTTGAATATCCAATTGTAGAAAATATAGAGCCTAACAAGTTAATTAAAAATACGAGTTTAGGAAATAATTTTATACAAGATTTAAAAACGCCAGTAAAAGAATACTCTATATTCCAAGAAGAAGCATTGAAGTTAATGTTAAAAGCAGGATGGAAATAGTTATTTGATTAAAAAAATAAACATTTGGTATCTAAGTTCATTAATTATTTCAGTAGTTGTAGCGATACCTATTTTAGTGATTTTTAGTAGTTTTTTTGAAAATACTTCAGAGTACAGAATAATTTTGAGAGAAACATTTCTGGTGGATTATATTTTCAATTCTTTAATACTTTTAATAGGTGTGATGTCCTTGACTTCTGTAATTGGAATTGTTTGTTCTTATTTAATTTCATTTTATGATTTCATAGGAGTTAATTTTTTTAAATGGGCCCTAATTTTATCTTTTGCTATTCCTGCTTATATTTATTCGTATTCTCTATCAGCTTTTTTTGAAAATTATGGAACAGCTTATTCTATTTTAAAAGGTATATTTGGGGAGGCAAACTATAATCTTTATATCCCTAAACCTGATGGAATTTTAGGTGCGATAATTGCTTTATCATTTTCGATATTTGGATATGTTTATGTTCTAACTGGATTATCCTTTCGCTATCAATCCCAAAATTTAATTGATCTTGGAAAAAATCTTGGTTTTTCTAAGAAAAAAACATTTTTTAAAATTATTTTGCCAGCTGCAAGACCATCAATTGTTGCTGGATTATCATTAGTTGCAATGGAGACTTTATCTGATTTTGGATCAGTTTCATTCTTTGGAGTTTCTACTTTAACAACAGGAATTTATAATGCATGGATTACATTTGATGATTTAACATTAGCTAATAGGTTATCTTTTTATTTACTAATTTTCATTTTTGGATTGCTTATTTTAGAAAATATTTCTAGAAAGAAAGCACAATATCATTCTCCTACAAAAGATAGCTTCGAAATTAAAAATAAAATAAAATTGTTTGGGTATAAATCAGCTTTTGCATTTATATTTTGTTTTTTTATTTTTTTTATAAGCTTCATGTTCCCACTCCTGCAAATGGGATATTGGACCTATTTGTTTCCAAAATATTTATTTGAATTAAATTTAATCAATCTTATTAGCAATACATTAATATTAGTATTTTTTTCATGCTGTTTATTAATTACTTTTGGTATTTTATCAAATTATGGAAATCGAATTACAAAAAGTAAATTTCTACAAAGTTTAACTACTTTTTCGATTTCAGGTTATGCAATTCCAGGAGTTATATTGGCCATAGCTTACATTAGCTTTATTTCTTTTTTAGATGAAAATTTACTACAATCAAAAAATTATAATATTAAATCACTATTTATAGGGACTATTTTTGGTTTAATAATAGTTTATTTTATTAGATTTTATTCTTTGGCCAACAATGGAATTAAATCAGGATATTTAAAAATTAATTACTCAATAGATGAAAGTGCATACCTACTAGGATACTCTAAAATTAAAACTTTTAATAAGATACATTTACCGTATTTAAAAAATTCAATTTTTTTAGTAATAATTCTTCTATTAATTGAAATTGTAAAAGAATTACCAATTACTTTAATTATGAGACCATTTAATTTTGATACATTTGCAACTATCGCTTATGCATACGCGTCTCAAGATTTATTAGAGGCTGCAGCAGCTCCAGCTATTATACTGATATTAATTTCAAGTGTATTTATTTTAATAACTTCTAGATTTATTTTAAAAGATCAGACATGAAAAATTATTTCGAGATTAATAATGTTACTTTTGCAGCGAGTAACAAAAATAAAGTTGAAAACGTATCTCTCAAGATTGAAAATGAAGGTGATGTGGTTTGTCTGCTGGGACCATCTGGAATTGGAAAAACAACAATTCTTAGAACTATCGCAGGCCTCGAAAAAATTAAATCAGGTAATATTATTCTAAATGGCAAAACAATTTCTTCAGGTACTATTCATATAGAACCTGAAAATAGAAATATTTCGCTATCTTTTCAGGATAACTCACTATTTCCTCATTATAATATAATCGACAATATTAAATTTGGTGCTGAAAGAAATAAAAGAAAAACAAAAAAAATTCATCTTGATTACGTTGTTGAATTTTTACATTTAGAGAATATTAAGTTTAAATATCCTCACCAAATAAGCTCAGGTGAGGGCCAAAGAGCTTCTTTGGCGAGATCTTTATTATCTATGCCAAATTTATTATTATTGGATGAGCCATTATCCAACATTGATCAAAATTTTAAGGAGGAAATCCAGGTAAAATTAAAACAAATTTTAAGAGAGTATAAAATTACAACCATTATAGTAACACATGACTCTTATGAAGCGTTTTATTTAGGTAACAAGTGTGGGATAATTTTAGACAGCCAACTTAAACAATATGATGATCCATATAATCTTCATCATTTTCCTAACTCAATTGAGATTGTAAATTTTTTAAATAAAGGAACTTTAATTCCTGCAACCGTAATTGATGAAAAATCATTAGAGAATAAAGATTTAGGATTAATTGAAGGGGATTTCATTAAACATTATCCAAAAGGATCTAAAGTTAAGTTATTATTACAACCAGAAGATTTAGAACATGATGATAAAAGTAATTTAAAACTCGATGTTGTTGATCGAAAATTTAGAGGAACTAATTTTATCTATACCCTAAAAACACAAAGTGACTTACTCATCCAAGTATTCGTTCATTCCCATCACATCCATCAGCATGATATAAATGAAAAATTTGGAATTAAAAAACCTATTCATATTGATCATATTGTTTGTTTTGATTAACTAAAATTTAATGAGCAAAAAATTAATCTTATTTTTTAAAGGTGTTGTTGATATTATTCCTTTATCAATACCAGTAATTCCTTTTGGCATTATTTTGGGCACTATTGGTGTTGAATTAGGTTTTGGTCCATTAGAAACATTTGCAACCTCATTTGTTATTTTTGGTGGGGCCTCCCAATTAGTTTTTGTTCAACTTTTCTCGGGAGGAGCATCTTTATTAATTACAATAACCTCTACTTTTGTGGTTAATTCTAGGCATTTACTATATGGAGCAAGTTTTAGTGAGCACTTGAAAAATTTATCAATTAGATGGAAAATTTTATTGTCTTATTTGATAACTGACCAATCTTATGCAGTTTCAAATATTTATTTTGAAAAAAATAAAAATGATAAACTTAAATATTATTATTTATTAGGTTCTGGATTTTTTTTATGGTTTATTTGGCAAATAGCTACATTAATTGGTATATTTTTAGGCTCTATTGTCCCAGACAAATTAGGATTAGTTTTTGCAATGCCTTTAACTTTTATTGCCTTATTAGTTAATTATTTAAGAAAAATTAATCATTTAATTATAATTTTAATTTCAGGCTGTCTTTCAATCCTACTGTTTAATGCACCGTTAAAATCTTACATTATTTTATCTTCTTTGATCTCACTATCATTAGCTTTTTTAATAATTTTAAAAAAAAAAAAGGAAGTTGAAAAATGATTTGGTTTGGAATAGTTATTTCTGGAATTTTAAATTTTTTTTTAAAATTTTTACCTTTATCTTTTTTTGATGTGAGTAAAATCAACCCAAAGATAAAACAATTATTGACTTTTGTCCCATCTGCAGTTTTTCCAGCAATTATATTTCCTGGAATTTTTCTTGATAATGATGGAAATTTCGATTTAGAAAACAATCCAAGGATACTGTCTTCAATAATTGCTTTAATTGTAGCAATTTTAAGCAAAAATATTCTAAGCACTATTTTTGCAGGGTTAGCAGTATATTGGTTGATAATTTTTGTTTAATTTTTTTAATACTTATAATGATAAAAAATAAAATCAATAACGAGCTACTAGGCATCTTCTATATGCTTTTAGCTCAGTTCTTTTTTGCTACGAATGATGCTATCGTAAAAGTTATCTATTTAAATTACACTGATATTTTAGTTCTTAATCAGGTAATATTTTTAAGAGGAATATTTGCCTTAATTTTAATAGGAATTTTTTTAATCTTAACTAAAAAATTTAATTTAAAATTAATTTTTTCATCAACTAAATTAAAATTAAGAGGTTTATTAGAGTCGGTAGCTACAATCTGTTTTTTTATTGGAGTTGCAAAATTGCCATTTGCTATGGTTTATGTATTAATAAGCTTGGCACCAATTTTTTTAACCGCATTTGGTGCTTTATTTTTAAACGAAAAAGTAAGATGGAAACGCTGGTCCGCTGTAATTTTGGGTTTCATAGGTTTAGTTATTGTGGTCGAACCCAATGAATTAAAATTTGGATATTATTTCATTTTTCCACTCTTTACGGCTATTTTTATTACCATAAGAGAAGTAGTAACAAGACAAATTGAAGATAACTTTCACAGTGAGCAGATTGCTTTTATAACATGTTTTGTTGTAACAATTTTTTTTGGAATTTTAAGTCTATTTCAATTTTTTATCTTTGATTTAAAGGAATACGTACTTTTATTTGTTGCCTCTTTATTTCTTTCTTTTGGATATTTTTTTTCTGTAGCAACAATTAAAGTTGCCTTAGTCTCAGCAACATCAACTTTTAGATATTCAGTAATATTATGGGGAATTGTATATGGATATTTTTTGTTTAATGAAGATCCTCAAGCAAATACTTATATCGGTGGATTAATAATAGTAATTAGTGGTTTAATTATTATCGCTCGACAAAAACAACTAGGAAAGATTAAATAGGTTTTTATTTTAACTAAGTTACTTGCCGAGCATGATATTTCTATTAATATTAAAATGTATTTCCTTAGGTTCTGCTAGTTTCAAATTACTCATCATTTCAATATATTGATCTTCACTATTGACTTGCAATCTAGGATTAAATTTTTTCTCATTTCCCAACGTGCTAACTTTTTTTCCATTATAATCATGTCCTGGATAAAGAAGGGTTTCTTCAGGTAATTTTAATAATTTATTAAATATAGAATTATAAGCTTCTTTTGAGCTTCCATTTTGAAAGTCGGTTCTTCCAGTTCCGTTAATTAAAAGTGTATCACCTGAAAACAATTGGTTATTTAATAAAAAACTGTAGCTATCAGAGGTGTGGCCTGGGGTATATATGGCTTTAATTATTAATTGATCAATTTTAATTTTTTCGCCATCCTTAACTTTAAAATCGACTATATCAGCCGGAGTATTTTCTCCCATAATTGTTTGACATTTTGTCTCATTTTTAAGCTTTGATGCGCCCGTCACGTGATCTGCATGAATGTGCGTATCAATTACTTTAACTAACTTTAGTTCTAATTGATTTAATAATTCAATGTACTCATGAACATTTTCTAATACCGGATCTATAATTATTGCCTCACGACCTATTGATGATGCAATTAAATAAGTGAATGTATAGGATTTAGGATCAAAGACTTGTTTAAAAATCATGAATAATTATTATATAAAAAAAATGAATTTTTTTTTCATACACCTAATATTTATAAAATATAAATTATGACAGCAACTACTTTTCATTGGAGATGTAAGCATACTTGGAAAAAAAGTGCAAAAAATACTGCCTGGTGTGTTATTGGTTGTTCAATTGGCGATTTTGGCACAATTTTATTTTTTCAATTAACGCAAATTCCTTTCCCGTTAATGGGCATAATGATTTTAGCAATTATTAATGGTTTAATTACTAGCATAATTCTTGAAACTTTTATTTTAATAAGGCAAAATTTTTCATTTATTGGTGCATTAAAAACAGCCTCAGGCATGAGCTTAATTTCTATGTTGAGTATGGAAATTACAATGAATTTGACAGATTATTTATTAACTGGAGGAGCTATTTTAAATTGGTGGGTTATTCCAATTATGCTTATAGTAGGATTTTTAACACCTTGGCCTTACAATTATTGGAGATTGAAAAAATTTGGTATGGCATGTCACTAAGCAACTCTAAAATATTTTAATATTTAATTATTTTAAAAAAATTTAATGTCAGGATTTCAAAATTGGGACAATAAAACATGGCTTTCTTCAGCAAGCTATATTAAATATTTTACAAGCTTTATACTAAATCAAATTAAATTAAACAGTAATTCCAAAATATTAGATATTGGTTGTGGTAGAGGTAAAATAATAGGCAATATTTCAAATAAATTAAGATTAAAAAATAAGCCAATTGGCATAGATTTAGAAAACAAAGCCAATATTGATAAAAGAATAATTTTTAAAAAAATTAATGCCTTATATTTTTTTAAAAATAACAAAAAAAATTTTGATTTGATTTTAATTAAACAAACAATTCATTTGTTAAAAATTAAAGAAATATTAAAATTATTAAATTTCTGTAAAAAAAATTTAGCACCCAATGGAAAAATTTTTATATTGAGTTTAGACTCTTATAAAAACGAATTACCTGTTTTTAAAGAAATGAAAAAAAAATTAATTTTATCTTTAAATAGAAATAAAAAAATAATTAATTTAATATTAGAAACTTATCCAGAAACCGTGTTAAAGAAATATGTATTCAAAGTTAAAGTTACTAAAAAAAAGTATATAAGTATGATTAGAAAAAAATATATATCAATATTATTAAATTTTAACTCTAGGCAAATTGAAAACGGTGTAAATGAAATAAATTTTAATTATAAAAAAGTAATAAATTTTAAAGATAAATTAATTTGTCTTATTATTAAAAAATAACTTTGTATTTTTTTTATTGTTAAATAAATAGCTATTAAAGCATTTTTTTTAAAATATTATCTTTAAAAACAATTTTATGCACAATGACAGCAAAAATATGCAATGAAATTAATATGATTAATAAATAATTTGCATATATGTGGATATCATAGAATTGATCTGCTAAATCAGAGTTATTTTCAAGTTTTATTTCTTTAAAAAAAATAACTAAATTTTCACCATTAAATAATTTTTTTAAAATTCCTGAAACTGTGATCAATATAAGGGTTATATAAAGTAATAAATGGTTTAATCTTGCTATATATTTTTGTCCAATAAAATTATTTGATTTTAATTGTGGAACAGGATTTAAAATATTATTTAGTAGTCTAAATATTGTCAAATAAAAAACTGTCAAACCAATTACAATATGAATTTTTTCTATAAAAATTTTTTGACCTCCATAATCTAAATTCACCAAATAAAACCCCAGAGGTATTTGAAAAATCAATAGGAGTGCAATTGTCCAATGAAATAATTTTGCAATTAAACCGTACTCTGATAAAGTGTTCGTTATATGCATTTTTCAATTAAACATTTTAAAAAGTGTATTGGCAATAGTTTATTACTAATATTTTGTGTGCTATTCTCATTTGAAGTTCATTCAGAACAGTCAGCTGAAGAGATTATTAAAACTAGAAAAAATATATTTAGTAAAAATTACGGTACCGCCAAAAAAGTAACGTCACTTGTAGTTGATGGAGAGTTTGATCAAGCGAAACAATTAATTTTAGAAATGAGTGAAAATTATAAAACTTTATTAAGCTTGTTTCCTGACAATACGAGAGATGTATTTAAAACCGAAGCATTACCTACAATATGGGAAAATAAAGATGATTTTAATGCTTTAATGAATAAAGCCTCAAGCGACATGATGGAACTAGCATCTTTAATTGAAACAACAGATGATGTTAACATTATGTTAGAAAAATTAATGTGGGGAAGTTGTAAAAGCTGTCATAGTAAATTTCGTGTTTCACAATAGCAAATCAAATTATTAAGGATAATTTTTATATAATGTTTAAAAAAAAATTAAGAAGTTCAGAGTGGTTTAATAACCCTAAAAATCCAGAAATGACAGCTTTGTATTTGGAGAGATATTTAAATTATGGTTTAACTAGAAATGAGTTGCAGTCGGGAAACCCCATTATTGGAATAGCCCAAACGGGAAGTGATCTCTCACCTTGTAATAGACATTTTTTGTCTTTAAATCAGAGAATTAAAGATGGAATTCGAAAAGCAGGTGGTATTCCAATGGAGTTTCCTACTCATCCAATTCAAGAAACTGGTAAAAGGCCAACTGCTATGCTGGACCGAAATCTTTCTTATCTATCTTTAGTAGAAATTTTGTATGGGTATCCATTGGATGGAGTAATTTTAACCACAGGTTGTGATAAGACCACTCCAGCTGCATTAATGGCTGCTGCCACAGTTAATATTCCTGCAATTGTTTTGTCAGGTGGACCAATGTTAGATGGCATTTATAAAGGTAAATTAGCTGGCTCAGGAAGGGTGGTGTGGGAAGCAAGAAAACTTTTAGCTAAAGGCGAGATAAATTACGAGGAATTTATGGATATGGTGGCATCCTCTGCACCAAGCATTGGTCATTGTAACACAATGGGTACTGCCTCATCTATGAATTCAATAGCTGAAGCCCTAGGAATGTCTTTAACTGGTTGTGCAATTATTCCAGCACCATATAAAGAAAGAGAACAGATCTCTTTTGAAACAGGAAAAAGGATTGTTGGTATGGTTCATGAGAATTTAACTCCTTCAAAGATTTTAAATCGTAAAGCATTTGAAAATGCAGTGGTTGTTGCAAGTGCTATTGGTGGCTCTAGTAATTGTACAACCCATTTAAGTGCAATTGCAAAACACATGGGAATAAAATTTGATTTATCTGATTGGCAAAAAATAGGACATGATATTCCTCTTTTAGTGAATTGTCAGCCTGCGGGTGAATATTTAATGGAAAGCTTCTATAGAGCTGGAGGAATTCCTGCTGTAATGCAAGAACTTATAAAACATAAAAAACTTCATAAAAATATTTTGACGGTAACTGGTAAAACTGTAGGTCAAAATTTAAAAAAAAAAATTAAAACTAATTCAAATGTAATTAAATCTTTTGAAAATTGTTTAAGTAAAAATGCTGGTTTTTTAGTTATGAAAAGTAATTTTTTTTCAACTGCAATAATGAAAACTTCAGTAATCAGTAAAGAATTTAGAGAAAGATATCTTTCAAGCCCAAAAAATCCAAATGTTTTTAATGTTAATGCAGTTGTTTTCGAAGGACCTGAGGATTATCACAAAAGAATTAATAATAAAAATTTAAATATAAATGAAGATTCTATTTTAATTATAAGAGGCTGTGGACCAGTAGGTTATCCAGGGTCTGCCGAAGTAGTTAATATGCAACCACCAGATAGATTATTAAAAAAAGGTATTAACGCTCTTCCCACACTTGGGGATGGAAGACAAAGTGGAACTTCTGAAAGCCCATCAATTCTTCATGTTTCGCCAGAGTCTGCTGTAGGTGGTGATTTAGGTATAGTTAAAACAGGCGACAAAATTAAAATAGATTTGAATAAGAGACGAGTTGATCTTTTAATTACTAAGGCAGAATTTAAAAAAAGAAGAAAGAGAAAGAAATCATATAAAGTAAATAACCAAACTCCTTGGCAGGAAATATTTAGAAACACAGTAGGACAATTGGATGATGGAGCATGTATTAATTCAAGAGATATTTATTTAGACGTTGTTAATAAAAAAGGATTGCCTAGAAATTCACACTAAAAATTAATATGAATGCCAAATTTATTAGTAAGAAAATTATAAATTTTAAAAATGTAAAAATTTATTTGATCCACACAGGTTAAATAAGTTTTAAATTTATTAAAGAGTTGTATAAACATTGTTGAAAAAGAGTTAAGAATTAATAGTTTGGCTCAATTTAAGTAAAAATTAGAAGGATAAATAAAATGAGTGGGCGTCTTAAAGGTAAAAAAATTATTGTTACAGCAGCAGGTCAAGGAATTGGCAAAGCGACTGCAATTGCATTTTATAACGAAGGAGCTCACGTTATTGCAACAGATATAAATACAATAACTCTCACAGAACTTAATAACGAATATCCAGAGATTAAAGTCCAAAAATTAGACTCAACTAACAAAAATGCTATATCAGAATTTATGAAAGACATAGATAAAGTTAACGTTTTATTTAATGCAGTTGGATTTGTTCATCATGGTACGATTTTAGATTGTGAAGAGAAAGATTGGAATTTTTCTTTTGATGCAAATGTTAAGTCAATGTATCTTATGTGTAAAGCGATTATACCATTAATGATTAAACAAAATGGTGGCAGTATCATTAATGTTTCGTCTATCGCATCTAGTCTTAAAGGTTTACCCAACCGATTTGTTTATGGAGCATCCAAAGCAGCAACTATTGGTTTAACAAAATCTATAGCAGCTGATTTTGTCAAACAAAATATCAGATGTAATGCTATTGCTCCTGGAACAGTTTTTTCTCCTTCTTGGCAAGAACGAGTGAATAATAGTCCTGATCCTGTTCAAGCAAAAAAAGATTTTATAGCAAGACAACCAATGGGAAGACTAGGAACAGCTGAAGAAATAGCTGCAATGGCTATTTATTTAGCTGGTGATGAGTCCACATTCACGACAGGTAATACGTTTTCAGTGGACGGTGGAATGACAATATAAATTTATATTAGGAGAAACATGAAGTTATTAAGAGTAGGCTCAAAGGGGAAAGAAAAGCCAGCAATATTAGATAATTCGGGAAAAATAAGAGATATAAGTTCTCATATAACTGATTTAAATCCAGATTATTTAAATTTTGAGTCAATATCAAAATTAAAAAAAATAAATTTATTGGCGCTTCCAGAGCTTTCGTCAAGTGACAGAATAGGTCCATGTATTACAAAGCCTGGTAAGTTTATAGCAATTGGTTTAAATTATTTTGATCATGCAGCTGAAGTTGGACTTAAAGTTCCAACTGAGCCAATTGTTTTTATGAAAGCTACAAGCTCAATAAATGGACCAAACGATGATATTGAAATTGTTTCAGGATCAAAAAAATTAGACTGGGAAGTTGAACTTGGAGTAATAATTGGAAAAGAGGCTAAACATATCTCAGAAAATCAAGCACAAGATCATATACTTGGTTATTGTGTAGTTAATGATATTAGCGAAAGAGAATGGCAAATTGAAAAATTGGGTCAGTGGGTAAAAGGTAAATCCCACGATACTTACGGACCAATCGGACCTTATTTGGTTACTAAAGATGAGATTAAAGATGTCAATAATCTTAAAATGAGTTTAGATGTAAACGGGATACGAATGCAAACAGGAAATACAAGCACAATGGTTTTTAATGTAAATATTATTGTTTCTTACTTAAGTAAATTTATGTCCTTACAACCAGGTGATATCATTACCACAGGAACACCTCCAGGTGTAGGTATGGGCATGAAACCGCAAAAGTTTCTAAAAGCTAAAGATACCATGAGATTATCAATTGAAAATTTAGGAGAACAAAATTCTAAGGTGATAGCAATATAAGCAACTTAATGTAAAAATATTTAAACAAATAAAAAAAAGCATTATCTTAGCTGTTAAAAATTTTAAAAATTTAAATTGCATGGATAATATCAAAACATCAGATCCCAAAGTTCTCTGGAAAACCAATTGCTTACTTGGAGAAGGCACATTATGGGTAAAGGAACATAACGCAATATATTTTGTAGATATTAAAAAAAAAAAAATCTTTTTTTTAAACATTAAAAATAATAAAAAAAAAATTTTTAAAACAGATAAGGAAATAGGATTTATATCTCATATTAAAGAAAATATTTTTATTCTCGGTCTTCAAGGAGAATTAAGAATTCAAAATTTAAAAACAAATAGAATAATTAAGTCAATTTTAATTGAACCTGAGATAAAACTTAATCGAATTAATGACGGCAAAACTGATCCAGCAGGGAATCTTTGGTTTGGGACTATGGATAATTTAGAAAGAAAAATAGAAAAGGGATCCTTATATAAATTAGACAAATACCTGTCACTTACTAAAGTTGATACTAACTATATGATTACTAACGGTCCAGCTTTTATAGATCAATATAATTTTTATCATACAGATAGTAGAAAAAGAACAATTTATAAAATTAAAATAAACAAAAATAATAAAATTTTATCTAAAAAAATATTTAAAAAATTTTCGTTAAAAGAGGGAGTTCCTGATGGAATGACTTTAGATATAAATAAAAATCTTTGGGTTACACATTACCATGGTGGATGTCTTTCTGTATTTAACAAAAAAAGTAATTTAATTCATAGAATTCAGTTGCCTGCAAAAAATATAACCAATTGTACATTTGGTGGGGTTAACAATGCAGATCTTTTTATTACGAGCGCTAAAAAAGGAATGAATAAGACTGATC
>VGCG01000003.1 GCA_016870175.1 Alphaproteobacteria bacterium
ATATTTTTTATAGAGTTTTCTTTTAAGACACTGCATAACATTTCAATATCTTTTATTTTACCACTTAATACAACTTGACCTTCAGAGTTATCGTTTGCAATTTGAATACTAAATTTTTCTTTATTTTTTCTCAATATCTCTTCTATTATTTCAATAGTAGTACCTAATATAGCAACCATGCCACCTTCACCTTCAGGAATGGCATTTTGCATAGCATCCCCTCTTATTCTTAAAATTTTTAAAGTTTCTGAAAAATCTAAATAACCTGCACATGATAATGCAGAATATTCTCCCAAAGAATGACCTGCAAAATATTTTGCTTTATTTAATTTAATATTAAATTCTTTTTGAGCTACACTAAATATTGCGTAACTAATCAAAAAAATTGCTGGTTGAGTATTAATTGTTAAATCCAATTCGGTTTTAGGGCCCTCTAAAATTAAACTGGATAGTGGAAATTGAAGGATATTATCAGCCTCCTTGAAAAGATTTTTAACTAAATCAAATTTATCATAGAATTCTTTTCCCATACCTATAATTTGTGATCCTTGACCTGGGAAAATTACTGAAAACATCTAAAAACTATTTGTTTTGTTTTTTATCTATTGTAATTAAAGATTTATAATAGTATATCCTCATTTTTTACTAAAGAACTTAAATGAATTTATACGAACATACAATTATTGCGAGACAAGATGCATCTCCAAGCGAAATTAAACAATTGACTGAAAAATATTCAAAAATTATTGAAAAAAATAACGGTGAAGTAGTCAAAATGGAAAATTGGGGTCTTTTAAATTTATCTCATGAGATTAAAAAAAATAAAAAAGGTAGCTATATTCATTTTAAACTTAAGGGTAATGGAAGCGTTATTGATGAACTAGAAAAAAATGAAGCGATAGACAAAAAATTATTAAGATACTTAACTATAAAAGTTAAAAATTTTGATTTAGAAACTAATTATTTTGCTAAACGTGAAGAACGAGAAGATATTAATAAAAAAGAAAATAATTCAAACTAATTATGCCTAAAAGAAAAAGTAACAAAAGAAACACTACACAAAGTAATTTTGCCAAACTGAGTATTTTTCAGCCAAATAAATACAAATTTAAAAAATCATGTCCATTATCTATTAAGGGTGCACCAGTGATTGATTACAAAAATATTCGATTACTTAAAAAATACATGTCAGAAAATGGAAAAATATTACCCTCTAGAATAACCAATGTCAGTCAAAAAAAACAAAGAGAATTATCCTTATCAATTAAAAGAGCTAGAAATTTAGCATTATTGTAAAATGAAAGTTATTTTATTAGAAAATCTAAAAAGAATTGGATCTATCGGTGAAATAATAGATGTTAAAAGAGGCTTTGGAAGAAATTTTTTAATAGCCAACAAAAAAGCTCTTTTTGCCTCAAAAGAAAATATTGCTCAGGTTGAAAAAATTAAATCAGATTTGTCTAAAAAAGATAATGAAAAAAAGCTAGAAGCTAGAAAAATTTATGAAAAAATAAACAATAAAGAATATCAAGTTAAGAAATTAAGCACTGAAAATAAAGAATTATATGGTTCAGTAAAGCCAACTGAAATTGCAAAAATTATTAATGATAATGACAAAATCGATATCAAACCATCAATGATTCAACCTATTCATGATATTAAATCTATAGGTAAGTTTAAGGTAAAAGTATTTCTACACCCAGAAGTTGATGCTCAAATAACTATTGATGTTAAATCAGCAGAAGTAATCCAATAATTATACAACTTTCTCCCCAGCAGTTATTAATAATTTTTTTTTGGAATTTTTTATGTAATTTGTTTTTTAAATGGAAAATAATTTAAGAGTTATAAAAGATAAATTTAAAGAGCTTCCAAATAATATTGAGGCGGAGCAAGCAATTATTGGTTCATTGCTAATGAGCAATGAAATATTTGATGAAATTAGCTTGATGTTAAAAAGTAATCACTTTTATGATCCAATGCATCAGAAAATCTTTTCGGCCATTGAAAATCTAATTTATAGAGGTATGCTTGCAAATCCAATAACTCTAAAAAATTACTTTGAAAATGAAAAAGATGATTTAAACATTCCTGAATATCTCGTTAAAATTACTAAATTTTCAACATCAACAAGACAGGCAAACGAATACTCAAAAATTATCTACGATATGTTTGTCAGAAGAGAACTTATTAAAATTTCAGAACAAACAATAGATAGCGCAAAGTTAAACGACTTAGAAACTAATGGACAAACTATAATCGAAAATTCAGAAAGATTGTTGTTTGATCTTGCAGAAAAAGGCTCTTTTAATTCTTCAATTATAAAATTTGATGAGGCCATGAGACAAACAATTGAAATGGCCTCTGCAGCCTATAAAAATGAAGAGGGAATAGTTGGGGTACCAACTGGTCTTAGAGATCTAGATGATAGATTGGGCGGACTGCACCGATCTGATTTAATAATTATTGCTGGCCGTCCTTCCATGGGTAAAACATCTCTTGCTACTAATATTGCTTTCAACGCAGCTAAAAAACTTCAAGAAAGTGGAAAAAAATCATCAATTGCATTTTTTTCTCTTGAAATGTCATCTGAACAACTTTCAACAAGAATTCTAGCTGAACAATCTAGAATTAGATCAAATGATATTAGAAGAGGGAAAATTTCCGAGGAACAATTTGATAAGTTTTTAGAGGTTTCAAAAAATATTGCCGAGCTTCCTCTTTATATAGATGAAACACCGGCAATTAGTATTGCTGCTATGAGTAACAGATCAAGACGAATTAAAAGAATGCATGGGCTTGATATGATTATTGTAGACTATATTCAGCTAATGAAAGGAACTTCATTTAATAAAGATGGAAGAGTTCAAGAAATCTCTCAGATTACTCAAGGCCTTAAGGCTATAGCGAAAGAACTTTCAATTCCTGTTGTTGCTTTATCGCAATTATCAAGACAAGTTGAACAAAGAGATGATCACATACCTCAACTCGCAGATTTGAGAGAGTCTGGATCCATTGAACAAGATGCCGATGTCGTTATGTTTGTTTATAGGGAGGGTTATTATCTTCAAAGAAAAGAGCCTAGAGAAGCAACCGTCGAACATGCTGAATGGCAAGCTAAAATGAATGAGGTTGCACATTTGGCGCAGATAATTATTGGAAAACAAAGACACGGCCCTACTGGTAAAATAAACTTAGAATTTGAGGAACAATTTACTAAATTTAAGGATACTCAATTAAGCTAAATTCAATTATATAGCCTATGAATGTTATCTTTTTTATACCAAAATACTGTTATTAAAAATCCAAAAACAATTTTTGCGTTATTGATAATTGCTGTATTAAGTTTTGGATACTATTTAAAAGATTTTAGTTTAGATGCCTCATCTGAAACCTTGTTAATCGAAGGAGATCCTGATTTTGCATATCTTGAAGAAATTACAGAACGATATGGTTCTAAAGAATTTTTGCTATTAACCTATACTCCTAGTGAGGGAATGGTGAGTGATGCGTCGATTAATAATTTATTAAGCCTAAAATATAAAATTCAAACTTTTAATTGGGTGCATAGTGTTATTACTATTCTAGATATACCATTATTAGACAATTCAGATGCACCTATTCAAGAAAGATTAGAAAATTTTAAAACACTTAAAGATGAAGGTGTTAATAAAGAGAGGGGTTTTCAAGAAATTTTAAATAGTCCTGTTTTTAAAAACCTTTTAATTAGTGAGGACGGCAAAACCACTGGTATTCTTGTGTATATAAAACCTAATGAAAAATTAATAAATATTGAAAATAAATCTAAAGCAGAAATAGAAAATTATAAAAATTTTATAAAAAAACAAAACCATGAAAACATCATTGAAATTAGAGATGTTATTAGAAGTTATGAGGATATTGGTAAAATTTATCTAGGCGGGATTCCAATGATTGCGGATGATATGATGACATTTGTAAAAAATGATATCATTATTTTTGGATTGGGGGTCCTATTATTTATTATTGCCACTTTATGGTTTGTCTTTAGAAAACTTATTTGGATTATAATTCCAATTAGCAGCTGTTTTTTTTCAGTTGTTATTATGATGGGATTACTTGGAATTGTAGGATGGCAAGTTACGGTGATTTCGTCAAATTTTATTGCTTTAATGTTAATTTTAACGATAGCAATGAATATTCATATGAGTGCTAGATTTTTACAACTAAAAAAAGATTTTCCTAATCATAATAATTTTGAAATTCTTAATATCACCACCAGTAAAATGTTTATGCCCATTTTATATACTGTGCTAACAACTATAGTTGCATTTTTATCTTTGGTATTAAGTAATATTAAACCAATTATAGATTTCGGTTGGATGATGACCATTGGTCTTACGGTATCTTTTATTATAACTTTTACTTTGCTGCCTAGCCTCTTGGGATTTACATCAGCAGAAAATATAATTTTGCAAGAGACAAAAAATTCAAAAATAACATCATTTTTTGGTGAATTATCTCTGAATAATAAAAAAACAATTATTGGTATTACTTTTTTAGTAATTATTTTAAGTGTCTTTGGGATAAGCCGTCTTGAGGTTGAAAACAGTTTCATTAACTATTTCAATAAAAATACGGAAATTTATAAAGGAATGAAACTAATTGATGATGAATTAGGAGGCACAACGCCTTTGGAAATCATTTTAAAATTTCCTAAAAAAGAAACTCAATATCAAGAGGAAATTGATGCTGATGATTGGGGAGCTGAGGAGGAAGGTAATGAGGAAAAATATTGGTTTACAAAGGATAAAATAGATAAAATTACCTCTGTTCACAATTATCTAGATGGCTTACCTCAAGTTGGAAAAGTTTTATCATTTTCTTCAATTATAGAAATTGCCAAACAATTAAATAATAACAAGCCTCTTGGAACTTTAGAGATGGCAGTACTTTATTCTAAGATTCCTCAAAGTATTAAAACAGAGATTGTCGATCCATATATTTCTATAAAAGATAATGAGGCAAGAATAAATTTAAGAATTATTGACTCACAAGAGAACTTAAGGAGAGATGATTTAATTAATAAAATTAATTTTGATTTAAAAAATAAAATTGGCTTAAAAGAAGATGAATATAAAATTGGAGGAGTTTTAATTTTATTTAATAATTTACTCCAAAGTTTATTTAAATCTCAAATTTTAAGTTTAGGACTAGTGATGACTGGAATTTTCGCTATGTTTGTAGTTTTGTTTAAAAATATAAAATTATCTGTTATTGGCGTTGTACCAAATTTTATTGCTGCACTTTTAATTTTAGGAATTATTGGATTACTTGGAGTTCCTTTAGATATGATGACTATCACAATTGCCTCGATCACTATTGGAATTGCCGTTGACAATAGCATTCATTATATTTACAGGTTTAGAGAGGAATTTAATATCAACAAAGATTATATCAAAACCGTAAAAGTTTGTCATTCGACTGTCGGTGTTGCTATATTAAATACTTCTATTACTATTATTTTCGGTTTTTCAATTTTAATCTTTTCTAAATTCATTCCAACAATATATTTTGGAATGTTTACCGGGCTTGCAATGTTGTTGGCTATGATATTTGTGCTTACTTTATTACCGTGTTTAATTTTAATTGCTAAACCCTTTGGAAATGAGCTTTAATGCTAGAAACGTTAAAAATTTTTTTTGTTGAAAGATCAATAATTGACCTTTTATATATGACAATTTCAATTTTCTATTCAATCCAATGTTATATTAGAGGATTTATTTTAAGTTTACTTAGCATGGCTAAATGGGTATTAGCTTATATTGTAACGATAAGTTTATTTCCAAGAGCTAAACCTTATTTAAAAGATATAATTGACAATGAATATATACTCGATATTGGTTTGAATATTAGTATATTTGTTATTGCAATCTTTGTAATATTATTTGTTAATAAATTAATAAGCAAAGCAGTCATCTATTCACGTCTTGGTGGATTAGATGCCATGTTTGGATTCTTTTTTGGTTTTGTTAAGGCCTATATTTATTCATTGTTTATTTTTTCAGCTATTCACATTGTCTATAACTATGATAAATGGCCGATAAATTTAGATAAATCATACGTCTTTCCATATTTAGAAAAAGGTAGTAACTATCTTTTGAACGAATTTCCCAATGAGAAAATATACCAAGATTCTAAGGAAAAAATTAACAATATTTGACCCAAAATTAAGAGAGGAATGCGGAGTATTTGGTATCAGTAATAATCCAGACGCATCTGCACTTACTGCACTGGGTCTTCACGCACTTCAACATCGTGGACAAGAGGGTTGTGGAATAGTTAGTTTTGATGGAAGAAAATATTATTCTGAAAAAAGATTTGGTTTAGTGGGTGATAACTTTAATGACGAAAAATTATTAAAAAATCTAAAAGGAAATTATGCTATTGGTCATAACAGATATAGTACGACTGGCGAAAATACTTTAAGAAATATTCAACCATTTTTTGCAGATACAAACGCTGGGGGAATTGGCATAGCTCATAACGGAAATCTGACTAATTCGATTACTCTTAGAAAAAAACTAGTTGAGGATGGTGCTATTTTTTACTCAACTTCAGATACAGAAACAATTGTTCATTTAATTTCAAAATCTAAAAGACTTAAAACAATTGATAAAATCATTGATGCAATATTTCAAATACAAGGTGGTTATGCTCTAGTCATGTTAACTCAAGAAGCTTTAATAGGCGTTAAAGATCCATTCGGGATAAGGCCATTAATAATAGGAAAATTAAAAGATAGTTATGTTTTAGCTTCAGAAACATGTGCGTTAGATATTATTGGAGCAAAATTTGTAAGAGAAGTTGAAAATGGTGAAATAGTTATGATTGAAAATAATCAGCTTCAAAGTATCAAACCCTTCCCTCCTCAAAAAGTTAGACCATGTGTATTTGAATATATTTATTTTGCAAGACCAGATAGTTTTATAAATGGCAAAACTGCGTATGAACATAGAAAAAATCTTGGTAAAGAACTTGCCCAAGAAAATAATATTGACGCTGACATAATTGTGCCAGTTCCGGACTCAGGAAATGCTGCTGCGCTAGGATTTGCACAATCTATTGGTAAAAATTTTGAGCATGGTCTTATTCGAAACCATTATGTAGGTAGAACTTTTATTGAACCAAGTCAAAAAATTAGAAGTTTAGGAGTAAAATTAAAATTAAATGCAAATCAAACAACAATCAAAAATAAAAAAATAATCCTAATTGACGACTCGTTAGTAAGGGGTACAACTTCGCACAAAATTGTTAAAATGTTGTATGATGCTGGTGCTAAAGAAGTACATGTTCAAATAGCGTGTCCAGAGATAAGATATCCTGATTTTTATGGGGTAGACACACCTACCAAAAAAGAATTATTAGCAGCAAACAAAACTAACAATGAAATTTGTGAATACATAGGAGCTAAATCCCTAAAATTTCTCTCATTGGACGGATTATATAGAGCCATAGGCTTTGAAAAGAGAAATAATAACTACCCTCAATTAACCGATCACTATTTTACTGGTGATTACCCAGTTAAACCAGTTGATGAACTTGGAGATAATAAAATAACTCAATTATCTTTACTAAGCAGTGGATCAAATAACTAATCAATTAATCAAAAGTCTGAACTTTTTAATCACCAATATTTGATCAATTTTTAAAGGATTAAATAATATTATTAATATTTAAAAAAATTGAATTCTTTGCTTTAAATTTATTAATAAACTAATATCTAGATATTGATGATAAACACAAAAAATCAAATTATCGAGTACTTTAAATCTGGAGTAAAGGATTTAAAAAATATTAAAATAGGAATTGAACATGAAAAATTTCTTTTTAATATTAAAGATGATAAAAGGATAAATTATTCTAAGGTTAAAGAAATTTTCGACGCTCTTACAGAATTTGGTTGGAAACCTGTATATGAAAAAAATAATATTATAGCTTTAAACAAAGGAGGTAAAAATATAACTCTGGAACCTGGAAATCAAATTGAACTTTCAGGAGATAAGCTAAACCATATCCATGAAGTTTGCTCAGAAGCTCAAGATTATTTATTTGAATTGAGACAAGTTACCAAAAAACTAAATATAAAAATTGTTAGTGCAGGATTTGATCCAATTTCAAAATTAGAAAACATACCAAACAATCCAAAACAACGATATAAGCTCATGACTAGAGATATGCCTAAGGGAGGTCAGTTAAGTCTAGATATGATGTACAGAACTTGTGGTACCCAAGTGAATATTGATTATATTTCAGAAGAAGATTTTGTTAAAAAATTTAGAATTGTAAATTCAATTGTTCCTATTTCAATTGCTTTGTTTGCAAACTCCTCAATAGTTGAAAAAAAAAATAGCAATTACTTATCTTATAGGTCAAAAGTTTGGCAAAATACTTCTCGGGGTGGTCTTCCGAAAATATTTTTTGAAAAATTAAATTTTGAAAAATACGCAGATTTTGTAATTAATTTTCCTATTTTATTTATACAACATAATAATAATTATATTTCTGGTAAAAATTATATTTTTAAAGATTTTATGGAAGGCAAAATAAGTGAAATAGATAACAGATTACCTACCGAGGATGATTTAACTACACATTTGACCACAATTTTTACCGAAAATAGATTAAAAAAATATATTGAACTTAGATCTATGGATGCTTGTGGTTGGGATTGCTTATGTTCAGGTCCTGCTTTTAATACTGGTTTACTTTATGGAAATATTGATGAAACTTATGAATTAATCTCAAAGTGGGACAAAGACAAAATTATTAACGCCTATTTTGAGGCACCTAAAAAAGGTTTTAACACTCAATTAATGGGAAAAGATCTTCTTTATTGGGCATCAATTTTATTAGAACTTTCAAAGAAAGGCCTAAATAAAAGAGATTTTTTAAATAAACATAAAAAAAATGAAACTATATTTTTAGATCATTTACAAAAAGTAATTGATAATAGAACTACCAATGCAGATCATATGATTAATAAATTTTCAATAAATGAAAATTTAGATGAATTGTATGACAAATAAAATAGTTGCCATCCAAGGAAATCATCCTTCAAAATTAAAACCACTTACAGATACTAGTGTTTTTCTGGCAACCGAAATACAGAAAAAAAAGTATAAAATTTATTATTATGAACCTAAAAATTTATCGATAATTAATAAAAACGTAATTGCAGAGGGATATTTTATTAAATTTAATTATTATAATAAAAATTTTTATAAAATATTAAAAAAGCAAAAATTAAATCTCAGTAAATGTAAATTTATTTTAATTAGGCAAAATCCTCCTTTTAATCTAGAATATATTTCAACTACATATATTTTAGATACAATAAAGCATAAAGTTAAAATTATTAATGATCCAACTGCAATTAGAAATGTCTCTGAAAAATTATATTCTAGCAAATATCAAAAATATATGCCAAGCACTATATTTACTCAAAATATTCATGAAATTAAAAACTTTTTTAAAAATCATCCAAAAGTAATTGTGAAACCCATCCATGGTCATGGCGGAAACGATATATATCTTTTTAATAAATTTAATAAAAATTTAATTAATAAAATTATAAAAAAACATAACCACATTATGTGCCAAAAATTTTTACCAAAAATATCTAAGGGTGATAAAAGAGTTTTTTTAATTAATGGTAAAATAGCTGGAGTCATTTCGAGAGTGCCGAAAAAAGGGTCTTATTTAAGTAATATGAGTAAAGGAGGCCAAGCTATAAATATTTCTCTAACTAAAAAAGAAGCTTACATTTCAAAAATAATTGCTCAAGATTTAAAAAAACAAAAAATTTATTTATCAGGAATAGATTTTATTGATCAAAAACTTAATGGAGATATTAATGTCACCTCACCTACTGGGCTTAAAACTTTATACGACTTATCTGGAATAAATCTCGCTAAAACTTTTTGGAAAGAATTAAAAGCTTGAAAAATTTATCTGACCAACAAAAAGGCTCACTGTTGGCATTCATTGCCATCATGTTTATTACGCCAGATAGTTTGTTTATTAGATTGTCTGGTATTGAAACTTGGAGCCTAGTTTTTTATAGAGGAGCAATTCCTTTTTTAGTTGTTTTATTTATCATGTTGCTAATTTATAAATTAAATTTCTTTAAAATATTAAAATTAAGTGGCCTTCATGGTTTGATTTATATCTCTACATTTGCCGTAACCAACATAGCTTTTGTGGTATCAGTTCAAAACACTAATGTGGCCAATACCTTGGTAATGATCGCTATGGCTCCAATGTTATCTGCGATTCTAGGTGCTTTTTTTTTAAAAGAAATGCCAGACAAAAAAACTTGGATTGCAATTGCTGTAACTTTTATTGCTGCAGTTTATATTTTCTACGACTCTCTTCAATTAGGCAATATTTTTGGGGATATGCTGGGACTTGTTACAGCTCTTGGATTGGCTATGGGAGCTGTAACTATAAGATCTGCTAAGAAAAAAAACCTGGTACCCGCAGCTGTTGTTGGAAAAATGCTTGTAGCAATTTTTGCAATGTTTTTTGTCGAAACATATTTGTTAGTTGAAAGAAATCTATGGTTAGTTCCCTTAATGTGTATTATGTGTGTTGCAATTCCTTTTGTTTTAGTAACTATTGCACCAAGATTTATTCCAGCTGAAGAAGTAAATCTTTTCTTTCTGCTAGAAACAATCATTGGACCATTTTGGGTTTGGCTTGTAATCAAAGAACAACCTAGTTTAGAAACGCTTCAAGGTGGTATTATTATTATCCTAACTATAGCTATTCATTCTTTTTTAAAACTTAAAAATTCATAAACTTGTCACAATAAAGACTTTATTCAAGAATAAGTCCAAACTAAATAAAATCGATTTATGAAAAAAATAGTAACGAATACCTGGGCACTTTTTTTAGGGATAAGCTTAATGATGATTGCTCATGGTTACCAAAGTTCACTTCTAGGAATAAGAGCTGTTCAAGAAGATTTCACGGTAATTTCAACCGGTTTTATTTTGTCAGGTTATTTTGCTGGTTATTTTTTAGGAGCAAAAACAATTCCAACAATCATAGGTCGTGTTGGTCATATAAGAGCCTTTGCAGCATTTGCCTCACTTGCTTCAATAGCAGTTTTACTTCATTCAATTATTATAAATCCATTTGCCTGGTTTTTATTAAGGTTAATTACTGGAATGAGTTTAGTCTCGATGTATACCATCTCTGAAAGTTGGTTAAATGAAAGATCATCTAATCAAAACCGTGGAAGTGTGTTGTCAATTTATATGGTTGTCTTATATGGCTCAATGGCATTTGGAATGTTTTTACTTAATTTTAGTAGTCCAAAAAATTTTGAACCTTTTATTTTAATTTCTTTATTAATGTCACTAGCGTTAGTGCCTATTCTATTAACTAGAAGAGAAGCTCCTAATTTTAGAGATATCAAAGGAATGTCTTTAAAAGAACTTTATAAAACTTCACCTCTTGGAATGGTTAGTGCTGTACTTTATGGAACTATGCAGTCTGCATTACTTTCTCTATTGGCTGTATATGCGGCCTCGATGAATTTTACTATTTTTGAGATTTCACTTGTAACATTTTTGTTAACCATCTCAGGAGCGGTATCTCAGTGGCCCATTGGAAAAATTTCGGATGTTTTTGATAGAAGAAAAGTAATTATATGTCTAACCTTTATCTCTGCTTTTTTTGCTTTATGTACAATGTATTCATCAAACTCAATGTATTTACCTGATGGTTTAGGATCTTCAAAAGTATGGTTTTATTTATTTTTGGTACTATTTTCTTTTGCAAGTCTGCCTATGTTTGCAATAATTTTTGCTCATACAAATGATTTTATTTCTAAAGAAAAATTTGTTGCCGCTGGTGCAGGATTGCAATTCGCATATGGTTTGGGTGCAATAAGTGGTCCATACTTGTGCTCTATTTTAATGAATTTAGTTGGTTCAAATGGATATTTTATATTTATAATATTTTTTCATTTATTAATTGGAGTTTTTGCAATCTATCGTATGTCAGTAAGATCCAGTGTTTATAACCCAGACGTCCAGTTTGTAGCAATTCCTCAAACCATAACAGCTATTGGGATGGAATTAAATCCTAATACTATGCCAATAGATAGATCCGTAACAAAATAAATAGTAAAATTATAATAATTTTTAAAAATTATAAAACAATGGTAGGATTTAAATAAATATATGCCTTCTTTTGATGTTGTAAGTAGAATTAATTATCAAGAATTTGATAATGCCCTTGCTAATTGTTTGAGAGAAATTGGAACTCGTTATGATTTTAAAGGGTTAAATATTTCAATTGAAAGAAAAGATAAGACAATTACCACTCTTGCTCCTGATAATTTAAAACTTAAGCAGATTAATGAATTACTACAAACTCATCTTGTAAGACGTAAAGTAGATCCAAGAGTAATTAAAATAAAAAATTCAGAAAATGCAACCGGTGGCACCATAAGACAAATAAGTGAATTGAAAGAAGGAATTGATCAGGAGACAGCAAAAAAAATTATCACTCAAATAAAAAGCTTAAAACTTAAAATTCAAATTAAAATTCAAGGAGAAGAGTTACGTGCTGATGGAAAAAAGAGAGATGACTTACAACAAGCAATCTCAACTATCAGAGCTATTGATATTGGTTTGCCAATTGAATTTATAAATTTTAGAGATTAAATTTTGCAATCGCGCTAGAAAAATACCAAAATATAATCATAAAATTTTATCACATACTATTTGATTAAATTTATTTTTCTTAAAGACAGTACACGATTGGTAAAAAAAATTATCTTATTGCTACAAGGTGTCACGTCTACTGGCAATATCGGTTAAAATAAATTTTAAAGCAAGTTTTCTAACAAATAGAAAATAAATAAAATTTAATGTCTAAAAAAAATATCAAATAGAAATTTATACTTAATTAATTAAATTTAAGATAATTTATTTTTATGTTAATATTTGTTAATGGATAAAATTCAATCTCATGCAAAGCTTGTAATTGTAGGCGGTGGTATAATGGGTGTCAGTCTTTTATATCATTTAACAAAAGAAGGTTGGAATGATGTTGTTCTCATCGAAAAAAGTGAATTAACTTCTGGATCAACTTGGCATGCAGCAGGACAATGTCCACACATGATGGGAAGTTTAAGCCTTGCGAAAATTCATCTTCATTCAACAAATCTTTATAAATCACTAGAAAAAGAAACTGGTCAACCAACAGGTTTTCATGAAACGGGAAGTTTAAGACTTGCCTATACTAACAAAGATCTCGAATGGTTTCATCATGTCAAAGGAGTTTTAGATATCGCAGGATCACCTTGCTCAATTATTTCAACTGATGAAATAAATAAGTTTCATCCATTTATTAAACTTGATGGAATCTTAGGTGCATTTCATACACCTGAGGATGGCTATACTGACCCAACTAGCACTACTAATGCAATGGCTAAAGGTGCACGAAACCGTGGAGCTAAAATTTATCGAAAAAATAGAGTGATTGACATCAAGCAACTTACGTCAGGTGAATGGAAAGTAATAACTGAAAAAGGTGAAATTATTTGTGAACATGTGGTAAATTCTGCAGGGAGTTTTTGTCCAGAAGTTTCTGCGATGGTTGGTCTTAAAAATGTTCCAAGTATCAATATGATACATCAGTATTTAGTCACAGAGTCTCATCCACAAATAGAAAAATTAAATAAAGAACTTCCAGTAGTTAGAGATCCAGAGTCTTCATCTTATTTAAGGCAGGAAGGTAAAGGATTATTAATAGGACCTTATGAAAAGGGCGCTGTAGCATGGGCATTAGATGGCATGGATTGGAAATTTGACATGCAATTATTAGAACCAGATTTAGATAGAATAGAAAAACACCTTGAAAAAGGTATGGATAGAATTCCACAGTTTAAGGACGTTGGAATTAAAAGAATTATTTGTGGTCCTATTACTCATACGCCTGATGATAATTTTTTAGCTGGTCCAGCACCAGGACTAAGAAATTTTTGGATGTTTTGTGCAGCGAGTATTGGAATTGCTCAAGGAGGAGGGGCAGGAAAATACATGGCTGAACAAATTGTTCACGGGGACTCTGAAATAAATATGTTAGAATTTGAACCAAGACGTTTCATGAGCTGGGTCAATAAAGAGTATTCAGTCGAAAAATCAAAAGAACAATATAGAAGAATGTACGTTGCATCAATGCCCCATGAAACAATTGATGTTGGAAGACCCATGAAAATCTCAGGTGTATATCAAAAACTCAAAAATAAAGGTGCAGAATATTTTGATATTTATGGTTGGGAGAAACCAGCCTGGTTTAATCATGAACAAATTAAAGAAAATTTAAGCTTCAAACGAAATAATATTTTTTCATCTATTCAAAAAGAATGTGAGCATGTTCATAATCATGTGGGTATAATTGATTTAAGCACATTCTCTAAATTTGAAATTATTGGAGAAGATAGTTTTAATTTTTTAGATCGACTGTGTGTTAATCGAATTCCCAAAAAAAATGGTAGTATAGTTTTGACTCATCTGTTAAGTAAAATAGGTCGAATTCAAAGCGAATTTACTATTATAAAATTAAAAGAACATCTTTATTATGGATTGTCAGCAGCATCTTCAGAGATTAGAGATTTAGATTGGTTTACTCAACATAAATTGAATAATGAAAGGGTTGAAATTAAAAATATTACTTTAAAAAAAGGTGTTCTTGGAATAATTGGACCTCAATCTAGAATTGTTTTACAAAAAATTACTGAAACTGATTTAAGTAATGACAATTTTCCTTGGCTAAAATCTAAAGAGTTGAAAATAAAAAATATTGATGTAATTGCCCTAAGAGTTAATTACATGGGTGAACTTGGCTGGGAATTACATTGTTCAATGAATAAACTAAGTGAACTTTATGACTTAATTTGGGACGCTGGATTAGATTATAAAATTATTGATTTTGGTTCTCATTCAATGAATTCATTAAGAATGGAAAAAGGTTATAGAGGTTGGGGTAGTGAATTAACACCAGAAATTTCTGTGGTTGAGGCGGGGTTAGATCGTTTTTTTAATTTAAAGCAAAAAAATAATTTTATTGGATCAAAAAAAATAGTTGAACTTACAAATCAAAAAATAAAAACTAAATTAGTTTACCTAGAGGTTGATGCAAAAAACGCTGATGTATTTGGTAACGAACCAGTTTATTTTCAAGATAAAAAAATAGGCTTAACAACCTCTGGTGCTTATGGTTTTAGAGTTAAAAAAAGTTTAGCTTTTGCTTATGTCGAAGCATCACTTGATAAACTTGGTAATGAATTTTTTATTGATATTCAGGGAGATAAAATAAAAGCTAGAATAATTCAAGAACCAGCTTTTGATCCAAATAATGAAAGATTAAAATCCTAAGATTGAGTTTGTTTATCAATAATTTTTTAAAATTAAAGAAAGCATTTTTATCTATAAAATTTAAGAGTGAACAATCATACACCTTATTATAACTGCAATAAAATTTTTTTTATTGAAGAAAATAAATTTAATTTTGAGAAAACTAAAAATTCCATTTGAAAATTAAACAGTAATCATATTATTATTTACAGTTAAAAAAATTATTATTTAAAAAATTTTAAATAACTAGAAAAAATTTCGTCAATAATATTCTATAGTTTTTTAATATTAAATTTATAAAAAATAACATTTGACTTATGAGGTTAAATTTAATTAATAAGTATAGCGCTATCTTAATTTTAATTGCAAATCGCCTAAAAAACCTGCTATAAACTAGGCAACCTTATAAACAGGTGGTTTTTTTTTAGAATTTTCTAAAATAAAATCAGGTATTTAACCAAATTGTGCACCTTGCGCTATGCTAAAGCACTAAAATGGAAGAGGAGAGTAAATTGTTTTCACACTCTTTGCTTAGTGTTTTCAGTTTTTTTTCTTCTACCGCTAGGAGAGAAAATGACAACAAATAAATTAAAAGAAAGATTAGATAAGGGACCTGTAATTTGTGCTGAAGGTTTTTTATTTGAAATTGAAAGAAGAGGCTATATGGCGTCAGGAGAATTTGTGCCAATGGTGTCTTTGGATCACCCTGAAGTTCTTGAAAATTTGCACAGAGAATATCAGCATGCGGGATCAGATATTGTTGAAGCTTTTACTTACAATGGGCACAGAGAAAAAATGCGAGTTATTGGAAAGGAAGAATTGGTTGAACCACTTAACCGATCTGCATTAAAAATAGCAAAAAAAGTTGCTTTAGATACTCCCAAAGGATCTAAGCCAAATTTAATGGCTGGAAATATCTCTAATTCAAATATTTGGAAAGAAGATGATAAGCAAGCTAAAAAAGAGGTTGAACGTATGTTTTCAGAGATGATTGGATGGGCAGTGGATGAGGGCGCTGATATGTTAATTGGTGAAACTTTTTATTATGCTGAAGAGGCTTTTAAGGCTTTAGAGATTATGAAAAAATCTAATCTGCCTACTGTATTGACTATCGCTCCAATGGGTGAAAATAAAATGAGAGATGGAAAATCTGTTGTTGATACCTGTAAAGAGTTGGAGCAAAGAGGAGCTGATGTTGTGGGATTAAATTGTTTTAGAGGACCTGCAACAATGTTACCGTTTTTAAAAGAGATTAGAAAAGCAGTCAAATGTCACGTTGGTGCTTTACCTATACCCTATAGAACAAATGAGAAATTTCCAACTTTTTTCAATTTACCAGATAGAGACGATTGTAGCTGCCCATCACCACATGGAAGAACATTTCCTACAGCTCTTGATCCACATTTTTGCAACAGATATGAGATAGGACAATTTGCAAAAAAAGCGAATACATTAGGTGTAAATTATCTTGGTGTTTGTTGTGGTGCTAACCCAATGTTAATAAGAGAAGTAGCCGAGTCTGTTGGGTTAAAAGTGCCCGCAAGTAAATACAGAGAGAATATGGAAAATCATTTTATGTATGGCACAAATAAAAGAATTCCAAAACATATGACTGAATATGGAGACAAGGCGTAAATAAAACTTTATTTTGTAGGACTTAAGTCTTTTGGGTAAATTAAGAGATTGTACCTGACCGAAAAGCCCACATCGATCATAGTATTAATTTTAATGTGATCTTAAGTTTATAACTAATAAATATTAAAGATTTTAATGATTCCTGAGGTTTATATGTGTCATTCTTGACCATAGAAAAGCATCGAAATCGGATTATCTGAATAAACATAATATTAATTAAGAGATTAAATGCAAAACCAACCAAATAATATTTCTGACAAAATAGCCTACGGATTAACTATGTTTTTTCGTTGGTTTGCTGACACTTTTTTCGCAAAACGTTACGGTCATAGAGCGGTAGTTTTAGAAACTGTTGCTGGCGTTCCTGGTATGGTTGCAGGAATGTGGACTCACTTAAAGAGTTTACGACAACTACGTACTGGATATGGTCCAACCATTAGAACTTTGTTAAGTGAAGCCGAAAATGAACGTATGCATTTAATGATCTTCATAGCCATAATAAACCCAAATAGGTTTGAACGTTGGCTAATTATTTTTGCTCAATTCATTTTTTGGCATTTTTATTTTTTTCTTTATATTTTCTTTCCTAAAATTGCTCATCGTATGGTAGGATATTTTGAAAACCAGGCAGTAATCAGCTATACGCATTATTTAGAGGAGATCGATGCAGGCAGAACAGAAAACATTCCTGCACCAAAGATTGCTATAGATTATTATGGTTTAAATCCAGATGCGAAGTTACGTGATGTTATAATTGCAGTAAGAGCTGATGAACAAGGACATGCTGATGTTAATCATGACATGGCCAATCAGCTTGCAAAAAAATAAATTAAATGAATTGGATTATACTAAAATATCTATTTACTGCAGGTGCGGTTGTTCTAATATCGGAGATTGCCAAAAAAAGTGATCGCCTGGGCGGCTTAATTGCAGCGTTACCCTTAGTAACGGTCTTAACTTTACTATGGTTATACATTGAAGATCAACCAAAAGAAAAAATTGCCAATCATGCCTATTATACTTTTTGGTATGTATTACCAACACTGCCGATGTTTATAATATTTCCTTATTTCTTAAAAAAATTTGGATTTTGGTTAACGTTAAGTTTAAGTGTAATAGTGACTTTAGTAGCTTTTTATATTTTTGCAAAATTTATTAAATTTTTTGGAATTGAACTTTTATAAAAAGTTAAAACTTAAAAATAAATAGAAAATTATATCGTTTGAGGTATAATTTTACATGACATTCGTAAAAAATCTTAAATCAGTCACTAATCAAAAATGGACTGTGAGCGAAAAATATCCAGGAGTTAGATGGAAGTATTTAATTGACGGAGATTTTACCAAAAGTTCTTCTCTTTCACTCGGTTTTTGTGAAATAGCTCCAGGAGGCAACTTAACTCTTCATTATCACTCACCAGCAGAAATCTATGTGATTACAAATGGTAAAGGTATATTAAATAAATCTGGCGAACTTGAAGAAATCAAAAAAAATGATGTAGTTTATATTGATGGAAATGCAAAGCATGGTTTAAAGAATATTGGCACAGAAACTCTGGAATTCTATTGGATTTTTCCAACAGATCGTTTTTCAGAGATTGAATATTTTTCGTCAAACTGAGTTATTAAGCACTGTAAAATTAAAAAATACTTTAAACTCTAACTAGTTATATATTTTTGTAAGTGATTGATAAGTTCTTTTTGTTCTTCAATCATAATTTTTAGAACATCACCAATTGAAATTATTCCAACAATTTTTTTGTTCTCTAAAATCGGAAGGTGTCTAATTTTTTTTTCAGTCATTATTTGCATGCACTGATCAATTTTGTAATCTTTAGTAATAGTTATTAATTCTTTGGTCATAACTTCCTCTAACAATGTATCTTTACTATTCTTACCCTTTAAAATAATTTTTCTTGCATAGTCTCTTTCAGAAAAAATACCAACATGATCATTATTATTGTCAACAACAATAATTGCACCTATGTTTTTTTCTGACATCAAGATAAGTGCTTGCCTTACATTTTGATCCTTCAAAATAGTCCAAATTTTTCTATTTTTATTTATTTTTAGAAAATCGTCTATTTTAAACAAAATTAGCTTCCTTTTTTATATGTTGTCCTTTTTTTTTAGAAGTTCAATTATTTCATCTAGCTTCTTATGAACAACTTTAAGATTTTTATAAGGAACAAAATAAATAAATAGTCCTAGTACTATTATTGTTAAAATTAAAAATTGCAAAGTGCTCATATATCTTTAATTCTATATTAAAACTAAGTTAATATACACGTAAAAACACCCAACTTTATCTTACTAAATTGTAAAACCAAATTAGGAATTCTTATTTTATGATTTCAGTAGATCAAATAATTTTATTTATTAAAAAATTATTTTTTATTTATTAGTTCACTTATAAAATTCTCTCCATAACCATCATCCACTGCTTTTTGAAAATATTTTTTATTTATCTCGGCAGTTTTTTCAGCTTCAGGGAAGTCTTTTAAAAGGTCTTGAATATAAATTAAATCTTTGACTGAATTTTTTGCAGTAAATTTAAAACCGGTATAATCATTATTTAACAAATTTTCAAAAACTCTACCTAAAGCTACTGAATTTCCTGATCCTAGTTTTGCAACATCGTATAATTTTTTAAGATCTAAACCTAATTCTCGTGCAGCTTTTGCCATATGATTGATCAATGCAGCATTTCCTAAAGTTAAAAAATTGTTTAAAAGTTTTGATTTTGCGCCCATTCCAACAGGACCAAAATGATAATAATTTTTACAAAATATTTTTAAGTAAGGTTCTGCTATTTTAAAATTTTCATTTGAAGCTCCAACAATCCCTCCTAAAATACCCTCTTCAGCTTGAACTGGACCACCCATCACTGGACACTCAACATATTTAATATTGTTAGCTTTGTAGATGGCCTCAGTTTCAATTGATCCTGTTTTATTGTGTGTCGTAATATCAATTACAAGCGAATCTGAATTTAATATTTTAGACATTTTTTCAGATATAAATTTAGCAATAGGAGTATTTGTTACACACATAAACAAAATATTAAGGTTTTTATTTGCAAATTCTTCAAATGAATTAACCTCTATAGCACCCTCATTATTTATTTTATCAATAAATTTTCTATTTTTATTTGCAATCACAAAAAGTTTATGGCCATATTTTAAGATATTTTTAGCTACACCATAGCCCATATAACCTACACCAATAAATCCAATATTTTTCACTTTCTAAGATTATCTAAAATTTTAACAAGTGTCATTAGCTTATAACAAAAATTTTATAGCTTTGTATAATGGTTGAAAAATTTTTGGACCAAAATGAGCGTCAAAATTTAAAGCAAATAGTTCGTCTACTATTTTCAGCTACCTCAGCTCAATAATTTATTTTAAACATGGCCTCATTTCTTCTAAAAGGGGGTAATGTAAAAGGACTATTATAGGTAGCTCTTATAGGATTACCAATTATTGAAATATTATTCCTTGATAATTCTTTTTCTAAAATTTCTTTATGCTTTATAAAATTAGCATCTGAGGATCTGCCGGAATATCTTAATACTGCATAATAACCCTCTTCAATTTTAATAATTCTTACATCAGCTTCAGCAGGAACTGGTACATTACTTTCAACAAATACTTTGGGTAAATAAAATTGCATAGTCATAACTCCACTTTTTTCTATAACAGTAACAGGTGTAGTCATTTCTATTTTTTGTTTTTTTTCATTTCCACCAGAAATATAATTATACAATTTTCTAAAACTATAGCTTTGATCAGAAGTTATGGTCTCTACTGCTAATCGATCTGAGTATTTTCTTATTTCATAAATATCATTTTTGCTTACTAGTTCATATTTTGCTTCTTCAGTTGCCATTGCGTTAGAGTAGAGAAAAATAATTAAAATAAATATTTTTTTCACAATCAAAAGTTACTAAATATTTTTTTAGGAGTCTATTAGCTAATAACTTTATTATTTAAATGTTATTTTTTAAATTAGCTATGATTTTAGTTAAGATACCTCATTTTTTTCAATTAGAGAAAATAGGAATTATTTTTTTTAAGTTAAAAAAAACGGCTTTATTTTTTAAAAAAAATTAATATATTTTCAAGAAATTTTTAATTAAAACTTTGTAATAAAAAATTATATTTCATGAAAAAATTAAGTTTTTATATAATCTACTTTTTCTTTAATACTGCAGGATTTGCCAATGAAAAACTGATTAAATCAATTGATTTAAAAATTCAAGAACTTGGTGAATATTCAGAAATTAAAAACTATCCAACAGGATTTTTTGAGGTGGTTGCAAAACACTGTGAAGAAAATAAAGATTTTAAATGCATAACAGCTGATGTAGCAGGTAAGATGTCGGCTATGTTTAATCGAGGTGAAACTTATAATCAAAGTAATCCAGAAAATCAATTATATGCTATGGCCTTATTCGAGATTTTTTACTTAAGTAATTTAAATAACAATAAATATTATTTAACCAAATTTAAATCTGGGTGGCCAAAGGAAAAAAAATTTAGCAAACAAGTCTCGAACTTGATAAAGCTTAATGAGTCGCGAAGAAAAATGAGGGAGACTGTTGGTTTAAGCTTATCTAACAGTCCAGAGGAAGCAATGAATGCTTATTGGAATCTTGGAACTTTTTTATCAAAGGGAACTTTACAAAAACAGAATGTTTCAAAAGAATATCAAGAAAAAAAAAATATACTAGACTCTTATAACAATTCTATCTCAAAACTTAAATCAACTATCCAAAATCAAGAATTGGAAGAAATTTATGATTACTTAAAATGATAAAAATAATTTATTTTATTTTGAGTTTATTTTTATTTACGATAAGCTTTATTAACCAAGGCTCAGCAGAAATTTGTAAAAACATTCAAGACGCGTACAAAGATTTTGATAGTGATATTAAAAAATTAAATAAAAAAGTTAATAAAACTAAAAATCCAAATGATCCTAACCTACAAGCTATAGATGAAGCTTTCGTACAAATTAATCAAATACTCTCTGTAGCCAATCCATCTTGTGATAAAAAAAATTTAGATCTGCTTGAGTCTAATTTAAACTTTCTTTCAGCAATGATTGATAAGACTTCAAAATTAATTCCTAATGAATATGAAAAAGACTTAAGCAAAATTGACATCTCACAAATTAAAGAGGTTGACCCTCAGATAATTACTGAAATTTCCTCTTCAATGAAATTAAGAAGGACAGATAATCAACAGACTTTGCTTGAGGACATGATAGTTCTTAAGGAGAATGGGGTTGATGTTTTTAAAATTAATTCTGATTTAAATAAAAAAGGTATTTCTATAATTTCTAATGAGGAAATCTCAGAAGTAATTTCTAAGAACGCAGATGATAAAAAGTTAAAAAGTGACATCATAAAAGAATTAAAATTGAGCGGAGCAACAAGTGATGAGATACTCCAACTTGAAAAAGGCATTCAGCTTGCAAGCATCCAGCCTGAAAAAAATTTGAAAAGCGAGGATAATCCTATTAAAATTGAACGTGTTAAACCTTCGGAAAAAAGAATTGACTCAATAACCACACTTAAAACCCTTTCATTATTAAAAATAAATAATGCTGATGACAGGCAATCAACAGGGGTTCCATATGAAGAATTTTCTAAAATAGAAAACGAATTAAGCTCGCAGATTAAGGCAGCAGGTTTCAATCAAGAACAATCTAAACAAGTGATGTTTAATCTTAGAACGAAGTATGTTGATGTTTGGTTTCATGCTAGGGAAGTCTATGAAAAAGTCTTAACTAATGGTGGAACTATTGAACAAGCAGTAAGTGCTGAACGAAATTGGCTTAATCAAGGTGGTGGTAATTTTGGTTTAAAAAAATGGATAGATTTATTTAATAAAAATACATCTACGACCATTGAGCAAAGATATTCTTTGAAAGATTATTTAAATGAACTTAATCCTAACCAAATAAAAGTGGAATTGGCTTCTGCAGATCGAATTGCTAAAGAAGCACAGGCAAGAGTTTTGAGTTATTTTACAGTTGAAGATCCAACTGGTGAACGTAGATCAGCGGGTAAAATCGTTGACGAAGCGAAAGCAATCAGCAATAAAGTAAAAGAGTCTGCAATAAAATATGGTATCAACGCATCGAAAGCAGAAATTTTAGCTTCCAACGCTGCAATGTCTTATTTGAATACTTGGTATGCAGGAACCCTCGTATCCGAAGCACAACTAGCAAAGGGTTATACGTGGGAAGGAGTAAATGGAGCTGATCAAGCAGTCATGAATTGGTACAACAGTTTAGCTGAAGACAGTGAAATAAAAAAATGGGACGCTAGGCTCTACAATCCATCTGATGATAATGATTTTAATGATGATGAATTAGACTATCTTCCTAATGATGAGGCGCTTCAAAAATGGTTTTCAAAATTAAATGACTCTGATTTTACCAAACTCAACCCTTCAGATCAAAGAATAAATTCCGAAGCTTTAGCACGCACACTTTCGTACTTAAAATTTAATGATCAAGGAAATATTGCAGGAGATCTTGGCAAAGAGGTTGAAGAAATACAAAAATCAATAATAGATTATGCTACTAGTCAAGGTATCAAAGGTAAAGAGATTGAAATCATATCAACAAATGCTGTAAAAAGATATTTAGATATTTGGTTCGAGGGAACGTTAATTTCGGAAACAGAATTAGCAAAAGGTAATACCTGGAAAGAAGCAGACGCAGCAGTAGATAAGTGGGCAAATTCTTTGACAGGCGATATGGTAGTATGGGCTAATCTATTGTACGGTGATAATGAAAGATTTAAAGCTGACGATCAGTTTTTTACAAAATTATCTAATTACTTATTAGTAGATCTAGAATTAGGCAAGACTAAATCACTGGCTGATCCTAAAAAAGACAACCCTAATTCTATATCTAAAAATACATGGAATCCAAAAGATGCGATAGGAACAGGAAATTTTAAAGGTCTTAGTGCTGCAGAAGCGCTAGGAAGTAATTTAAGTGCAGCAGTAAAAGAAATACAAGCTTCACTAAATTCAGGAGCAGTAATTAGAGGGGCTGATGGAAGCGAAATATCAGTAGAAGCTGCACTGTCATCTATGCCTGCTGGAGGTAAGATAAATCCGGATGGAACACTGGAGCCTGTACCTTCAACTACTGTTAATCCCTGAAATAACAATCTATCTAATCAATAATTTTATGGATTGGTTAATTTCTTCTAATATAGCTTTTACTAAATTATATAATTATAAATATTTTCAAATTTTATAAAAATTTTGAAAGTATTTTAGGAATTTGATCTTTAAAACCAAAAAAACCTTTGTTTGAAAAAGGGAAACAAAATTGATCATATTCTCTTGCCAAATAAAAAATTTTAACTTTATCTTTGAATTCACTAATAAAATCATTTTCATATCCACAACTAAGGTATGGCATAATCACATGATCAATTTTTTTTTCTTTTATAAATTTTAAAATATCATCAGAATTTTTGAAAACTGTACTAGCACCGAAATCACTTTTAATTTGATCAAAAATTTCTAAATTAATTTTTGCCTTGAAATCTAATACTTTTTTTGAATAATTTTTATTATGCAAGAAATCATTAAAATCAAATAAACCATAATTGTTAAAAGTTTTTTGTTTATGTTTTAATAAATAACAACTATCTAAATTGTGCACTAAAAATAAAGAATTTTCGTACTCCATGTTATCAAAGTGAAGAGGAGATTGTGCAAAATTTTCACTTTCAGATAACGGGCTTGCGTTTTCATTTAATTTTAAATTCTCATATTTTTTAGTTGAAAATTTATTTATATTCCAACTAGTTGCTAAATAATGTTTTCCTTTTGTTTGAAGTCCAGCAACCCAACGCCAACTTAAAGTATTTGAGGCAGCATCACCATCAAGTAAATGTTTAAGAAAAAAATCAGCTCCTAATTGCCATGGGAGTTTTAAAGTGAAAATCCAAATACTTGCAAACCACATTCTTGCGTGGTTATGCAAATATCCTGTCTCTTTTAACTCCTGTGCCCAATCATTAAAACATTCAACAGTTGTTTTTGCATTAATTGCATTTTGGTAATTAATATTTTTTTTATAGTCTTCTAAGTTGACCAGGTCTTCTCTATATACCTCCCAAACCCTTGGTCTCAATTCTAACCAACCTTTCCAGTATGTTCGCCAAAATACTTCCTGAATAAATTTTTCAATAGTTGTGTAAGAATATTTTGAGTGGGCAGATTTTATAAGTTCTAACTCGTCTATAACGCGGTGAGTTATGTATTTAGATAAACAACTGGTATTTGTTCTGTTAAATTTACCAAAATCAAAATTTCTATCTCTTGAATATTTGCTTAAATATTTTTCAGAAAAATTATTAAAATGTTTAAGTGCCTCATCTCTAATATGCATAGTTTAATAAATTATTGCAAGTTTCAAAAAACTTCACCAAACAAGTTTAATATCTTTTTTTTTCTTTTGTTAATAAGAAATAAAATTTTTGACTCTCTAACTTTTTATTTAAATTAGTGAAATCCTCACTCATTTAGTGTAAACTAAATAAAAACTATAGATTTGAGGATAAATCAAGTTTTGAGATATCATGAATAAAGAAAATGCCAGTAAATTGTGGAAATTAATTCAGACCTCCGGTGATTTTTTAAAAGGTCAATTACCAGAACATCCAAATCATCCAAAAGGTCGTAACCCTTATGCACATGTTGCTTTATGCGTTAAAGAAAAATTCAATGCTAGTTACAAAGACATTCCAGACGAAAAATTTGATGAAGTAATAAAATATATAGAATTTATAAAAAAAAATCCGAATTAACCTAAGGTTATTTTGTCATTTAAAGATATTTTGCCACTGTTTAAGGGACTTAAGTAAATGCCCATGTCGATATGGCCGTAAGTTTTTTTTAACTTTAAAGGGAGATTAATATCTTGTTCAACTGAGTTGACTTTAAGATTGGTGGCTGAACATCTTGGAATATGATTTAAAACTTTAAATTTAATTTGATTAATTTTAATGATTTTATCAATCCAACTTCTTTCATCAAAAGCATTAATTCCATTGATATAAATATTCCCTCTAAAACGTTCAAATTCAATTTTTCGATTAATTTTTCTTTCAAAATCTTTAATACTATTTAAATTTATTAATGAAATTGTGTTTGAAACACGGTTTGAATAAGTGGTATCAAAAAACGGATATTTTATATTTTTTAGTAAATAAATTGGCCCAGTTATAGTTTTTTCAATTTCTAAAAATTTATTTGAAAGTTTAAGAGCTTCTTTTTGTTTACTTGCATCTATTGAAATAATCTTTCTATTTTTTAAGAAAAGACTAATTAAGCCATTTTCATAAACAAAATTAAATTTATTTAAACTGGGTGTATTTTTAAGAGTTAAAAAATTTATTAAGTGTCTTTGATGTGGATTTTTTGCTATTGATTTAGCCTTATCAAGTTTAAGATTTCTAGAAAAAGCAAAAATTCTATCATCTATAATTCCTAAATTTTTTTTTATTAAAAAAAATTTTGCTTTTTGAAAAGATAATGATTTAATCGGCGAGTAATAAAGCGATGAAATAGTACAATTCATCCTATAAATTATTGTTTTGGGAAATAATCCTTTAATTCTCCTTCACGATATACATCTGCAGTGCAGCAATGTAACCCGCCACCAAATGCATAAGCATCTCTAAGTTCAACTGGTATTACTTCCATGCCTAATTTATCTAACTGCTCAGCTTGATAAACTTCACTTTTTTCAACACAAACTGTTTTTGGATCAAGAACTAAAACGTTCATCGACAGCCAAACAGATGAATAACATAATGGTGGTGGTTGGTTGTGCGCCGGTTGAGCTGAGTCAACTATTCTCCATCCATTATTTTCAAATAATTTTCTTTGTTCTTTTGGTAAACGTCGTTGAGGATTATTAATTATTAATCCCTCTTTTATAGGTGTGAAAGTTGCATCTATATGAATTGGATATGGATCTCCAGGAAAATTGACAGCATGAACTCTATGGTCTTTGAAATGTCTTTTTAGCCAATCAATACCTTTTAAATTAGTTGTAAAACCGTGTTGGACTACCAAATCTTTTCCAAATCTTAAAACATCAGCTGCATCAAACAAAGGCTCTTCTTCGGTAGTTACAAAAAACTTTTTTTCTGTCCAATCTAATCTTTTTTGAATCCCAATTTTATCAGATAAATAATCCTTTCGATAATCTGCGTCGGTTAATCTTGGTTTTGGAGCAGATTCATGTCTCATGTTGTTGTCTTGATTATAATACATTTTTAATAAAGGCCTATAACATAAGTACTCAAACCATCGACAACGATAACTCATCGTAGCTTCTAATATTTCATTTCCCACAGTTAACAAAACATCTCTCGGGGGCATACAGCCAAACATTGTTTCTGCTCTCCAATCTGGAGTTGATATATTTTGATTAAAATTAATTGGAGTTGGTCGATCAACTTTTATTCCTCTTTTTTTTAACATATTTGCAAAATCATCAAGTAATTGGTTCGCTTTATCGACTGTGTCCTGAGTTCTTGGTCCAAATTGACCCCTCATGTCTGAGTCCTCTGGAACTTTTGCATCAAGTGCAGGTTCAGGTGCTGGAATACAGGTTCCATCAGCTTTTCCAACAATCACATGTTTTAACGGATCCCACTCATTCCAACTATTTACAATTTTTTTATTTTCAATCATTTTTTAATTACTTTTAATTATATTGTGTTCGGGACCACAAGGAAATTTTGTAATATTTTCTGCAGTATTTTTTCCAATTATTAATATGTCATGTTCTCGGTATCCCCCTGCTCCTGGCTTATCCTCAGGGATCATAATCATTGGCTCCATGGATATCACCATGTTTTCCTCCAATACCGTATCAATATCCTCTCTGAGTTCCAAGCCTGCTTCTCTACCATAAAAATGGGAAAGAACTCCAAATGAATGTCCATAACCAAATGTTCGGTACTGCAAATATCCTAATTCAGCAAACAATTCATTGAGTTCGCGACAAATATCTGAACATTTAATTCCTGGTTTAATTAATTCTAATCCTCTTTTGTGTACTTTGATATTTGCCTCCCATGCTTTTAAAGAAGCATCATCTGCATGATTTAAAAACAAAGTTCTTTCTAAAGCAGTATAATATCCTGAAATCATTGGGAATGTATTTAAAGATAAAATATCTCCTGAGACTAATTTTCGATTTGTTTTTGGATTATGAGCACCGTCAGTATTAATTCCTGACTGAAACCATACCCATGTATCCATATATTCTGCCCCTGGATAAGTTTTTGCTATTTCTCTCTCCATTCGATCACGTCCAGCAATAGCTACTTCAATCTCCGTATTTCCTACTCTTACATTTTTTACAATTTCTTCACCTCCAATATCTGCAATTCTTGCTCCATTTTTTATAATTTCTATTTCTTCATTTGATTTTACCATTCTTAAATTCATCAAATCTTTGGAAACATCACTAAATACTGAAAAAGTAAAAATAGAACCTATTTTATCTTTCATATCTAAAGTCATATGATCATATTCAAGACCAATATATTTTGGAGGTTGATCTCGACCAATTATTGCAACAATAGCTTTCAAAAAATTATCTCTCTTCCAATCAGTATAAATTATATTTTCACAATTAGATCTTCGCCATGGTTGACTGGCATCAATGTTCGCTGAGATAGTAGTGATTTTATCTTGTGTAACTACACAACCATAGGGTCTACCAAATGAACAATAAATGAAGCCAGTATAATAAGCAATATTATGCATGGAGGTTAAAATAATCATTTCTATATTTTTTTTGTTCATAACTACTCTTAGATTATTTATTCTTCGATCATATTCCTGCTTAGTAAAAGGAAGTTTTACTTTTTCTCCATTCTTTAATGTAAAAAAATCTGGCCGTTCCATAAATTTTTTAATTTAAAGCAATGTATCTTTTGTGCCATTTCATCACAAGACTGTAATAAGTAATAGAAATGAGTAAAAAAAACCCTCCTATTATAGTATTGGTTGAAGGTACCTCGTTAATACCAAACCAAGGTAGCCATACCCAAAAAATACCTCCGATTACTTCAGTCAATGATAGTAAAGTTAATTCTGCAGCAGGAATTGCTTTAGAACCAATTGAATAAAAGATTAAACCTAAACAAACCAAAGTCCCATGCAAAGAAAACAATAGACTATTATGGCTTGTAGAAAAAAATGACATATCGTTTGCTGAGATCATAACACCTGCAAAGACAAAACAAAACATTCCTGCAAAAGCGACAGTTGTAAATTTCGGAGTCGCAATTCTCCATCTCAAAGTTACAGAATAAACCGAAAAGCCAATTGATGCAAAAATACCGAAAATTAAACCCATTAATGTCGTCTCTTCAGTATTGTCAAACGCAATAATAATTAATCCTAATGTCGCGATAAAAATTGAAATCCAAACATTTAAAGTAATTTTTTCTCCCAAAAATAAAAAAGCGAGCAACGCTGTAAAAAAAGGCATAGCCGCCAAACAGAGCAAAGTCACCGCAGCGCTTGTATTTGTAATAGAATAAATGAAACATATCATTGCAACTGCTAAACCAGAAGAACCTATTAACCCTGATGATCCAATCCTATAATAATTTTTGTAAAAAGTTTTTCCCTCAGTAAAATACAAGTATAAATTCAAAAGAACAAAAATAGTCAATCCGCGAGTAAAAATATATTGCCATGGTACTAAATGAGGATCTTCCATATATCTTATGGTCAAGGCACCAAACGACCAAAGTAAACCAGCAAATAAAACAATTGGCGCTGCTATTTTTGGGTCTTTAACTTCAATCATTTCGAAGAACTTAGATGTAATTAATTTTAATTCAACAAAAATGAGATTGTCTAAATTAAATTATTATTAGATGAGTTTTGAAAATAACAGTCAATGATTTGACCTTTTTTAAAGTTAGATTTACCAGATGGAAATAATGTCCAAATATTAGAATTAACAAATGATTTTATTCTAAAAGATTCCTGCCCCAATAAAACTTCTACTTCTAATTTACCATTATTAGTTGTGCTAATTTTACTTTTAATAAATCGAGTAAAATTTTTCTTTTTAGTAAAATTATTTTTTAAAATTGCTTTAATTGGTTGCTCTTTTTTTATATTCAGGCAATTTGCTAAATATGGGTATACAAAAAACCTAAAACATGCTGCTGAGGAAATAGGGTTACCTGGTAACCCAAAAATAACTTTATGTTTACCCTTAATTTTTGCAAATAAAATTGGTTTTCCTGGTCTAATAGCAACACCTTTAAAATAATTCGAAAGATCAAATTTTTTAATTACACTTGGTATAAAATCAAATTTACCAGCAGAAACTGCTCCTGAAGTAATAATTAAATCAATTTTGTCCTTAAGCATTTTATCAACATACATTTTAAAAATATTTTCATGGTTATCCTTTAAAATTCCCCCATTAATAAAATTAAATAAAAAATTATTTTTTAAAGAGCCAATATAATGACTAATAGAGTTTCTTACTTTCCAGACTGGAACATATAAGTTATTAGAAATTTCATTTCCGGTTGAAAAAAATAAGATATTTGGTTTTTTTTTAACTTTAACCTTATTAATTCCTAGTGTTTTTAAAGCTAAAACATGATTTGGTTGAATTATAGTTCCTTTTGTAAATATCAAATTATTTTTTTTATAATCAGATCCTAAAAATCTAACATTATTATTTTTTTTAACTTTCTTATTTATCAAAATGTATTTACTATTTTTTTTATTAGAATAAAAAATAACTTGTTCTATTGGAATAATTGTATCTAAACCTTTAGGAATATTGCCCCCAGTCATAATCTCAACTGCATCAAGTTTTTTAATTTTTTTTTTAAAAGGCTTATTCCCAGCGGCAATTGAACCGATGATCTTAAACTTTTGAGAAAAATTTTTAGTATCTTTCGAACAAACAGCGTAACCATCAAATGCGGCATTATTTGCAGATGGATAATTATATTTAGAGCGAACTTCTGCTGCAGCTACTCTATTAATACTCTCTGTGCTATTAATAATCTCATCTTCAATTTTTATTTTTGCTTTATTTAAAATATTTAAAGATTTTTGATAACTAATCATTTTTATTTAAAATTTTATTTGCAATTTTTAAATCCTCTTTTGTATTGATGTTAAAAAAAGGATCAAACTTTTCAAAATCAATATTAATAACTTTTACGCCGATACTATTAGCCCAAGTCTCAACTTTTCTTTTTCCTTTGTTAATTAAATCATCCTCCAATTGATCCAGTAATTTTAAAGACCAAAGTCCAAATATGTTATGACGAGTGTTATTAGATTTAATAAAAAAAAGTTTACTATCATGGAATTTAATTTTTTTTAAAAAATCTTGAAGACATTCCTTTTTAAAAAAGGGAGTATCTGTAGGAAACGTATAAATCCATTGAAAATTTTTATTGAACTGTTTTACCCACTTCATAGCAGTTAATACGCCACCTAGTGGACCTAAATCCTTTTTGAAATCTTTTATTTTTGAAATTTTTTTTGAATTCATATGATCTATTTCATTGTTTGTAATGATTAAAATTTCACTAAACTCATCATGAATCTCAGATAAAATATAATCAATTAATATTTTTCCATTTAAAATTACCTGAGATTTATCCAAACCAAATCTTTTAGATTGTCCTCCTGCTAGCACTACACCTAAAATATTGTTATCATCCATTAATAAAATATAAGACATTAATAAATGATTTAAACAAATATTATGGATCTAAGAATTTTAGAAATTGCCGCTAGAACTGAGAATAATAAAATACTCGATAATTATACACACAAATCTAAAAATAAAAATCCAGTTTGTGGCGATGAAATGGAAATTTGCTTATTAGTTGAAGACAATGTTGTTAAAGATATTGGATATCAATGTAAATCTTGTGTTTATTGTCAGGCTTCTGTGAGTTTAGTGTCAAGAAAAATTAAAAATAAAAAAATTGATGAAATTAAGAATTTTATCCATACTGTCGAAAATCTTTTCAATAATGCAAAAGTAAATCTAGACAAAAACTGGGATGATCTTGTTGAGCTTTTTGATAAAAAAAATTTATCAAGAAAAGATTGTTTGCTACTGCCACTTAAAACAGTTCTTAAAGCTCTTAAGTTATAAATGATTAAAACAATTTAATGAATAATAAATATAAAGTTTTAAAATTTAAATCTAATAGATTTGAAAAAATTGAAGATTTAATTTCAATAGAGGAGCCATTAGAGATCTCTTTAAAATTTAAGAATGATCAAAAATGGGTTACCCAGATTTTATCCATTACTATGAGATCTCCAGGGGATGATAAAGATTTAGTTAGAGGTTTTTTATTTAATGAACAAATTGTTCAAGATATTAATCACATAGATTCAATTGAAAGTTTTGGGGATCAAGTTGGTAAATATAAAATTCAAAATAGAATTTTAGTTACATTAAATAATTCTAAAAATGTAAATATCAATAAAATTAAGAGAGATTTTTTAACTAATTCCTCATGTGGCGTTTGCGGTAAATCATCATTAGACGCACTTGAAATTATAAAAACAAATAAAACATTTAGTTCTGAACCAAAGATAACCAAAGAGATAATTATGCAGTCTCCGAGAATTTTGAGAGAAAACCAATCTGAATTTTCTAAAACAGGTGGCATCCATGCAAGTGGCCTTTTTAAAAGTAATGGTAGTTTGATAGCACTTAAAGAAGATGTGGGGCGGCACAACGCTCTAGATAAACTCGTGGGACATGTATTAATAAAAAATAAATTAGATCCTAAAAATCAATTTATTGCATGCTCGGGCCGACTGAATTTTGAATTAGTTCAAAAAGTCTTGATAACTAATATTGGGATAATGATTGGTGTTGGTGCACCGACAAGTTTGGCCATTGATCTTGCTAATAAATTTGATATGACCCTCATAGGATTTGTAAAAGATGATAGTTTTAACATTTATACAAATAACCAAAAAGTTATTGTAAACAAATAAGCAAAAGAGAAGATTTTGTGTCAAAAAACATTAGTAATTTATCGGGAAGAATTGGTTTAAAAAATAATTTATTCAAACAAATTTCAGAAAATACTTTAAATAATTCTCCAAAAGATCTTAAAGAAATAGCCAAAGAATTTAATTTGGGTGTTTCTACACTTCATGGTGCAGAGTCTTTTTATGAATTTTTAAGGCCTTCCCACAGACAAAAGAAGGCATTTGTTTGCAATGGAAGTGCATGTATGTGTGCTGGAACGCAAGAAAAATTAAAAAACACATTAAAACAAAAACTAGGTGAGGATAAAGTCGGGGAAATGTTTTGCTTAGGCCATTGTTATGAAAATCATGCTTTTCATTATAATGGTGAAAATTATGCCGGTAAAGATATTGAGAAAATCGATCAAATTTTAAAAGGTGAAGTTTTCCAACAAGATAAATTTTTTTCTAAAAGTTTTGCTACGACAAGTTTTTTAATGGACGACAAGCTATCTTCTATTAATCAATTCAAAGATCAATTAACTAGATTTTTAAAAGTAGATAAAAAAGAAATAATAAAATCTTTACTGGAGTCTAATCTTACAGGAAGAGGTGGCGCAGGTTTTCCAACTGGGATGAAATGGGATTTGTGCAGTAAAGCCAGTGGAAATAAAAAATATGTTATTTGCAATGCCGACGAGGGCGACTCAGGTGCATTTTCTGATAGATATCTATTAGAAGACCAGCCATTAAAAGTTTTATTTGGTATGGTTATTTGTGGATATGTTATTGGAAGCAATGAAGGCGTCTTGTACATAAGAGGTGAATATCCCAAATCAATTGAGGCTATCAATGGTTGTATTAATGAACTTAAAAAAACCAATTTAATTGGAGAAAATATTTTAGGAACCCAATTTTGTTTTGATCTTAATATTTGCATAGGCCAAGGAGCATATATATGTGGTGAGGAAACAGCTTTAATTGCCTCAATAGAAGGTAGACGAGCCGAGGTAGATGTTCGACCTCCATTTCCTGTTACAGAAGGATTGTATAAAAAACCAACTGTAGTTAATAATGTAGAAACATTAGCTGCTGCAAGTGGAATTTTAATTAATGGTGCTGAAAAATTCTCAAGAATAGGGAATAAAAAATCAGCCGGTACAAAACTTGTTTGTCTTGATAGTTTTTTTAATAATCCTGGTGTTTATGAAATAGACATGGGGACACCTATGAAAAAAATATTTAATGAAATTGGCGGTGGGTACAAAAAACCCATTAAAGCTTTTCAAATAGGTGGGCCTTTAGGAGGAGTTGTTCCTTTAAATGAAATTGATAATTTAAACTTAGATTTTCAAGAATTTACTTCTAAAGGTTTTATGTTGGGTCACGCAAGTGTTGTTAGTATTCCAAAAGATTTTTCGATGATTGAGTATATTCATCATTTATTTAAATTTTCTGCAGAAGAGTCGTGTGGTAAATGCTTTCCAGGAAGACTTGGATCATATAGAGGTAAAGAAATGTTTGACCAAGCAAAAAATAAAACTGCTAAAATTCCACTAAAATTACTTAACGAATTACTAATTACCATGCAAAAAGGTTGTTTATGTGCTCTTTGTGGAGCAATCCCTACTCCTATTTTGAATATTCTTAAGTACTTTGGAGATGAAATGAAAAATGATATAGTTAAAGATAATTAATGAGCTCCGAAAAAAGAAAAATAGCCTATATAGATGGAAAACCATATGAAATTGGTCTTAACCATACATCAATTTTAAAGTTTGTTAAAAGTTATGTTGGTGAGAAAAAGGTACCTTCGCTATGTGATGATCCTAATCTTGCGCCTTATGGTGCGTGCAGAATTTGTTCAGTTGAAGTTGCTTTAGTAAAAGATGGACCTACAAAAGTAGTTGCTTCTTGTCATACTCCTGTGGTTGAGAATCAACATATTTTTACAAACAATGAAAATTTAACAAATCTTAGAAAAAATATTATTGAATTAGTCTTAACAGACCATCCAATGACTTGTGGCACTTGTGAGGTAAATAACAATTGTGAACTTCAAACTGTAGCAAATGATTTAGGCATATCAGATCATCGATATAATAATCCAAAACAACACAAAGGCATTCCAAGAGATACTTCTCATGATTACATGAGAATGAATTTGGATAACTGTATTAATTGTGGAAGATGTGTAAGAGCATGTGACGAAATTCAAGGATCATTTGTTTTAACAATGTCGGGGAGAGGCTTTGAGTCTAGGATTACAGCTGATAACGATATGCTTTTTGGTGACTCGTCTTGCGTTTCATGTGGCGCATGCGCACATACATGTCCAACAGATGCTATCTCTGATGTTTTTCAATCTAAATCTGCTGAAGTCGACAAAAAAGTTAGAACGACATGTTCATATTGTGGAGTGGGTTGCAACCTTGAGGCTTCAATTAAAGATAACAAAGTAGTTGCAATTGATACTCCTAAAGAAACAGAAGTTAACGCTGGTCACACTTGTATAAAAGGAAGATATGCTTTTGGCTTTTATGATCATCCTGACAGATTAAAAACGCCTCTTATTAGAAGAAATGGTAAATTTGAAAAAGCCACATGGGATGAAGCTTACGATTTTATCAAAAAAGAAATGAATCGAATTATTAAAAATAATGGCCCAGATGCAATTGCTGGTATTTCATCGGCAAGATGCACTAACGAAGAAAACTATATTTTTCAAAAAATGATTAGAGCTGTTGTTGGTACCAACAGTATAGATTGTTGTGCAAGAATTTGTCACTCACCTACTGCATGGGGAATGCAACAAACTTTCGGGACTGGCGCTGCAACTAATTCAACTGAAGATATTTATCATGCAGATTTATTTTTAATCATTGGTGCAAATCCAACAAATGCTCACCCAGTAACTGGTGCAAAAATTAAACAGCAAGTCATGAAAGGAAAAAAATTAATTGTTTTAGATCCAATTACTACTGAACTTGCCAAACTAGCTGACTATCATATTAAGCTAAGACCAGGAACTAACGTAGCGGTATTAAATATGATGCTACACTTCATCGTTAAATCCAAATTGTATAATTTAGATTTTGTAAGAGATAGAACTGAGGGTTTTGACAATTTTATTAGAGAAATTGAAAGACAAGATGTTGATCATTTAGCAAAAGTAGCTGGAGTTGATAAACAATTAGTTAAAGAAGCTGCAATTGCCTATGCCACAGCAAAAAATTCAATAGAATTTCACGGCTTAGGAGTAACTGAACATGAACAGGGCTCAAAAACAGTGATGTTAATAGCAGATCTTGCAATGATTACAGGAAATATTGGGAGAAGAGGTGTTGGAGTAAATCCACTTAGAGGTCAAAACAATGTTCAAGGTGCTGCAGATATGGGGTGCCAACCTCATCAAGGGGCTGGTTACTTTGAAGTTGCAGACGAAAAAATTCAAAAATTCTATAGTGAAAAATACGGTGTAACCCACCCAACAAAACCTGGATTAAAAATTCCAGAAATGTTTGAAGCTGCAATTAAAAAAGAATTAAAAGCAGTGTGGATAATAGGAGAAGACATTGTTCAAACAGATCCTAATAGTGCCCATGTAGTCGAAGCTATGAATTCTTTAGAATTATTAGTCGTTCAAGAAATTTTTATGAGCGAAACTGCAAAACTTGCTACTGTAGTTTTGCCAGGTACAACATTCTTAGAAAAAAATGGTACTTTTACCAACACGGAAAGAAGAATTCAAAGAGTAAACCAAGCTGTCCCGCCATTACCAGGAACAAAACCAGATGGAGAAATTGTAACTGATATGATGCAAAAACTTGGATTTAATCAACCCACTTATGATGCTGATCAAGTCTTACAAGAAATTGCAGATATCGTTCCGTTCTTTAAAGGAGTTACAAGAGAAAGACTAGGTAAATTCGGCTTACAATGGCCAGTAAATGAAGATGGCACAGATACGAAAATTTTACATACAAAAACTTTTAAACTTGGCAAAGGTCGTTTAAAAAACTTTGATTGGAAAGAGTCTACCGAAATAGAAAAAAATAAAAAAAAATTTCCATTAATTCTTACAACTAGTAGAGTTTTGCAGCATTATAATTGTGCAACTATGACCAGAAGAACAAAAAATATTAACATAGTAAATGAAGATATTCTTTTGATGCATCCTAAAGATGCTGCAGATAGAGATATTAATACAGGTGACATTGGAAGATTATATTCTGGCAGAGGAGAAGTTGCTCTTAAAGTCGAGGTGACTGATAAAGTTAAACAAGGAATTGTTTTTACAACTTTTCATTTTCCAGAACACATGGTTAATATGGTTACAGGCCATGGTAAAGATGAAGAAACTAAGTGTGCAGAATACAAGGTTTCCTCTGTAGAAGTTCAAAAAATTTCAAATCAATTTAAAACAATTGTTGAACCAAAAGAAAATCAAGCAGAAGTCAGTTAAATAAAAATGACCATAGGTTGGCATTTTGACAATACCTACGCAAAATTATCTGATACATTCAAAGAAACTATAAAGCCAGTTCCAGTTAAAAATCCAAAATTAGTTATATTAAATGAGGAATTAGCAAAAGAGTTAGGGTTGGATTTTTCTAAAGTTAACCAAGAAGAGTTATCTAAAATTTTTTCAGGAAACAACTTACCTATAGGGAGTGATACAATCGCTCAAGCTTACGCTGGACATCAATTTGGTCATTTTACAATGCTAGGAGATGGAAGAGCAATCCTTTTAGGTGAACATTTATCAAATAAAAACAAGCGTTTTGATATCCAATTTAAGGGATCTGGAAAAACCTCTTTTTCAAGAAGTGGTGATGGGCGAGCAGTTTTAGGACCGATGCTCAGAGAATATATAATTAGCGAAGCAATGCATGCTCTAAATATTCCAACAACAAGAAGTTTAGCGGTAGTTAAAACTGGAGAACTAGTTGCAAGAGAGGAACTTTTACCAGGGGCAATCTTAACTCGAATTGCATCAAGCCATATTAGAGTTGGAACTTTTCAATATATTGCGGCAAAGCAAAATTTAGAAGAATTAGTCATCTTAATGAATTACACTATTGAGAGACATTTTCCAGAAATTAAATCTTCTAAGTATAAAGCACTAGACTTACTAAATTTATTAATTGAAAAACAATGCCAATTGGTAGTTGATTGGATGCGTGTTGGTTTTGTTCATGGAGTAATGAATACAGACAATATGACAATTTCTGGTGAAACTATTGATTATGGACCCTGTGCATTTATGGATCAATATAATCCTTTAACTGTTTTTAGTTCAATCGATCAATTTGGTCGATATGCTTATGCCAATCAACCAAAAATTACAAAATGGAATTTAGCAAGATTTGCTGAATGTATTATTCCTTTGATAAACGATGATCAAGACCACGCAATTAAAATTATTACAGATGTAATTGATAATTTTGAAAAAGTTTATGAAAAAAAATGGCTTAGCATGATGAAAAAAAAACTTGGACTATTCGGTGATGATAAAAATGATAAAAAATTAATAACTGATTTATTAAACTTGATGCAAAACCATCATGCTGATTACACAAATACTTTTTGTTATTTAATGAATTTAAAAATTGAGAACGATCAAATATTTAACAACAAAGATTTTATAAATTGGTTTAATCATTGGGAAAAAAGAGTAAAAAAAAATAATATTCCAAAGGAAAAATATCTAAAATTAATGCGAAGTCATAATCCATTAGTTATTCCTAGAAATCATAAGGTTGAAGAGGCTTTGAAGGCAGCTAGTGAAGACAATCTAGATATAATGAATAAATTATTAATAATTTTAAAAAAACCCTACGATTATCAAAATGACATTATTCACTATCAATCACCTTCCCCTTTAAGTGAAAAATATCAAACTTTTTGCGGTACTTAAAACTTATAACACATATGGCTCTGGTCTTGCTTTTTGTCCAAGTACTCTTTCAACCGCCATACTTGAAATATCAATCGTTTGATAAGCACCAGTGGTAATTAGCTCACTTAACGCTCTTCCAATACCAGGTGCCTGCATTACGCCTCTTCCTGTAAATCCTGTTGCCAAATAAACGTTGTCGAATTTAGGATGTTTTCCTACAACAGCATTATGATCTAATCTATTACAATCATAATAACCTGCCCAACCTCCTGTTAATTTTAATTCTTCAAAAACAGGAATTCTAAGTGCTAAAGCCGGCCAGACTAATTCCTCAAAATCTTCCCATGCTGGCTCTAAATCTTTTGCATCAAACACAGATTTAGGTGAACCAGCCAAATACTCTTTTCCCTCTGGTCTACAATAAATTCCTGTAGTTAAATCACCTATTAGAGGCATCTTAGAAATATGTGTCGGGCACTTTACTCTAAAAACTGTATGTTTTTGTGGTTCAACTGGTATATCCTCGAGCAATTCTTTAGTCCAACAACCTGCTGCAGATATAATAATTTTAGCATTAATCTCTGAAAGTGATTTTACATTACCTTTAATAAATTCTGCACCAAGATCGACTGCTTTACTTTTGAGAGCACTATGAAATAAAAAAGGGTCTATCCATCCTTCAGTTTGGTTATCGGTAAAAGTAGCTGTTTCAATACCTTTAGTATTTATATAAGAAAAATAATTTGACAATTCAGAACCTTTTACATTCTTTGTACCAGCATCACATATTTTGTGATTTTCTAGAGCTTTATATTGTTCCTCGGCATGCTCTGGTCCAAATAATAACAAATAGCCATTTGGAACCATGCTAGCTGTTGGGTTTGGGTTTTTTTTGGTTTTTAATAAATGAGGTATTTGAAAAATAAATTCTCTTGCAAATTTTCCCAGTAGTATATTTTCTTTTTGCAAAAATTGTCTTCTAAAACCACCTAAAGACAATGGAAAGGATGCTGTTTTGTAAGTTGGATCCTTTTCAATAACTTTAACTTTTCGACCTGCCTTTGCTAAAAAATAAGCAGAAGAAACACCTATAATGCCTCCACCAACAATAACAACGTCATCCATGATTAATTTAAATTTAATAAAGCTATATTAAGCACTAATGCAAAAGTACTCCAAAGTAAATATGGTATTATTAAATAAAAACTAAATAAATTAACGCGTCTAAATCTTATAATAAGTATTATTATTAAGCCAATTAGAATTAGCAATACAACAAATGCTAAAAAAATTTCGTGAAAAACAAAAAAGACAATACTCCAGGTAGTATTAAAAATTATTTGAATAAAATAGATAATAACTGTACTAGCATCTCGATTTTTGCTATGCCAAAAAAGCCAAATTGCTGATGCCATCATTAAATAAAGTGTGGTCCAAACTGGAGCAAAAATCCAATCAGGTGGATTAAAAAAAGGCTTTGTAAGCGTTGAATACCAAGGTTCTTTATATTTAATTGTAGCAAACCCACCAATAATTGAAGCTGAAAATGTAATAATTAAAAAAAATATTAATGATAAAAATTTATTTTTAAGCATATTGGTAATATACATCATCAATAATGAATAAAAAAACTATTTGGATAACTGGAGGAAGCACAGGTATTGGTAAAGCATTGGCAATTAAATTTGCAAATGAGGGTTGGAATGTTGCAATTTCAGCCAGAACAGAGGCACAGCTATATGAAATCTCTCAAAATAATAAAAATATTAATGGATTTCCTCTCGATGTTACCAATAAATTAAAATGCACAGAAGTTTTTCAGGAAATAAAAAATAAATACCAAGATATTGATATATGTTTTTTTTCAACTGGAACATGGGATCCCAAAAAAGAAGAATATATAGATTTAGAACATATTGAAAAAGTATTTAAAGTGAATTTTTTTGGAACTTTAAATAGTGTCAAAGCAGTTGAAGAATATTTTAAAAATAAAAAAAAAGGCACTATAGCAATTGTCTCATCAATTGCTGGTTATAGGGGTTTACCAAACTCTACCGGTTATGGTCCTTCAAAGTCTGCATTAAATAATTTAACAGAAAGCCTGTATTTTAATTTTAAAAAATACAATGTTCGGATTTGCTTAGTCTCACCAGGATTTATTAAAACTCCAATGACAGATAAAAATAACTTTAAAATGCCTTTTTTAAAAACAACAGAATATGCAGCTAATAAAATTTATGATGGATTAATTAACAAAAAAGTGTTTGAAATTCATTTTCCTAAAGAATTAACTATTATATTTAAGCTTCTAAGTTTTTTACCAAACATAATTTACTTTAGATTAATTAAACTACTCACTAAATATTAGAAAACAATTAATCTTTAACAAAAAAAACTGTTAATTCAGCGACTTTTATTCCAAACTTAGTCATTGTAGCTCTATTGATTGCAACTTTTTCATCTTGCATAAATATCCAATCATCAAAAGTAATTTTGATTTTTTTGCCTTTAACTGGAACTAATAAAACATACTCAAATTTAAAAGCTGGACCGTAAGAATATCCTTTTGCCTTTCCAACAACGTCTCCTGCTGCTCCTTCATAATTATTTTCATCAATTTTATTAATTAACCACTGTCTTGTTTGGACTTCACCATCGTTCCAATTAAATTTTTCATCCAAGGTAAGCTTGTTACCATCCCACTTTCCATTTAAATCTGCTATAAATTGTCTTGTCACTTTACCAGATCTATTTTGAAGTATTCCCCAGGCTTTAATATTACCAGATAAATAATTTTCAATTATTAATCTTGGTTTTTTGTCTTTAAAATCTTCTGGTTTCATAGCGCTATTTTTCGAACAGCTTGTAATTAAGAATAAAGAAATTATCAATAAAATTGATCTTATTGGTATAAATTTAAGCATATAGTTTAATTGATATACTATTTGTTTAGAAGTGAGAATTGAATTAAATCAATATTCTTTGATTTAAAGCCTGCTTCACAGTAGCATAAGTAAAATTCCCACATTCTTTTGAAGTTTAAATCAAATCCCTGTTTTTTAATTAAATCCCATTTTTTTAAAAAAGTATCTCTCCAAATTACCAATGTATTAGAATAATGATCTGCATAAGATTTGTATGAACTAAAAATTAGATTGTTGTTTGTAGCATATTTCTGCAAACTACCTATTGATGGCAGAAAGCCACCGGGAAAAATGTATTTTCGAATAAAATCTTGTTTATTTTTATATCGATCGTACAATCTTTCATTTATCGTTATAGCCTGAATGGCTGCGATACCTCCATTAAATAAATTTTTTTTTATTACACTAAAATAACTATCTAAGTAATTTTGACCAACCGCTTCTATCATTTCTATTGATGCGATTGAATTATATTTGCTTTTTAGATCTCGATAATCTTTAATTTCTATATTTACTTTTTCATTTAAACCGCACTTATAAATTCTATTTTTAGCAAATTCGAATTGCTTTTGAGAAATAGTAATACAATCGAGTTTTACATTATAATTTTTTCCCAAATACTCTGCAAAACCTCCCCAACCACACCCAATTTCAAGAATTTTATCTCCCTCGCTAGGTTTAATTAAATCTATCAATTTTTGGTATTTATTATTTTGAGCTTTTGATAGCTCTTTAGAATTTTCATCAAATATAGCACTAGAATAAGTCAAGGTATCATCTAACCATAAAGAAAAAAAATCATTTCCTAAGTCATAATGTTTAGCAATATTTTTTTTGCTACGATCTTTTGTGTTTTTAATTAATTTATTTCTCAAAAAATTAATTAAAGGAAAATCAAAAAAATTACTGAATTTGTAAATAATATTTATATTTTTAGCTAATAACTCAATTAAATCTGAAAGGCTACTAGTTTGAAATTCACCTCTCATATAACATTCAGCAAAAGCTATATCTCCTCCTCTAATTAATTTAAACATTAAACTCGGAGATTTAATTGTAATATGGCTTTTATGAGAACTTTCTGAGTCGCCAAACTTTAAAAGATCCCCCCTAAAAGTTGTAACTTCTAAATAGCCATATTTAATATTTTTTAAAAGATAAAATACTATATTGTCAGCTAGAGTATATAAGAACATTAGTTTTCGATTGATACGCTATTGTATATTTTAATTTTTTTTTTAACAATTTTTATTCCTTTAATCCATAATTTAAATGCCTCATAATGTATTGCAGCAATTATCTTAAAGGTCATTATCGGATGACTTAAATAAGCTTTAATTATTTCTTTACTTGAAAAATCGACTCTTTGACCATCTTGCGATGCATACAATATTTTTCCATGTTGATCATACTGATCTATTATAACTAAAATTTTATCAGCGGGTTTCAATATTTTAAAACGATAATTACAGTCCATTTCTATAAATGGTGATACATATAATTTTTTTGAACAACTATGTTTCAATAAATTTTCATTATTAATATTTTTAAAAATATAGGTATGCTGTTCACCGAATGTGTTTTTAACCTCATAAAGAATTGATATAAGCTGTTCGTTTACATCGTAAATATAAAAAACACTTAACGGATTGAATACGTAACCTAGTATTCGTGGAAAACATAAAAGTTTTATTTTAATATCTTCTGTTTTGATATTATTTTTTTTTAAATGCTCAAGTACCCAATTAATTAAAGATGAACCATCTCTCTTTCCATGATCTTTTTCGAAAAAGCTTATTAAATTAAATTTATTAAATGAAAAAAATTTTATTTTTTTATCTAGTATTTCTAATTCTGATAAATCAATTAATATTGAAAATATTTTATACTTAAAGAAGTGAGCTTTTGGTTTAAATCTTTTGTGAACGACAGTTCCATTATAAATAGAAGATTTAATCATTTAACATTTTAAGTAAGTCAATTGAAGATTTTATTCCATCTTCATGAAATCCATAACCAAAATAACTTCCACTAAATAAGGTGTTCTTTTTATTTTGAATTTCTGGTAATTTTAATTGGCTCTTTAAAACATTTTCATCATAATAAGGATGCATAAACTCAATTTTTTTATAAACTAAGTTATCCTCAATTTTAAAAAAAGGATTCATAGTTAAAAAAATATTTCTATCAATTTCAAGATTTTGTAATTGATTGAGCCAATAAGTTATTGATGATTGTTGAAGATTATTTGAATTTAAAGATGAATTCCATGAGCACCAAACTTTTCGATTTTTTGGCATTACAGCTTGATCGAAGTGTATTATCGCAATATTTTTTTTATATTTAAATTTTCCAAGAACCTCCTTTTCTTCTTTTGTTATGTCCGCTAAAATTTTTAAAGTTTCATCTGCATGAGTAGATAATACTACTTTATCGTAATTAAAAAATTCACTCTCAGAACCATAATAAACTTTTACACCATTATCATTTCTAATAATTTTTTTTATTTCGTAATTTTTATAATATTCTCCACTAATATTAGCTAAAATTTTATCCACATAAGTTTTACTTCTATTTGTAACTGTAAACCATTGCGGCCTATTACTTAATTTAAATAAGCCATGATTTTTAAAAAAATTAATAAAAAAAATTAACGGCATATTTGACGCTTCATAAGGTGGCATAGACCAAATGGCTGAAACCATTGGTATTATATGGTAATTTATAAAGTATTGTGAGATTTTTATATGCTTAAGATATTCACCAATTGTCATTTCTTTAGACAAACTTTTTATTTGAATTTTTTCACATCGATTATAAAAACTGATTATCTCAAAAAACATTTTAACAAATTTTAGATTAAAAAAATTTTTTTTATTGGAGAAAATACCTTTGATACCCTTACCGCAGTATTCTATGTTAGAGTCTTTAACAGTTACTGAAAAGGACATATCGCTTTTTTCAATTTGAATGTTATTTTCCTCAAAAAAACTAATCAACTTAGGATAAGTTACTTTATTAAAAACCATAAATCCTATATCAACTTGTACTTTTTGATTATTTCTATACTCAACATCAAGTGTATATGAATGACCTCCAAAACGGTCTTCTTTTTCAAATAAATCGACTTTATGTTTTTTTGATAGGTAGTATGCAGAACTCAATCCTGAAATTCCAGATCCTATTACTGCAATCTTCATTATTTTTTAGTATTTTTATCAATTAATATTTTTAGACTCATTAATAGCAGAGAATGAAAAAAATTCATTTTCGTTTAATCATTAAATATTTATTAATTTTTTTTTGCTAATACGTGTAGGTTATAAAATTGAAGTAGAACTGCAATAATAACTATTGTTCCACCAAGCAAAATTGTGCTTGGTGGTTTTTCAGCTAAAAAAATCCACGCCCATATCGGACCTAAAACCGCCTCTGTAAGCATAATTATTCCTACCATGGCGGATGGGGTTGTTTGTGCTCCAATTGTTATTAAAATAAAACCGATTCCTAATTGTAAAAATCCTGCTAAAAAGCCCAAAAAGATATCATTCGGAGAAATTATAATTTTTTCAGACATCAAATAACCAATCATCAACGAAAATATCCCTGCTATAAATTGAATAGGGATCATATCAACGTTAGGATATTTTCTAATTATCAAAATTAAAACTGCAAAAGATAATGGCATAATGAAAGAGACTATGTTTCCAAGCATTTGGCCGCCAGACAAAGAATTCCCAATCATTAAAAAAATACCAGCAATAGCCAAAATGATTGATGTCAATGTTATTACTGAAATTTTTTCTTTTAAAAAAAAATATCCAAAAATTGCCAAAAAAATTGTTTGTGTTTGAAGAATGAAATTAACATTTGCAACCGAAGTGTTATACATTGCAAATACGTATCCACAAAAACCCAACGACAAAATTAAGCCTCCCAAAATTCCAGGAATGCCTGAGATATAAAATATTTTAAAGATTTTTTGTTTATAAGTAAAAATTAAGTAAAAATTAATAACAATTAAAAAAAAAATAGTTCTCCAAAATAAAATTTGCCAGGGACTTGCACCTTCAAACAACTTTACAATAAGCCCTCCAAAACTTAAGGTCGATGCACCTAAAAAAACTAATAACGGTCCTGGCAATTTTTTAATTAAATTCATTTAAATTTTTTGCATATTTATCAATTTCATTTAAATATTTTTTATATAGTTCTTCAGCTTCTTCAAGATTTACTTCTTTAAAATTAACTTCGGAATTAGGCATCAGCTGAGCTATATTATCCAAATCAGCAGATATGACTGTTGCTATTTTTGGATAACCTCCGATTGTTCCATGGTCTGCAAGCATGATAATTGGATTACCATCTGCTGGAACTTGAATAGTGCCTTTAATTATCCCTTCTGACCTAATATTTGTGTTTACTATATTTTCCAGCTCAGGTCCTGATAATCGAATACCCATGCGATCAACCAAATTTGTAATTTTAAATGACTCGGTAAAAAATATTTTTTTTGATTTTTCAGAAAAGAAATCGAAATTTGTTCCTTTCATTACTCTAATAACTTTTTCTCTAGAATTTTTAAATCCTGTTTGTCTTTCTCTAAGAACTTCATTAAATTCATTTTTAATGAAAATTTTTTCACCAATTGAAAATTTTTTTCCATTATTGGGACCTATTCCTGCTTTGGTATTTATAGAATAACTATTCCAGATTTTTTTTAAATTAAAACCACCTTTAATTGCTAAATAGCCATATAAGGAATTTTTAGTTGATTTAATATCAATTTGATCTCCATGATTAAGATAATAGATCTGATAGCAGTTACCTTTTTCAATACTTGAATTGTTTCGAATAACATCAAATATAATTTCACCTGAAATACACACCGCAACTTTACCATTATATAGTTTTAAAAGAGGTCCTTGAAATGCAAACTCAATAACCCCCTCATTAATATTATTATTTAATATGAGATTAGATAACTTAAAATTTTTTTGATCTACAGCTCCACTAACTGTAATTCCAAGATGATATAGATGATTTCTTCCTGAGTCTTGAATGGTTGTATTAGTACCGGGCCTACAAACTTCAAAATAAATATTTTTATTTCCAATTATCATGTTGTTTTTTGGTAATTGGATAAAACTTTATTTTATCACCAGGGTTAATTAAATTAGGTTTAATTTCATCAAGTTTATTAAAAATTTTTAGCGGGGTATTTCCAATAATATTCCAACCTCCAGGGCTTTGAGATGTATAAATATTCGTAAACTGTTCAGTTATTCCAACAGAACCCTCAGGAACATTTACCCTTGGTGTTTCTAATCTTTGACAACGAATTTTTTCGTTAATATCTCCTAAAAAAGGCATACCAGCTACAAATCCAGTCATATAACAAAAATATTCCTGTTGATAAAACAAATCTAAGATTTGTTCTTTTGATTGATTGGTTATTTTAGTTATTCTTTCAAAATCAAGCGCAAAATCTCCTTCTGAACAAATAGGTATTTTTATGTTTTGATGAGAGGTTTTTTTAAAATTAATTAGTTTTAAATTTAAAACAAAATCCTTTACTTTTTGATAGTTAGTAATAGATAAATCTAAACTTATTATCAGTTTGTTATAGGATGGGGTTAAGTTAATTATCCCTTCAATTTTTTTTAACTCATTAAGTTTTGAGATTTGGTTAAAAAAATTGATCACTCTAGAATTTATTTCTTGATTAACTTCAGAGCCAAAATCACAATAAACAGCTGCGTCACCAAGAGGTAGTATATTTTTAATCATTGCATGTTATACTTAAGATTTATAAGTATGGAAATTAATATCAACTGTGATTTAGGCGAAAAATCTAAATATCATTCAAATAAAAACGATCCTGATTTGCTCAAATTAGTTAATTCAGCAAATATTGCTTGCGGCTATCACGCTGGTGATAACGAGTCAATGAATCAAGTTGTTGAAATTTCAAAAAAGAATGGTGTAAGTATTGGAGCACATCCATCATTTTATGATTTAGAAAATTTCGGAAGAAATAGAATGTATCTTTCCCCTGCTGAAATAAGAAAATTAGTAATTGATCAATATGAAATATTAGAAAAAATTGCATCAGGTCATGGAGAAAAAGTTACTCATATAAAACCACATGGTGCTTTGAATAATATGGCCTGTGAGGATATTGAACTTGCAACTACCCTAGCAAAAACTATAAATGAAATAAATAAAAATTTAATTTACTTGGTACCTACAGGATCCAAAATGGAACAAGCGGCTCAAAAACTCGACATGAAAATCGCTTGTGAAATTTTCGCAGATAGAAATTACGAAGATGACGGAAATTTAGTTTCTAGAAAAAAATCTAATGCATTAATTACTGATCCCAATCTAGCTAAAAAACACGTTTTAAGCATGGTTAAAAATCAGGCCCTTAATTGTTATAGCGGAAAGCAAATTCAGTGTGAAATAGACTCTGTATGTATACACGGTGACAATGAAAATGCATTGGTAGCCGCAAAATTTATCAGAGAGAGTCTTTTAGAAAATGGAATTACTTTAAAACCCTTAAATAAAATGGCTAAATTTATATAGATGTCAAAAAAAATTATTCTCCTCATATTTACACTTTTAACTTTTACTAACATTTGTTATTCTGCCGGTTCCTCTGGTGGGTCTTCAGACAATTCCTCCAATAAAACTGATTATAGTAAAGCAGTTGATTTAATTAATTCTGCAAAAAAATATGAAAAAAAAGAACAAAATGACAAAGCTCAAGAAAAATACAAAAAAGCCAATGAATTGTTAATAAAATCAAACAATGACAAACCTAATAATGCAGATACTTTGAATTATTTAGGATTTACAACTAGAAAACTAGGCGATTATGTGAATGGAGAAAAGTATTATTTAGAAGGACTAGCTATAGATCCCAATCACAAAGGTATTAACGAATATTTAGGAGAGCTTTACGTAGTTACAGGAAGAATTGAATTAGCTAATGAAAGGCTATCAGTTCTAGAGTCATGCAAATGTGAAGAGTATAATGAATTAAAAGAAATAATTCAGGGAACTAAAAAATCAAAATTTTAATTCCAGCCACCTACAGCCTTTACCTCTAAAAATTCCTCAAGACCATAAGTACCGGCTTCACGCCCAATACCAGAGTGTTTAAATCCCCCAAAAGGTGCGTCGTCAGCGATACCTGCTCCATTAACCTCCACCATCCCAGATCTTAACTTTCTAACTAATCTTTTAATTTTTTCTGGATCTTGAGTTTGGATATAATTCGTTAATCCGTATGGAGTGTCATTTGCAATTTGAATAGCCTGTTCCTCTGTTTCAAATGGTATTACTGACAATACTGGTCCAAATATTTCTGTTTTTGCAATTACCATATCATTACTTACATCAGCAAAAACAGTAGGTTTGACATAGTAACCTTTTTCAAGACCTTTTGGCTTGCCGAGACCTCCTGCTATTAAATTTGCTCCTTGATCAATACCTTTTTGAATTAACTTTTGAATTTTATTAAATTGAGCTTCAGAAATAACTGGTCCGATATGATCTCCTGCTTTTTCAGGATCACCAACTTTAAATTCATTGGTATATTTTTTTAGCCTTTCTATAGCTTCCTTATAAATTGATTTTTCAACTAACATTCGAGTCGGCGCATTACAGGATTGACCAGAATTCTTGAAACATCTAAATGCTCCTCTCTCTATTGCTTCAGAGTCCGCATCTTTAAAAATAATATTTGCTCCTTTACCACCAAGCTCTAAACTAATTCTCTTAAAATCTTTTGCAGCATTTTGCGAAATTAAAGCACCTGCTCTTGTTGATCCAGTAAATGAAATCATATTAATATCTGGGTGACTGGTTAAAGCATTGCCTGTTGTAGCACCATCACCATTAACAAGATTAAATACACCATTTGGAAATTTTACTTCATGGATAATTTCAGCAAGTATAATTGATGATAAAGGTGCTAACTCAGATGGCTTTAAAACCATTGTACATCCAGAAGCTAAAGCAGGAATTACTTTTAAGCATACCTGGTTCATTGGCCAGTTCCAAGGAGTAATTAATGCACAAATTCCTTTCGACTCATATATAAGCCTTTGATTTGGAGCATGTTCACCTAAGGGTTTTTCAAAATTAAAGTTTTTTAAATGTTTAATAAAAGATTTTATATGGGTTGCTCCACTACTAACTTGCGATTTACTTGCAAAATCCTTTGGGGCGCCCATTTCCATTCTAATAGCAATAGCGATTTCATCCCAACGTTTAATATAATTTTCATAAACTTTCTCTATCAGCTCTACTCTTTGTTTTTTAGAGGAAAAAGCCCAAGTCTCAAACGCTTTCTTTGCAGCACTAACAGCCAAATCTACATCTTCTTTTTCGCCAAGAGATATAACAGCTACATTTTCCTCAGTTGCTGGATTAATTATATTTATTAATTTAGAGCTTTTGGGCTTAACCCAATGACCATTAATATAGAAATTTTTTTTATCCAACATATGAAAACTATTCTTTATTTATTTTTTGCAAATAAATTTGTTAATTCAAATACAATTGTTGCTGCCGCTAAAGAAGTAACCTCAGCATGATCATACGCTGGCGATACTTCAACGACATCTGCTGATATTAAATTTAAGCCTGATAAACCTCTAAGAACATTGACAATTTCTCTAGTTGTCATACCAGCAATCTCAGGGGTCCCAGTTCCAGGGGCAAAGGCTGGATCTAATACATCAATATCGATTGAAAGATATAATGGATGATTACCAACTCGGTCTCTTATTCTTTGAGCAATTTTATCTGTGCCTTGAGTTTGAAATTCATCACAATGAATTATTTTAAAACCAAAACTTTCATCATTTTTAATATCATTTCTACTATAAAGAGGACCTCTAATACCAACGTGCATTGAGGCATCGTCTAAAAATAAATTTTCCTCTCTAGCCCTTCTAAATGGGGTACCGTGAGTGTAAGGAGCTCCAAAATAAGTATCCCAAGTATCAAGATGAGCATCAAAATGAACTAAAGCCACAGGACCATTATTTATTTTATTAACTGCTCGTAAAAGAGGAAGAGCAATCGTATGATCACCACCTAAACTTATGATAGCTCCGACTTTATTTAATAACTCGGTTGCCCCATCTTCAATTTGTTTAATTGCCTCATTAATATTAAATGGATTGCAGGCAATATCACCAGCATCCGCTACTTGTTGATCTTTAAAAGGTTCAAGATCATAACTTGGATGATAATTTGTTCTTAAGTGTCTCGAGGCTTGACGGATACCTTGTGGGCCAAATCTTGCTCCAGGTCGATAACTAGTTCCTGCATCAAACGGCACACCAACAATAGCAACATCACAACTTTCGACATCTCTTAATTCAGGTAATCTTGCAAAAGTAGACGGTCCAGCATATCTTGGAACCTTCGTTCCCATGACGGGTTGGATAGGATTTTTGTTACGCTCTTTTTTCATTTATATAAAAAATATACCACATTATAATTAAATCGAATATCATCTAATTTAAAATTATGAGGATTTTAAAGCTTTTATTTATAATTTTTATTTTAATAATACCTGCAAAAGCAAATACGATTTACAATCTTACTCAAATTCCTGATTTAGAAATTTATGAGTTAAATACGCATAATAATCTAATTTATTTATATGCTTTAAAACCATTTAGACTTGGAGTTGAAAAAAATATAAGTTGTTTTAACTCAGAAAAAGAAATACTTGAAAAAAAATTTCGAGTTATTAAAAAAAATTTAGATAGATATTCAAAAGAATTTTTAAAAAAAATTGGTCTTAAATATCTTGTGATGTGCGAAGATTTATCAATATCTGGAATAAATACTGCAGGAATTCCTAATAATATTATGAAAACTTTAATTATAGATATAAAATTTAACGAAAAATATTTTGAGAGAGTTATTCATCACGAGTTATTTCATTTGATTAATGATAGTAACAAACTGCTCTTTAATCAAGATGAATGGCGAAGTTATAATATAAAAAATTTTAAATATGCAGATTGTTCTACATGCACTGATAAATTAGGACTCGATACTTATTCTAATACTCAAGGTTTTTTAACTGAATATTCTAAATCAACCCCATCTGAGGATATGGCAGAAGTATTTTCACACTTAATGATTGGTAAATTTGAATTCAAAGAAGATATTATTTTAAATAAAAAAATAAGATTTATTAAAAGAAATATAGAAAAAATAGACAATAATTTTCAATTTTAAAATGATTACAAAAATTAAAGCAACAATATTTGAAAAAATAATATTAGTCTTTCTAATTTTACTCGGAATTTTTACAATAAGTTTTTTTATCGTGATTAAAAATAAATGTTTGTTTATAAAAGATTTTGATCCTCAGAATATTAAATTTGATAAACCCGACAATATTGCAATTTTAAACGCCCCTTGTGGAAATGTAATAATTGAACTTTATCCGGAAATTTCCCCAAATGCTGTAAATAGATTTAAGCTGCTAATTCAATCAGGAGCTTATGATAATGTCGCCTTTCATAGAGTAATCAAAGATAAATTAATCCAAGCGGGTGATGTTGAGTTTGGTAAAAAAGAACTTATTAATTATGGAAAAATAGGAACAGGTAAATCAGGATTAGGAACAATTAAATCTGAATTAAATCCAGAATTTGATTACAAAAAAGGAAGCGTTGGATTAGCGAAAGCATTTGAAAATGACACTGAAGATAGTCAGTTTTTTATACTTCTTCAAGATGAGCCATTATTTTCTGGTGAATATACTCCCGTAGGAAGAGTTTTGTACGGTTTAGATATATTACATAAAATTAAATATGAAATCTATTCAGAATATGTATTGAGGCCAGATTTTATTAAAACATTTAAAATGTTAAATTAATAACCTAACTTTTTATTTATTTGATTAAAAAGCTTTTGACCTTTAATAAATAATCTTAAATTCTTAAAAAATAAACTCAATGTCATATTTATGTAATTGCCTTTATCATCAGATGATACATGGGGTGTAATAATAAGATTAGGAATATTCCAAAATTTTGATTTTTTTTGTAACGGTTCTGACGAAAATACATCAAGTATTGCTCCGGCTAATCTTTCTTCCTTCAGCATTTCACACAAACATTCATAATCTAAAGCTGATTGACGACCAATATTTACTATTCCGCAAGTGGGTTTAAGTAAATTTAATCTTTTACGATTAATCAAATTTTTAGTTTGATTTGTTTCAGGAAGTGCAAGATACAAAATATCAGCTTCTGATAATACACTATCAATTTTATCAATTGTAATAATTTTAGAAAATCCTTTAACTTTTTTTCCTCTTTTATTTACTCCAATAATATTTGCTCCCAAAGGCGCTACTAGTTTAGCCATCGAGGATCCAAGTGAACCTGTACCTAAAACTACAATATTTTTTCCTGCAATTGGGTTGCTAAATAAAGAAACAAATTTTTTATTTTTTTGATTGGTAATAATTTTTGGTAGATAATTTTGAAGCATCAAAACGCTCATTAACCCATATTCTCCTGCCTTTTTAGATTGGATACCACTATTATTAGTTATTATTAATTCTTTGGGTGACCAATCAAATGGGGATAAGTGCTCAACACCTACTGCTGTACAATGGATCCATTTTAAATTTGGGGCAATTTTTATAATATTTTTTTTTGGGAAATCATAAGTAAGCAAGATATTAGTATTTGACATTGAAGAAATAAAATTATCTTCATCCCAATCAATAAAAAATTCTACTTTTTTAAAAATATCTTTTTGATTATTTATAAATTTTTCAATGTGTTTATTGGTAATTGTATAATTCTTTTCACCCTCTAAGTCTGTTGGAAATGTCCCAGGCCTAGCATGATTATTTTTTATATGTACTTTAATTTTTTTACTATTTATCAAAATTTTTTAAAATATATCAAACCAACTATGAATTTTAATAATATAAATATATTTTGTTCTATGTTATGTTTCTTTAATTTCTATTTATGCCTCTTAATCTTTCAGATCTTCTTCTTAACAATTCTGCTGTCAAAAGAATCAAAGTTGACAAAATAATTAAACACGTTGCTACAGATAAAATAACTGGGCTTATTTGTTCTCTTAAACCTACCCACATTTGAATTGGTATAGTGGTATTTTCAAGACCCGCCAAAAACAACACAACCACAACCTCATCAAACGATGTTACAAAGGCGAACAAAGCTCCAGATATCACTCCTGGCATAATTAAAGGTAAAGTGATTTTCATAAATGTATTTATAGGATTGCTTCCAAGACTTGCAGCAGCTTTTGTAACGCTATGATCAAATCCCGATAAAGTTGCAGTTACCGTGATTACTACAAATGGTGTGCCTAAAATAATATGGGACAATACAATTCCAGTATGTGTTGCTGCTAAACCAACTTTCGCCATAAAGAAAAAAATTGCAGTTCCAGAAATAATTAACGGAACAATCATTGGTGAAATTAGTAATGCCATAAATGCAGCTTTGTATGGCATATACCTGCTACTTAAACCTACTGCTGCTACTGTTCCTAGAATTGTAGAACCAATGGTTGCAAAGATAGCAATAATGAAACTATTTTTAGTTGCTAACCCCCAGGGATTTTTAGTGCCAAATATCATTTCTTTATACCATCTTAAAGAAAAAGCCTCTGGGTCCAATCTTAGCATTTTTTCTGAAAAGTGAAGGAATGGTTCAGCATTAAATGAGAGAGGAATAATCACAAACAAAGGTGCAATTAAAAATAAAAATACTAAACCACAAATCACCAAATATGAATAATGCCATATTCTATAATGTAATGGTGTATAATTTGGTAACGCCATAAGTTATCCTAGTCTAATATTATCAATTCCTACTAATTTATGGTAAATCCAATATATTGTTAAAACTCCAACTAACAACATAGTTCCAAGAGCTGAAGCAAAAGCCCAATCTAGTGAATATTTCATGTGATAAGCAATTACATTACTAATTAATGTTCCACTGGCACCCCCTACAAGAGCAGGAGTAATATAATATCCAATTGCTAAAATAAATACCAACAAGCATCCAGCTCCAATTCCAGGAATTGTTAGGGGAAAATAAATTTTCATAAAAGACATAAAAGGAGTTCCGCCTAAAGATTTACCAGCTTTCATCAAGCTTGATGGAATATTTTTCATAACACTATAAAGAGGTAGAACCATAAATGGCAATAAAATTTGTGACATAGTTACAAATGTACCTACCATATTATGCATTAACTCAGGTTTATTTTCGTTTGTAAATAAGCCAAGCCATACTAGTGTATTATTTATAGGACCTTCTTGCTGAAGCATGATCATCCAACTTGATGTTCTTACAAGTAATGATGTCCAAAAGGGTAACAAGACACATATCATTAATATATTGCTATATTTCATTGGTAAGGTCGCTAGTAAGTACGCGATCGGATAAGAAAGAAAAAAACAACAAACAGTAACCCAAAATGCCACTTTCAAAGTTCTAAGCCATAGTAGAACATGAATACTTTTCTCCTCTTCAACTTGAACAATTTTTTTTTGTTGATCTAGTTCTAAATCAATACCTTTTAAATATTTACTGTAGGACCATTTTGATGAAGAGTTTTTTATTGCTAACCAATAATCTTGGTTATTCCAGATTTCATGAGCATTAATAAACTGTTCTTTATAATTTTCTTTTTCAAAATTTAAAATCAATTTATTAGTTTTTTTAAGACCACTACTAAATCCAGATTTTTCGTAATTTAATCTTTGAAATAACTTTCCAGATTTTTTATCTTTTGCAAGTGGATAAAAATCATTATAAAAAGCTTCATAAACGTCTTCGCCAGGTAATTCTTTGCCATCCCATTTTTCTAATGCGGTAAAAGTGTTGGGAAGCATTTCTGTGATCATTCGATTATCAACACTTTTAAACAACATATCTACTAACGGAAAAACAAATATAATTAAAATAAAGAAAAATAATGGAGCAACTAATAATAATGCTCTAATTTTATTTTTTCTTTCAGCTTTTTTAAGACTTTTTTCTAAAGGTAATCCGTCAGAGGATAAAATTATTTTTGTACTCATAAAAAAAAAGGGCGGTTATAAATAACCGCCCTAATTATATAATAAAATTATTATCTATAAAACTAAATTATAGACCAGCTTTCATAGCTTCCCATTTTTCTTGCAGTTCAGTATTGTTATCTGCCCAAAAAACAGGGTCATTTAGAATATATGATTTAGTGTTAGCAGGAGCTGTTGGCATTTCTGGTACCATATTAGTTTTACCATCGTTAAACCAAGGCTCTCCTTTTGTCATTATTTCTATTGAAGATTTTCTCCACGGAGCATAAGCAATATATTTTGCGCTTCCAGCTAAACCTTCAGGACTTGTCATTTCTTTTAAAGCTGCCATAGCTTGACCGTTTTCATAGTTTGGACCACCTTTAACTAATGCGAAATATTCATAGTCAAGAATTTGTCCATCCCAAACTTGGACGATTGGGGCTCCTTCAACTTTTGCTGCCTTGAAAAATCTTCCATTCCAGCCAGTTGACATAACCACTTCACCACTTACAAGAATTTCTGGCGCTTGCGCTCCAGCACTCCAGAATACGCATCCACCATTAGGGTCTGTGCATAGTGTTTTGAATTTATTTAAAGCTCTTTCTACTCCTTCTGGAGTTTTAAGTGCATCATAAATCGCTTTTCCACCTTTTCCTGGCTTAATTCCATCACCAGCTAAAGCAATTTCTAAATTGCCTAAAGCATCTTTATAGATACCTCTTTTTCCTGGGAATTTTTTTGTATTAAAAAAATCCTCGATAGTTTTAGGAGTGCCTTTTACGTTTTTTGTATTATAGGCATAGATCCAAGAGTATAAGATGTTTCCAACTGCGCATTTAGAGGGCATATCAGTGAAGAAGTCTTTACTTGCAGGGGTTCCATCTGGAGCTGGGTAAAAATCCTTATCAAAATCAAATTCGTGGAAAATTCCCTCGTCACATCCAATAATAGTATCCATTGCGTAAACATCAATGATATCCCATGTTATTTTTTTAGCTTCTATTTGAGCTTTAATTTCTGATAATCCACCAGTGTAGTCTACCCAATCAATTGGTATACCAAGCTTTTTTGCTGCAGGATCACCATACCCTAATTTTTGACTTTCTGTATAAGCTCCACCGAAAGACACTACAGTTACTGCAAATGCTGATGAAGTTATTGAAAGAACAAAAGAAAGAGCAAGTAGTAATTTACTTATTTTTTTCATTTATCCTCCGATTAAATGTTTTTTATATAAAGTCTTATTACAACTTCAAATTATGTGAGAGTCAATATGCAAATTATGATTTAAATTATTTAATTATTCAGGAAATTATTGTTTATTTAGGGTCTAGGGCTCTACAATCCACTGAATTCCAACCTACGTTTATTTCTTTACCTATCTTTATTTTCATATCACTTGAAATATTTGGAACCTTTAAAATAAACTCTTTGTTTCTTAATAAATTTACTCTCAATCGAGTATGGTCTCCATGATAAATAATTTCTTCGATGATTCCTTTATAATTATTATCCATTGGTGTTCTTGAATCAATGATTGCTCTTTCGGGTCTTAGAGAAATAGTAGTCTTTTGTCCTTTTGATTTTACAAAAATTGGATTAGATAATATTTCCTCTCCTGAACTTAATTTCACTTTACATTTGCCGTCTGCTAATTCAGTGACTTCACCTTTAAAAGTATTATTCTCTCCAATGAATTTGGCAACGAAAGAGTTCATTGGCTCTTCATACAATTCATTGGGAGTTGAAAGTTGTTGAATTTTTCCATCATTAAAAACTGCAATTCTGTTGGACATTGTTAACGCTTCAGTTTGATCATGTGTAACATATACAACCGTCACACCAATATTTTCATGTATATGTTTAATTTCATATTGCATGTTTTCTCGCAAATTTTTATCTAATGCTCCTAGAGGTTCATCCATTAAAACCAACTTAGGATCAAATACTAAAGATCTCGCAACCGCTACTCTTTGTTGTTGTCCTCCAGATAATTGCATCGGCATTCTTGCTTGGTATCCTTGAAGAGATACCATGGATAATGCTTTATCAATTTTTTTATCAATATCGTCCTTTGGAATTTTTCTTACTCTTAATGGAAACGCTAAATTTTCATAAACAGTCATATGAGGAAATAAAGCATAATTTTGAAAAACCATTCCAATACCTCTTTTGTGTGGTGGAACATTTGATATCGCTTGATTATCTATATAAATTTCTCCATTAGTTGGAGTTTCAAATCCAGCAAGCATCATTAAACATGTAGTCTTCCCTGAACCAGATGGCCCCAACATTGTAACAAATTCGCCTTCTTTAATATTTAAATTTAAACCCTTAACGACTAAGACCTTGCCATCATAGCTTTTGTCTACATTTTCAAATCTTACAAAATTTTCCTTAGCCATCAACACTTTAAAACATTTGTTTAAAAAATAATCAAGTTCTTATTTTGGTATGAATTTTTCTTAATAATTAACAATTTCAAATTAAAATTATTTTTATTAGTCACTTATTTTAAAACTATACAATTTGATTATCATAAAATACATATCTAGCTCAATCTTAAAGCAAAATTTACAATGAAAATAAAAGATATATTAATTGCCTTGCTGGTCCCTACTATGCTTGGTTTTGGTTATGCTATTGCAAAACCGGCAATGGAATATTTTCCACCATTTTTGCTCACTGGTATTAGATTTACTATACCAGCATTAATGCTGGTATGGTGGTTTCCAGTTCCGAAAGGATTGTTGTTAGATATTTTTAAAATTTCGTTTATTGGTAGCACTTTACAATATGGCATGTCTTATTCTGGATTAAATATGGTTGATGCGTCTTCTGCTGTTCTTCTTGTCCAGTTAGAAACTCCTTTTGGAATAATAATTGCATTTTTTTTATTAAAAGAAGTGCCGAGTTTTAAAAATATAATTGCAGTAGCAATTAGTTTAATTGGTGTAATAATTTTATCAGGGGCTCCAAATCTTTATGGTAAATATCTTGCAATTTTTTTACTTTCAGCAGGTGCTTTCACTTGGTCTCTTGCTCAAGTAATGGCGAAACCAATAAGTAATAAAATCAGTCCTATTGCTTTAATGACTTGGCTTTGCGTATTTTCAGGACCAATGTTACTTATTACATCAGCAATATTTGACGGTAATCCAATAAAATATTTTTTTGCGGCAGATCTAGCTAGCTTATTAACTTTGGCTTTTTTAGGATTTATTATGCATCCAATTTCGTATGTCGCTTGGTACTATGTTTTAGGAAAATATGAAGTTAACAAAGTAATGCCTGTATTCCTTTTGCTTCCTGTTGTAGGATTTATAACTGCTATAGTTTTACTTGGCGAACAACCATCTCCCAAAGTATATCTTGGCGGATCAATTATTATCTTTGGAGTTAGTTTAATATTATTTAAAGACTCAAAAAAGAAAAGTAAAATTTAACAAGATAAATTGTTAATGTGTGTTTTAGCCCAATAACTTCTACTATGTAATAACTTTATTGTCCAAAATTTATAATTCTATTATAGATATGCTTATAAAAATGGAAATAACAGAATTACAAAAAGATTTAGCAGCAACTTTTAGATGGACGGCTAGATTAAATATGCACGAAGCTGTAGCAAATCACTTTAGCGCTTGCGTTCCAGGATCCACTGATTTTTATATAAATAAAGCTGGAGTACATTTTAGCCGTATGAAAGCTAGTGATTTAATATTGGTTACGAAAAATAATAAAGAAAAATTAAAAAAAAATCCTGAAATTGTAGATCCAACTGCAATTTTTATCCATGGAACTATTCATGAAAAAGTACCTCATGCAAAATGCATTTTTCACGTACATTCAAAATATGCAACTGCATTGTCAACTCTTAAAAATCCAACCTTGCCACCAATAGATCAAAATACGATGATGTTTTATAATAGGTTTTCAGTTTTCAAAGAATTTGGAGGATTGGGCTTTGAAGAAGAGTCATTAAAAATGGCAAAAGCACTAGGTAATAAACAACACATGTTACTATGTAATCATGGACTATTAACCACCGGCGAGACAATAGCTGATGGTTTTAATTATTTATATTACTTTGAAAAAGCTGCCGAAACTTATTTAACTGCTTTATCAACCAATAAAGAGTTAAATATAGTAAATGATGCGATTGCAGAAAAAACTGCTGAAGAGCTTAATAATTTTCCGATTAATTTAGCAAGAATGTTTTTAGATCAAATAAGACTAATTTTAGACAAAGAGGAACCTGATTACAAAAATTAAACGTGAATATTTTTCTAAAAGCTAAAAATAATTGAAGATAAATCAATAAAATTAGTAGCATAAATGAAATCAGAAAAAAATAATCTTAAAGGAATTTTGTATGTGCTTATTGGAATGGCTATTTTTACTATTCAGGATGCTTCTATAAAATGGATATTTAATGACACGGCTTTATACGAACTTTACTTTGGAAGATCTATTATTGCTTTTGTGTTTCTTTTAATATTTATGAAATATAAAAAAATAAAACTTAATTTAAAAACGCATTATCCTTTTTTAACTACTTTAAGGGTATTACTTTTTATTCTTGGTTTTAGTTTTTTTTATACGTCGCTAATATTCATGTCATTATCAATGGCCTATGCTTTATTTTTCTCAAGCCCCTTTTTTATCTCTATTTTTTCGAAAATTTTTCTAAAAGAAAAAATCGGGATTAGACGTATAGGTGCCATAGTTGTCGGTTTTATAGGGGTCTATATTGTCTTAAATCCAGATTTTAATGATTTTAAAATTATAAACTTAGGACCAGTTGCTTGTGGATTTTGTTATGCTGGATCAATGATTATTGTAAAAATAACTAATGAAAAAGATAATGTTTATACTCAGTTATCACACCTTTATATTGGAGCTATAATTGTAAGTCTAATTTTCTTTGTTTTTATTGGTGATGGAAGGTTTGACAATTCATCTAATCCTTCAGAGCAATTTATTTTGAGAGAATGGTTTTCTAATCCAAAATCAGCTTGGCCAGTAATTTTCTTAATGGGCTGCTGTGGAGCAATTGCATTTACTCTTCTCTTTAAAGCTTATAATATTGGATCACCACCGACTATCTCTTTATTTGAATATTCTTTGATCATATACGGATCAATAGCAGGATATATTCTTTTTAATGAAATACCTTCAAGACAAACAATTTTTGGATCTTTTGTAATTATTTCCTCTGGACTTTATATTTTTTATAGAGAAAAAATTAAAAATCAAGAAATTGATCTCAAATATTAATTGCTTTTAACTATTGAAATTTTAAAAACTTTTTAAAATTCTAAATATTAAATTTTTAGTGATGACCAATAAAAACATTTATATTCCATTCATTATTTTATCAGTTTTTTTTAGTGCAGCTTTATCAGCTTTAATAAAACTTGCTCAACAAGATACCAATGTTTTTACTGCTGCTTTTTTTAGATTTTTTTTTGGAATTTTATTACTTTTTCCTTTTTTTATTAAAACTAAGCTTAAGGTTTTAAAAACACCGAATTTAAAAATTCATATTTTAAGAGTTATAATCATTTACCCTTCAATGTTATTATTTTTTTATGCAATTAATTTTGTGTCAATTGAAAAAGCAAACTCACTAACTTTTGTTGTACCTTTTATTACAACAATTTTAGCGATAATTTTTTTAAAAGAAAAAATTTATATTCATAGAATAATTTCATTAATCCTAGGTTTTATAGGTATGCTTATTATAATAAGACCTGGCATAATTGAAGTTTCATTGGGCGTTTATATGATTTTAATTTCTTCTTTTCTTTGGGGGATAGTAATTATTATTACAAAAAAATTATCAAAAGATGATTCTGCATTAACAATTTTATCTTATCAATATATTTTTATGTTTTTAATTAGTTTTGTTTTTGCAATATTTAATTGGCAACCACCCTCGCTTGAAAGTCTTATTTATCTATTTTTGGCAGGCTTATCAGGGACCATATTTCATTTAACATCTTATCAAGCCTACAAATTAGTAGATGTTTCTTTAGTACAGCCATATTTTTTTTTAGTTTTGGTGTTTGCCTCAATATTCGGTTATTTCATCTTTAAAGAAATACCCGATATTTATACATGGATTGGGACTGGAATTATCTTTACTGGAGCATTAATTATTTCAATAAAAGAAATACAAATTAATAAAAGTATTGTTAGCAAAAATCTTAATACTGAACTTTGATTTAAATTAGTAACGCATATTTGATCTTCTTTTAGATAATTTTACAGGATATTTTTTTGCATTTTTGATCATTTTTTTGAAAAAACTTTTTTCAATATCAATATTCATTTTTTTTGAAATTCTAACCAAATAAAAAAATATATCTGCAATTTCATCTGCCACTTTTTCCTTATCTAATCTTTTAATATCACTATCTTTTAACCATTGAAAAATTTCTACTAGCTCAGAGGCTTCAACTGAAAGAGCCATAGATAAATTTTTAGGAGAATGAAATTGATCCCAATTCCTAACTTTGACAAAACTTTCTATCTTTTTATTAATTTTCTTTAAATCCATAAAAAAAAAGCTATCTAATTTAACTATATGATTAAATTACATAAAAAATTAAATAAGACCATCTTTAAAATTAAAAATTTAGAGTTTTACAAGTCCAAACTAAGAAATAATTTTAAATTTTATTAAATGATGTCTTTTAATAAAAAAATAAACACTAAATTGGTAAAGAAATTAAAAAATTTTAAAAAAATTCTCTAAATGCTCAGTTACAGACACGGATTTCATGCTGGAAATTTTGCAGATGTTTTTAAGCATTTCTTACTTGTTTATTTGTTGAAAAAATTAAAAAACAAAAAACCATTCTCTTTTATTGATGCCTTTGCAGGTGCTGGAAAGTATTTTTTAAATGATCCTTTTATGAAAAAAAATAAAGAGTATTTAAATGGTATTACAAAAGTTTTATCATCTAATATTAAAGACCCTTTTATAAAGGATTATTTAGATCTGGTTAAAATAGGAAATTTTAATAATAAAACAATATCTTTTTACCCAGGTTCTTGCCTTTTATCTTTGATGGTTTTAGATAAAAAAGATAAAATTTATTTATCAGAACTTCATAATAATGAATTTACAATTTTAAAAAAAAATTTTGAAAAAAATAAAAATATTAAAATTGAAAAAAAAGATGCCTATTCTTTTTTAAATCAAATAATCAATTTTTATAAAGGTAACAAATTAATTTTAATTGATCCATCCTATGAAGTTAAAAATGAATACGAAAAAATTATTAAATTGGTCAAACATAATACAAATCAATTTCCCAGTAGTTGTTTTTTAATTTGGTATCCTGTTTTAGAGTCTGAAAAAACTTACCTTTTTATTAAAAAATTTATAAATACAAATGTTCAAAATTTAACTCATATCAACATTCAATTAAAAAATTCATTTTTACGTATGCAAGGAACTGGTTTCTTTATTGTAAATGCACCATCAAATATGAAAAATGATGTTAGTGAAGGGCTCGAGACTTTATTAGAAATTCTCAAAGATAAAAATTTCAAGGCTCAAATAAATTTTAATACTTTTTAGAAATTCTTAGACAATTTTAAATTCAATAGATATTGTTGTCATAAATACTTTATTAATATAATTTACACCTGATTCTAAGAATATAGTTTATTTGTAGTGAGTGTTCTAAAATTATTGAATTTACTTTGATATTATTGGCTAAATCCTTAGCCAATTTAGATTAGTAAGTAAAATTTTCTATTTCTCATAAATCTAATTTGTGTTAGTAATTACTACCTTAAAAAGCGATACATAACTCGTCGAGAGTAAAGGTTAATACCGTGTCGAAAGTGGGATCGGTCGTCTTTTTTAAATAACAATTTAAAGGAGGCATGATGAAATTTGGATATTTCTGCAACACTACTAATTGGAAACATAAACCATACGAACAATTATTAACTGAAACAAGAGAGATTACCACCTATTGCGACCAAAACAATTGGGATTCAATTTGGTATACAGAACATCACTTTAACCATGAAGGAATGGAAGCTTGTACTAATCCATTGATGATGGGTGTTGATGCAGCCGCACGAACAAAACAAATTAGAATTGGCCAAGCATGCAATGTAATCACATTTCATAATCCAATTCGTCTCGCTGAAGATATTGCATTGCTAGATCATTTATCAAATGGACGAGTTGAGGTAGGAATTGGCCGAGGTGTTTATGGAAGAGAAGCAATTAATATGAATAAAGAAGCAGATCTTAAAGATCAAGCAAAGAATTTTAGATTATTTGAAGAAACTCTAACTATTATGAAAAAAGCTTGGACTGAAAAATTTTTTAGTCATCATGGAGAATTTTACACCTACCCATCTCCAAATTTTATTTGGCAACATGATATGAGTCCACCAAGTGAAGAATTTTTGGACACCAAGACAAACGAAGTAAAGAAAATTAGTGTTTTGCCAAAACCTAAACAAACTCCACATCCACCAATTTGGCAAGTAGTTGATGGTGCTAGATCAATTGAATGGGCCGCACAAAATGGTGTGAATACTATAATGTGGATACCCACAGTAAAAGCATTAAGAAAAAGATTTGAAATTTATCAAGAGGCTAAATCAAAAGCTGAGAATAGAGATGTTCCATTAGGTGAAGGTATCTCTTTAGTAAGAGACATGTTTGTTGCTGAGACCATGAAAGAAGCAGAAAAACTTGCAGGAGAACATATTATTAATTATATGAAATGGGTTTGTCACTGGAGAGGATTGGGCAATCATATGGATCCAGATGAAGAGTTGCCAGAAACAAAAAATAAATTAGATTTGTTAGACTATGATTTTCTTCATAAAAGAAATTTATTGTTTGGTACTCCTGAGTATGTAGTCAATAAAATTAATGAATTAAAGTCAGAATTAAATCTTCAAAATCTTCAAGTATGGTCTAACTTTCCTGGAATTGATCATAAAGCTTGTATGAGAAGTATAAAACTTTTTAATGACGAAGTAATGCCCAAAATTAATTTTGAAAAAGATATTTTAGAAAAAGCTAGTTAATGAGGCTTGAGCTTAGGAAATATACAAAATTTATTGATAAAACTTTTATTGAAGGCGGCAAAGAGGCTAAAGAACCTGTATTGTTAGTATCTGTTGCTGCCGTTTTTAAAAATCCATGGAGTGGACAAGGTTTTGTTGAGGATTTAAAGCCAATTATCTTAGAGCTTGCGCCGAAATTAGCTGATCTGCTTGTTCCTGAACTGATTAAAGAAATTGGTTCTGCTGAAAAAATATTGGCTTATGGCAAAGCTGGAGTTGTAGGTTTAGATGGAGAAATAGAGCACGCATCAGCATTTATTCACACGCTAAGATTTGGAAATAAATTTAGAGATGCAGTAGGAGGAACTTCTTATTTAAGTTTTACTAACATACGAGGACCAGCTGGTTCAAAAATTTCAATTCCAATGATGCACAAAATAGACTCTGGATTAAGACCTTTTTATCTTACTCACGAATTTACTATTCATGACGCACCATTTAATAATGAAATTGTTGTAGCGATTGGAGGAGCTACATCAGGAAGAGCTCATGCTAGAACAGGTGATCGTTACCAGGATATGAAAGAAATGGAGCTAGGCTCTAAATAAAATAATGCCTGAAGGTTTTGACCTCAATCAAAATTATTATAAATTTAATAATAACAAAACTACACCAATAGTTTTTATTCATGGCGTCGGACTTGATCATCACATGTGGGAGCCACAAATCAATTATTTTGATAAATATTCAACTCTTACTTATGACTTGTTAGGTCACGGTAAAACTATTTTTGCTAATAAAACTGTAACGTTAAATGATTTTTCTAACCAATTAATTTCAATATTGAATTTTTTAAAAATAGATAAAATTAATCTTATTGGTTTTTCTTTGGGAGCTTTGATTGCTTTAAATTTTGCATCTAAATTTCAAAATAATTTACATACTTTAACTTTGATTGGCACTGTATATAAAAGGTCATCATCTGAAAGAATTAAAGTGTTAAATAGATACAATCAAGCCAAACTTAATAAACCTATCTCCAAAAAAGCATTAAAAAGATGGTTTAGTGATGATTATTTAAAGCTAAATCCAAAAATTTATAATCAATTTATGAAAGCTTTAAATAAAAATTCTAAAGATCATTTAAATTTTTTAAAATCTTATCATCTATTTGCTAATCATAAAGATGATATTAAATTAATTAAAAAAATAAAAACTAGAACTCTAATAATGACCGGATCTAACGATCCAGGATCAACAGTTGCAATGTCTAAAGCTTTATCAATAGATATGATAAATTCAAACTTTGTAGAAATACACAAAGGTAAACATCTGTGTAGTATAGAGTGTGCGGATGAGGTAAATATAAACATTAAAAATTTTATTAATGACTAAAATACAAGATTTCAAAATGTATATTAATGGTGAATGGGTTGACTCACTTTCTGGGAAAAAAATACAATCCTTAAATCCTGAAACAAACGAAGTTTGGGCCACTGTTCCTGAAGCAAATGAAAAAGATGTTGATAAAGCTGTCAAATCTGCTCAGAAGGCTTTTGACTTATCTTGGTCAAAACTTCACCCAAAAGAAAGGGCAAATTTTTTAAGAAATATTGCCGAACAACTTAGATCTAATGCTGAACATTTAGGAAAAATAGAAACAGTGGATACAGGGAAACTTTTTAGAGAAACAAAATCTCAAGCAATATATATAGCAGAATATTATGACTATTTTGCAGGTCTAGCCGATAAAGTTGAAGGCACGGTTATTCCAATTGACAAACCCGATATGCAGGTGACTACAACTAGAATTCCAATCGGTGTCATAGCTGCAATAATTCCTTGGAACTCTCAAATGCTTTTAACTGCAGTAAAATTAGCTCCAGCACTTGCTATGGGAAATACTCTAGTAATAAAAGCATCTGAACTTGCTCCAGTAACGTTATTAGAATTTGGCAAATTAGTTGAAAGAGCAGGTTTACCTAAAGGAGTAATAAATATAATTACAGGTTTCGGTGATCCTTGTGGCAAAGCTTTAACATCACATAATTTAGTTGAAAAAATTGCTTTTACAGGTGGTCCTGAAGCGGCAAGACATATAATTAGAAATTCTGCTGAAAATCTAGCACAAGTAAGTTTAGAATTAGGTGGTAAAAGTCCCGTAGTTCTTTTTAATGATGCAGATCAAGAAAATGCTTTAAATGGAATAACTGCTGGTATTTTTGGAGCAAGTGGACAAAGTTGTATTGCTGGATCAAGATTATATATACAATCGAAAATTTATGATGAATTTTTAAATAAATTAGTAGAAAAAGCAAAAAAAATAAAATTAGGCTCACCTATGGACCCAGAAACTCAAATGGGCCCTTTAAATAGTTTTAAACAATTGGAAATTATTGAAAAAAATATAAAAGAAACCGTTGAACGAGGCGGAAAAATTAGATGTGGGGGCGAAAGATCCAATATTTCAAATAAAGGAATTTATTTTCCAGCAACAATAATTGAATGCAAAAACCATAATTTACCTACAGCTGAAAATGAATTATTTGGACCAGTACTATCTGTCATGAAATTTGAAACCGAGGAAGAGGCTATTAGACAAATGAATGATAACCAGTATGGTTTATCCTCGGGGGTTTATACATCAAATCTTGGACGAGCTATGAGAGTTTCAAAAGCAGTAAGAGCAGGGATTGTTTTTGTTAATACCTATAGATTAATTTCTCCATCTGCACCTTTCGGGGGTATTAAAGATAGTGGCTATGGCAAAGAAGCTGGCATTGAGTCGATTAAAGAATTTACAAGAATAAAAACTACCTGGTTTAATACATCTGAAAAGCCGATGTCTGATCCATTTATAATGGGATAATGAGTCTATATTGTCTTATTTAGATTATAAATTGAACAAAATCAGGCTATTTTCTCGTTGAATAATCAAAATATTCATAATTAAATTAACTTTTTATAAATTGTTAACAATAGAAGAGGAAGATAATGAAAAAACTATTTATTGCTGCATTTATATTCGTATCGACTTTTACATCGAATACACTCGCAGAAGTTAAAATGGGAATTATTTTAGGATTTACTGGTCCAATTGAGTCCCTTACACCGGCAATGGCCGCATCTGCTGAGCTTGCTTTTAAAGAAGCCTCAGAGTCAGGTTCCTTGTTAGGTGGAGAAACTATTACAGTAGTAAGAGCAGACTCGACTTGTGTTGATGCAGCAGCAGCAAGTTCAGCAGCTGAAGGCGTTATTTCACAAGGTGTTGCTGCAATTATGGGGGCAGACTGTTCAGGTGTTACAGGTGCAATTGCAACAAATGTTGCTGTACCAAATGGTGTAGTAATGATCTCACCTTCTGCAACTTCACCTGGATTAACAACTCTAGATGATAAGGGTTTATTTTTTAGAACGGCTCCATCAGATGCTAGAGGTGGTCAAATTTTAGCAGATATAACTAATGACAGAAAAGTTAAAAGTGTAGCGATTACATATACAAACAATGACTATGGAAAAGGTTTAGCTGAAGTTTATGAGGCAGCAGTGAAAGCTTATGGCATTGAAGTTACGACGGTTAGTGCACATGAAGATGGTAAAGCAGATTATGCATCTGAAGTTGCAACATTAGCTGCTGCTGGGGGTGATGCATTAGCTGTAATTGGTTACCTTGATCAAGGAGGAAAAGGAATTATTAAAGCTTCTTTAGACTCTGGTGCATTCGATAAATTTATTTTGTCTGATGGAATGATTGGCCAATCGCTTGTTGATACTTTTGGTAAAGATTTAAGTAAATCTTTTGGCTCAATGCCTGGATCAACTGGTAAAGGCGCAGGCGTATTTGCTGAAGTAGCAAAAGCAGGTGGTATCGATAGTTCTGGCCCATACACAGGTGAGTCATATGATGCAGCGGCATTAATTGTTTTAGCAATGCAAGCAGGTGGATCAGCTGATAGAGCATCGATTGCAAAAAATATAATGAATATTGCAAACGGTTCTGGAACAAAAATTTACCCTGGTGAACTTAAAAAAGGTTTAGATTTACTAGCTCAAGGTAAAAAAATTGATTACGAAGGTGCAACAGGCGTTAAATTTACAGATGTTGGTGAGTCTGTAGGATCATTCTTGGAGCAAGAAGTAAAAGGCGGAAAATTTAAAACCAAAAAACAAAGATAATTAAACTTTTAAAAACCCCTAACATCTATATGTTGGGGGTTTTTATACAAATTTAAAAATATATTCATCTGCAAGATATATTTTGATTTAATAGATTTCATTAATAATTGATCTATAAATATTATTTTACTTGTATTTTTTCTGGAAGTATACCTTTAGGTCTGTACCTCATGATCAATAACAGTCCAAGACCTGTTACTAAATATCTAAAATAAGGTACACTTTCAATTAAATGAATTTTAAAGACATGGGTGTCATCCATGTTAGCAGTAAAAAGATCAATAAAAAATAATGCGATATGAGCAGACTCAATCCACAAAAACCACACTGCAAATCCACCAAGAATAGCACCAAAATTATTTCCACTACCGCCAATAATTACCATGACCCATATAACAAATGTATATCTAAATGGTCTATAGCCTGCTGGGGCAAACAAACCATCTTGAGTAACCAGCATCGCTCCAGCTATTCCAACAATTGCTGATCCCAAAACAAATATTAATAGATGTTGTTTTGCTATATTTTTACCCATTGCATTAGCTGCTTCTTCATTATCTCTTATGGCTCTCATCATTCTACCCCACGGAGAATAAAGTGCTTTTTGTGTTAAAATTAAAATCATAATTACTACAATTAAAAATAATCCTGAGTAACAAAGTTTAACAAACACTGAAGATCCCTCTTTTACTAATTGATTAAGAAGAATCTGTTTATCAGCTATATTTGAAATTAAATTTAATTTTCCTGAATTGAATTTTTCTACTAAACTTATAAACCATTGTGTTGCTTGAAGATCAATTTCATATGGTACTGTTCTTTTTAGACCAATTACGTTTTTGACGCCTCTGGTTAACCAATCTTCATGTTTGATTATTGCAACAACTATCTCCGAAATAAGCAAAGTTGCTATTGCTAAATAATCAGATCTCAAACCTAAGGCAACTTTACCAACAATAAAAGCTAAGCCACCAGCAAAAAATGCTCCTACTATCCATGAAAATATTATTGGTAAACCAAGACCACCTAGAAATCCTTTAGTTGAGGGATCAACTGACTCAATTGCATCAATGCCTGGCTCAATGGTTGTTCTAATAGTTATAACTCCTAGGACGATAATGCTTACAATACCATAAGTTCTTAATTTAGATTTATTGAAATTTTTTATAATAAAACGAATAGTTAATATCATTAAAACAAGAAGTCCAAGAGACACTAAAATATCTAACCCTCCCGCTCTCCAAGCTTCTTGGACTGGGTCTGCAGCAATTAAAACTGCAGCCAATCCTCCAAGAGCAGTATAACCCATTATTCCAAAGTTTATTAAACCTGCATATCCCCATTGGATATTTGCTCCCATGGTCATGACCGCAGAGATTAAACACATATTGAATATTGATAAGGCCATATTCCAGGATTGATAAATACCAATAAGAATAATCAAAACCATCATTATTGAATAAGCTATAATAACGTCTGAATATTTTTTCATAATACTCTTCCTTTAAATATTCCTGAGGGCCTATAAAGCAAAACAATAACTAATATTGAAAAAGATACTGCAAATTTATAGTCTGTTGATAATAACTGCATTAAACTTTCAGGCTCCATACTTGTGGGTAAAATATATATAAAGAATTTTTTATATGCGTAAGTTATTAAAATTTCAGAAAAAGCAATAACATAACCTCCTAAAAAAGCGCCAAAGGGATTTCCAATTCCACCGACAATTGCAGCTGCAAATATTAAAAGCATATTGTCAAAATAAGTAAATGGTTTAAAACTTTTATCTAAACCATATAGAACCCCGCCTGTAGTTGCTAAAATTCCTGCAATTATCCAAGTAATCATGACTATTCTTTTTGGATCGATTCCAGATAATAAAGCCAGATCTTCATTATCTGAATAAGCTTTCATACTTTTTCCAGTTTTAGTTTTATTTAAAAACCAAAATAAAATTAAAACTAAAATGATAGTCAAAATAATTGTTATTACTTGAATCAATTGAATCGCTAGACCCTCATTAAAACCAGTCAGTTGTTTAAATTCTGCTGCTTTAATAACAAATTTTTTGCCATCAAAAAATGTTACGTCATCTGGACCAATTATAATTCTTACAATCGCCTGCGTAACAAACATCACACCAATACTAACCATGGCAAGTATCACAGGTGGGGTTTTTTGAAGTCTGTAATATTCAAAAACAAATTTATCAATAAAAAACATATAGAAAATCATTGAAATAATCGCAAATGGAATAGCTAGTAATGCTGTTGGCAAAGCTCCTAATGAAATTCCCCATGATTGAAAAAGCGAAGTAAATAATACTGCAACCATTGTTCCAAAAGCCATCATGTCTCCAGTTGCAAAATTAGCAAATCTTAAAATTGCATAAATTAATGTTACAAAAATAGCACCTAATGCTAATTGAGATCCATAGGTTAAACCTGGAATAACTATATAATTTAACAACAATATTATAGCATTTATGTAATCCATATTATCCGCCTAAAAAAGAACTTCTTACTCTTGGGTCATTTAATAATTCTTGACCAGTACCTGAATAACGATTTTTTCCAGTTACTAAAACATATCCTCGATCAGAAATTGTTAAAGCTTGTTTTGCATTTTGCTCTACCATTAAAATAGCAACATTATTTTTTTTTATTTTTAAAATATGATCGAATAATTCGTCCATCACAATTGGTGAAACTCCTGCTGTTGGCTCATCTAACATCAATACAGTAGGTTTAATAATTAATGCACGGCCTAACGCTACTTGTTGTCTTTGCCCACCCGATAATTCGCCGACTAATTGATTTTTTTTTTCTCTTAAAACAGGAAATAATGAAAAAATTTCCTCAATTAAATTTTTTGCATCATTTTTTATCAAGAAAGCACCCATTTCAAGATTTTCCTCAACTGTCATACCTGAAAATACATTTTTATTTTGTGGAACAAACGAAATTCCTTCTCTTACTCTTTCTTGTGGAGATAGTTTTGAGATATCTTTTCCATCAATTTTAATTACTCCTGATTTTAAACTTAATAAACCCAACATTGCTTTCATTACTGTAGATTTTCCAGCACCGTTTGGTCCAAGAATTGAGACGATCTCCCCTTTATTCACACTAACTGAACAGGAATTAATAATATCAGGCCCGTTTCCATAACCACCTGTCATTTCAATTCCTTCAAAAAAAGCCATTATTTTATGTCCTGCATTTTTGAACCACGTCCAAGATAACATTCTATTACTTTTTCATTTTGTTTTACATTATCTGCAGAACCCTCAAACAAAACTGAACCCTCTGCCATAACAATTACCGGATCACACAAACTGCTAATAAAATCCATGTCATGTTCAATCATACAAAAAGTGTAGCCTTTTTCTTTATTTAACTTTTTAATTGCAATGCCTAAATCTTTAAGCAAAGTTCTGTTTACACCAGCTCCAACTTCATCTAATAAAACTAATTTTGCATCTACCATCATTGTTCTTCCAAGTTCCAATAATTTTTTTTGACCACCAGATAAATTGCCTGCAAGCTCATTTGATAGATGAGTAAGATTTAAAAATTCAATAACTTCTCTAGCTTTACTCTCTATTAAAATCTCCTCCTCTACAACTTGTTTGGATTTGAACAAAACTTTCATTAATTTTTCTCCAGACTGATTACCTGGGACTACCATTAAATTTTCTAAGACTGTTAAGTTCGAAAATTCATGTGCAATTTGAAAAGTTCTAAGTAAACCTTTTGAAAACAATTCATATGAGGGAATATCGGTAATATCTTCTGCATCAAAAACTACTGTTCCACTTGATGATTTAAGATTTCCTGCAATCAAATTAAATAAAGTTGTCTTGCCTGAGCCGTTGGGACCAATAATGCCAGTTATAGATCCTTTTTTAACATTTAATGAACAATTTGAAACTGCAGCAAGTCCACCAAAAAATTTACTGAGGTTTTTAATTTCTAAAATATTTTGTGACACTTTTTATCGGCTTAATCTTTTGTGAATACTATTTAGTGTTTTCTCCAAGGATTTGTAAAACCCTGCTCTAGACAATTCTCTCACACCCTGTTCATTTAAGCCTTTTGGTGTTTGTGAGTCTTTAACTAAAGATTTTAAATCTTTATGTGAGTTCATAAAAGCATCCTCTGATAAAGCTAGAAATAAAGAGGTTATATATCTTTGAGCAATTTTTCTTTTAATACCTCTTTTTACTAACCAATCTGTCATCACTCTTAAAATTTCATAAAAAGGAGCCATCATTCCTGAAGTAGACCAAAAATTAATTGAAGATTTTTCATTATATACTTCAATCGTTGTTCCAATTTTATCAAAAAAAGATCTAACAGTTTTATTGGCTGGGCAAATAGGCACTGGTCCTTTTTTTAAAGATATTGGAGGCAATGGTATTGCTCTAACTATTTTTGCCTTTACTTTAATGATTTCTTTCAACTGTAATAATGTTATTGAAGATATAAAACTTATGATGGTTTGGTTGGGTTTAAAGTGTAAATCTTTTAAAATCTTATTTCCGACGTTTGGCGTAACTGACAAAAATATCCATTGGCATTTGTCGATGATTTCTTGATTATTTTTCGAAATTTCTATTTTTTTAAATTTTTTTTTTAAATTTCTTGCAATATTTTTATTTCGTGAAGAAATTATAATTTTATTATATAATATTTTTGAATTACAAATTCCTTTAATTACTGAGGAAGCAATTTTACCTGTACCTATAAAACCTAAATTCATAATTATGATTACTTTATAATCAATTAATTAATAAAAAAAGAACCTCTGATTCTAAGAAGTTCTCTACTTAATTCTTTGTTTTCTTTGAAAGGTTTTCTACCATGAAGCCAAAAATAATTATTAGCTACCATTATAAATCCTACTGGTAGCTTTGTTATTATCTTGTTAAAACTCTCTTCTAGACAATCTGAAAGTCTTTGCAAAAAAATTCCTTGTTTCATGTTCTTAGGTTCAGGAAACTGATCTATATAAGATATTTGAGGTCTACCCTGTTTATCTAAAAAAAAAATTGGATGTTCTACTTTATATTCAATATTTTTACTTTTTGGAGAACCCCAGATAAAATTTTCCCTACCGACAGGATCTTTAAAAAGACTTTCACAATGTTCCCAATCATCTAAATGCAACATAGCAGTCTCTCCCCCCTCAGCATTTTTTTCCTCTAATTTTGCCATCAACAGCCAGTCTGTAATTTCATTGACATAAGTGCCGTCTGTGTGAAGATCCATATTTTTATAAGCTTTTCTTAAATATGAGTCACTTGTATCTTCATGTTTAACATGAAATCTCGCATAATACTTTCCTGCCATTGCGTCGTGATTCGGATTTCCAATTAAATGCGCTACAGCTGTCGAAAGTTTAACTAAAAATTGATCATTAATTTTGGAGTTGATATTTTTTGGACCTAAAACAAAACAACCGGTGGCCCTATCTTTTACAATAGAATTCATTACTAAGCTAAGTTTATTATTTGTTAAATCGTCTAAACTTTTTGCAATAGTAAATCTGGTAAAAGGTTTAAGCTCTAGTGCGGTTAAATCAAACTTGTTAAATGGAAAAATTAATTTTTCTAAAATTTCGTCTTTTATATTAATTTGAATAATTCTATTTGATTTTTCGTGACTATAAATTTCAAAACCATCTATTTTTTGCATGTTAGATACTATAAATAATTATTTATTATTGCCATTAAAATCGCAGAAAAAATTGTTGGAAATACATAATTTTTTTTAGAAAATAAAAAAACTATTATTGAAAATATAACCACAAAAATTCTACTTAGATAACTTGCATCAGTCAGTGCTCCTACTGGAAATATTATCGTTCTTGTAATTAAAGCTGCTAAGGTTGCATAGGCTAAACAATTAAACCATTTGAATAATTTTGAGTCTTCCCTAATCCTTTGAGAACTAACAACACCTAAAAATCTAGGCAAAAAAGTTGCAAGTGAAGTTACTAAAATTGCATAAAAAATACTATTTAACATTTAATTCTCCTATGAAATAAGCAATTGAGCCACCCACCACTCCTCCTAACAAAATCGACCATTCTGGAGAAAAAAAATAAAATACAGGACCTAAAAAAAGACCTAAAAATATTGACATGATAATCTGAGAAGTTTTAGACGCTTCTATCATCATGCACAAAAAATATATGGGATTTATAATTGCTAATCCAATCAGTATATCCTTATTTAAATAATCACATAAAAGAAACCCAATTAAGGTTCCAATTACCGCTACAGTCCATGTAGCGCTACCTATACCAATCCAAGAATCAATTCGGTACTTTTTTGGAATATTCTCATAATTATTTTTCATTATGAGCCAAGCTGATACAGCAATAAAATGGCAGGAAAGATAGTACTTCCATTTAGGTTGACTTTTGTACATCATTAATGGAAATAATGATACTGCCATTGGATAAAGTCGTGCATTAACAAAAAAAACTGCTAAAAAAATATTTAATAAAGACGCTCCTATTAATAAAGACTCTGCCATAACTAACGATCCTGGCAATGCATAAGTTAACATCGTAGAAAAAATACTCTCTTGAATATTAAAACCTAAATTTTTCAGAAGAGCTCCAATTGCAATAAAACACGCTCCAAGGGCTATTGCGGGGCTATCAGCTTTTAAGATGGATTTATATCCACCAAAAAAATATTTTTTATTAATCATTAAACAAAAAGATATAGACCGCTTAGTTTAAGAATCAAGATAGTCCTTAGAACCGGAGCTAAAGATGGTTAGAAAGGACTATCAAAAGCTATTATATCAATTCTTAAAAAAAAATGCATTAATGTTTTTTTAAATTTGAATAAATAATGAAAAAAAAAGGTCACACCCCTATTACTAGGGTAAAAAATCCTGAACCCCAAGTAAATGATCCTGACTGGATAATTTGGGCGGCGTGGGCGGATCGTATCACTTTCGAAGAAATTGAGAAAAAAACTGGAAAGAATGAGTCTGAAGTAATAAAGATTATGCGAAGATCATTAAAACCCTCTTCATTTAAGTTATGGAGAAAAAGAGTTCATGAAAAAAGTATTAAACATAGAAAAAAATTTGAATATTCTAGAAAAGAAATTACTAGCAAAATCAGAAAGAATGATTACTTATAATTTATGAAAAAAGTTGTAATTTATACAGGTCCAATGTGCAATTATTGCGATGCAGCCAAAAAATTATTGAGTAGAAATAATATCACCTATGAAGAAATAGATATTTCATTAGTTGAAGGTGCAATGGAAGAAATGATTAAAAGATCAAATGGCAAAAGAACTATCCCCCAGATTTTTTTCGAAAACCAACACATTGGTGGATTCGACGAAACTAGAGCATTAGAAAAAGAAAACAAGCTTCTAGATCTACTAAAATAGTTTATTTAGGTTTAAATATTAGACAAACTCCATTATTACAATATCTTTTACCTGTTGGCTTGGGTCCATCCTCAAAAACATGACCATGGTGCCCACCACAATTTTTGCAATGGTATTCTGTTCTCGCATAGCCTAACAAGTAATCTGTTTTTTCCTCAAAAACACCTAATAAAGACTCGTAAAATGAGGGCCAACCAGATCCACTTTCATATTTAGTTTTCGAGTCAAATAATTTAGCTCCACAATTAACACAATGATAACTACCCTCTCTTTTTTCATGATTTAATTCGCTGGTTCCAGGTGCTTCTGTGCCATCCTCAAATAAAACTGATTTTTGCTCTAAGCTTAAATTTTTATTTATTTTTTTTATCATAAATTTACTTTATTTCTCTTATTGGCTTACCGTCAATGCAGGCCTCTAAATTTTCAATCATTTGAGTATAAAATATATTATAATTTTCAGCAGTAACGTATCCGATATGTGGTGTCAGCAAAGCATTTGGCAAAAATCTCAATTTATTATTTGCTGGCAATGGTTCATTTTCATACACATCTAAGCCTGCTCCAGCAATAACATTGGTTGATAAAGCTATAATCAAATCATCCTCATTAACAATAGATCCACGAGAAGTATTAATAATAAAAGCAGTTTTTTTCATTTGATCCAATTCTTTAAGGGTAATGCAATCTTTATATCTTTCACCACCCTGAACATGAATTGAAATAAAATCTGATATTTTTATTAAATCTTCTTTACTGCAAGGGAGAACATCTAAATCTTTACATACATTTAAATTCAAATTTTCACTCCACGCCATAACTTGCATTCCAAAAGCTTTTCCAATTTTGGCAACTTGCGAACCCACTTTTCCCAATCCAATTAAGCCTAAAATTTTTCCTTTAAGCTCTATCCCAACAGTAGTCTGCCAATAACCTTGGTACATATTGTCAATTTCTTCTTTAAGGTTTCTTGCAAGACCCAAAATTAAAGCCCAAGTTAATTCTAAAGTTGGGTGAATATTAATTTCAGTCCCGCAGACTATAATTTTTCTTTTTTTTGTAGCTTCTAAATCTATTGATTTGTTTTTAGTACCACTGGTAATAATATATTTTAATTTATTAAGGTTATTAATCAAATTTTTTGTTATTGGAGTTCTTTCCCGCATGATCAACAAGGCTTCAAAGTTTATTAATTGTTTTATTGCATCAGCCTCATCTAGGAATGGTTCACTAAAAATTTTAAATTCATATTTTCCTGATAATTTTTCTAAATCAACATATTGATGAGCAATATTTTGATAATCGTCTAAAATTGCGACTTTAAGCATTATTTGACTTTTTATTTGAAAATATTATCCCAGTTAAAATAAAAAATGTACCCAAAAAATGATATAGCATTAATTTTTCATTAAATAAAATCATAGCCATTACTGCACTTAAAATTGGCATTAGATGCAAAAAAACTCCAGATCGATTAGTACCAATCAAAGATATTCCCCTCATCCAAAATATAAAAGAAGCAAGACCAGAAAACAAAACTACAAAAATTAAAATTAAATAAAAAGATAATCCTAAATATATTCTATATCCCATTTGATACTCAATGAAATAAATCGGTATTAAAAATAACAGTCCAAATGATATTATAACTTCCAGTAAACCTAACTGAGAAATTTTATAAGATTGTTTTTTTAATAATACTGAATAAATCGCCCACGCAAACATGGCCACGACCATTAAAATATCGCCCTTATTAAAATCTAGATTTACCAAGATTTCTAAGTTAGCTTTTGAAATAATAAGAATTACTCCAGTTAATGAAAACAAAACTCCAAATATTTGAAAAATATTTGTTTTTTCAATTTTTAAAATTGATGAGATAAATATGATCATTACAGGTATGGTTGATATCATCAATACTCCGCTTATCACTTGAGTAAAATTAAGCGAATAATAAACAATAGAATTAAAAATTGTAATACTGGTAGCCCCCAATATTAAAAAAATCTTAAAATTTTTTAATATGTAATTTCTTTTTATAATTATTTCTCGAGTGGTGAAAGGTGCTAAAATCAAACAAACAAATAACCATCGGTAAAAGTTTAACGCTATTGGAGGTATTTCATAATAACTGGCAAATTTACCTACTATAAAGTTTCCTGACCAGAAGGTAACTGCTAACAATAAATAAATATAAGCCAAAAGATTATTTGGACTTTTCACTTAACTAAATCTTAGTGAGCTATATGGGTTTAAATTTAAATTTGTATTATCTCCAGCAATCATATTTGAAATAATTTTTCCAGATATTGGTCCTAGGGTCCATCCCAAATGATGATGCCCAAAGCAATAATAAACATTTTTATAATTTTTTGATGGTCCTATAACCGGTAGAAAATCAGGGAGAGACGGTCTAAAGCCTAGCCACTCATCCTCATGTTCTGGCAAATCACCTAAAATATATTTTGCATTATTAATTAAATTTTTAATTCTTGATTTTGATAATGGATTATTTAATCCACCAAATTCTACTGTACCAACCACTCTCAATCCTTGTTCCATTGGCGTAATACCAAAACCTCTATTGGAAAATACAACTGGTCTACTCAATAAATGATCGCAATTTTTGAAATGCACATGGTATCCTCTTTCAGTATCTAGAGGTATTCTCTCGTTCAGTTTATCGGTAAGTTTTTTTGAAAAAGCTCCACAAGCTATAACAATTTTATCAAATGAAAAACTTTGAACTTCAGTTTTAAAAGTAGGTTTTTCATTTTCAAATTTAATTTCCTGAATATTATTTTTTTTAAAACTTCCACCTTTTTTAATAAATAAATTAAATAACTTTAGAAGTATTTTTTTTGGATTTCTAGCATGTCTTGCATAAGGAAAATAAACACCAGCATGGTAAATAGGTTTGAGGTGAGGCTCCAAATCATGAATTTCTTGTTTATTAACCAACTGCTGTTCAACTCCCAATTCTTCTCTTACTTTAATTTCAAGTTCTCTACTTTTTAAATTTTTATCATTCCAAACATATAAAATTCCCTTATTTTCTACTAATCCATCTAGGACAATTTCATCAAATAATTCATCGTAAGCTGGTAAAGCTAGGTCTAAAATCTGGTGCATATTTTTTGCTGTATGCAGCATTTTTTTTTTTGTTGAGTTTAAAATAAATTTTACAAACCAAGGAATCATCTTAGGAACATAATTCCATTTTAATGCAAGTGGTCCAAACGAACTTAGTAGCATCGCTGGAACATCAGCGAGAATATCTGGTCTATTTAAAGGGCAACAGGCATAAGGTGAAAAATGGCCTGCATTTCCATAAGAAGCTACAGGACTACCAGGTTCATCTTTGTCAAAAATAGTAACATTAAAACCTTTTTTTTGTAAAAACAAAGCGTTGGAAACTCCTTGAATTCCAGCACCAATAACACCTATTTTTAAATTTCTACTCATAATAAAATATACATTTAAATATCAATTTTATTGGAGTGACAAATTATACACAATTAATTACGGAATAGAGATTTTACTATTAATTTTTGCGCACAATACAACCGAAAAACCTATCATCATTGTTAACATCGAGGATCCTCCATAAGACAAGATTGGTAGGGGTGAACCTACAACAGGTAATAGGCCTAATACCATTAGCAAATTAACTGCTAAGTTCAAAAAAATTGTAAAAGAAAAACCATAGCAAAACAATTTTGAAAAATGATTTCTAGAGATTAAACCTATTCTAATTATTCGATAGATAATTCCTAAATAAATTAGCAATAAAATGACAGATCCTATAAATCCAAATTGCTCTGCAAATAATGTAAAAACGAAATCTGTTTCTTTTTCAGGTAAAAATTCTAAATAACTTTGAGTGCCTTTTAAAAAGCCTTTTCCATCGAAACCTCCTGAGCCTATTGCAATTTTTGATTGAATAACGTGGTAACCAGATCCAAGTGGATCCATGTTTGGATTAATAAAATTTAAAATTCGTAGTTTCTGATATTCTTTTAAAAAGGAAAAAATAAAAGGCAAAATTATTAAAAATCCTAAAAAGGAATAAAAAAAATATTTAATTCTTAATCCAGATAACCATAAAACTATTATTCCTGACATTCCAATTAAAATTGAGGTTCCCATATCTGGCTGACTCATTACCAAAGCCACTGGCAAAAAAATAATTATTATTGAATTTAATACTGGAAAAAATTTATTCACATCATTAATTTTTAATTTATGATAATATTTTGCAAGAAACAATATTATACATATCTTCATTAGTTCTGATGGCTGCAGATTAGCAAATTTTAGATCTATCCATCTTTGAGCTCCTCCTGCTTCAAAACCAAAAAATTTTACCAAGACTAATAAAACTAAAACTGCTAAATATGATATGGATGAAATTTTATACCAAAATTTTATATGTAACATTGACAAAAATATCATTAACAAAAAAAATATTACAAATTTCGTAAAATGACTCTTGGTATGAGTTAAAATTTTTCCCTCATCAACAGAATACATTATAAAAAAACTTATCAATCCTAATAACAAAATCATGATGATAAGAGGGTAATCCAAATTTTTAATTTTTTGAAAAAAAGTATCTGATTTGTTAAGTTCTGAATACTGATACATTTAAATTGATAACTTAATTTCCTTTTTTGATAATTGCCTTGTAAAATCCCTATCAATAACCGCCTTAAACAATTCTTTTGCTATTGGTGCTGCTGCCACGCTTCCGGAACCACCATGCTCAATTAAAATACTCATTGCGTATTGAGGTTTTACATAAGGACCAAAAGCAATATACAGTGCATGGTCTCTTTCCTCATAGGGTATTTGAAATATTTTTAAATCAAGCTCTCGCTGTACTTGAGTAATTTTTTTAATTTGTGATGTCCCTGTTTTACCAGCAAATTGATATTTAATATCCTCTATTCGGGAAGAATAAGAAGTTCCTCGGATTTCATTTGTTGAGCTAAACATTGCCTCATGAATAATTTGAATATTTCTTGGATTATTTAAAGAAATAGGTGTTAAATTAAATTTTGAATTATTTTTATCATCTACAATAATTTTTGGCTTAACTTTGAAACCTCCATTGGCTATTTGTGCTGTCATTAAGCATAATTGTAATGGTGTAGTTAACATGTATCCTTGACCTATTCCGGTTATAATAGTTTCACCCGCGTACCAATTTTGTCCTAAAGTATTTTTTTTCCAAGAAGTATTAGGAATTAAACCTTTTTTTTCGTCTTCAAATAAATTATCGAAAACTTTTTCACCAAGACCAAATGTTTTTGCAGTACTACTTAATTTATCAACACCAAGGAGTCTTGCTACTTCATAAAAATAAGCATCACAAGATTGGGCCATAGCAGTTTTTAAATCAACTTTTCCATGACCTTCTTTTTTCCAACAATGATAAGTACGATTATACATTTCTGTTTTACCATCGCAATAGACTGTAAAATTTGTATCAATAATTTTATTCTCCAGAGCTGATAAAGCTACAATCGGTTTTATAGTTGAACCAGGAGCATATAAACCAGAAATTGTTTTATTAATTAAAGGTTTAAGTGGATTATTTTTCAATAATTGCCAATCATCAGAGTTTATACCGTATAGAAATAAATTTGGATCATAGGATGGTGAGGATTGCATTGCTATAATTTCCCCACTAAAAATATCCATTACCGTAATTGATCCAGCTTTTCCGGCTAATAAACCACTACATAAGTTTTGAATTTCTAAATCTAAAGTTAATTTTATATTCTGACCTTGAGAACCTTTTTGATAAGTAAGCTGATTGATTATTTTTCCATATGCATTAACCTCATAACGTTGAATTGCACTAATTCCCAGAAGTTTATTTTCAAAAAATTTTTCCAACCCTATTTTTCCAACTTTTAAACCAGGAACTAATTTTTTTTTAATTTCTGGGTTTAATTCAACATCTTTTTTACTTGGATTATTTACATAGCCTATTACATGGGCGAGATTTTCTTTATGAGGATAATATCTCACTGTATTCAAAACAGGCTTTACTCCTGGTAATTCATATAAAAAACTGTTTATTTTTGAAAATTGATCCCACGATAGATTTTCTGAAATGATTAATTGCTCCCATGGCTTAATATTTCTTTGTTTGTCTTTAAATTTTTTAACTTCAATTTCACTAAGACCTAATAAATTTTTTAATTTAATGATAAGATTTGAAAAATCCTGTACCTCATCATTTACTACATGTAACTGGTAAACGTTTTGATTACTTGCTATAATTTTTCCAAAATAATCATGAAATTCACCTCGTACCGGCGGATGTCTCCATTCTCTTATCCTGTTAGAGTCGGATAAAGTTGAATATTTTTCACTATTTTTAATTTGTAGTGTAAATAAACGGCTTACTATAACAGAAAAAACAACTATTTTAGCAACAATAACAACAAACATTCTCCTGTTGAGATTATGTAATTTTTCAAAACTATCATCTTTTCTAATCATTTCGACGACCTGTAAATTTTAATAAATTATCAAATAGCCCATAAAAAATAGGAAAAAAAATGAATGTAAATAATAAATTAAAAATATAATTAAAAATATTTAAATTTATTGAGAAAATAAAAAATAAAATAAAATAATCTATAGAATTTATTAATAAAATGGTAATTAAAAAAATTATCCAATCTTTTTGAAAATTGGGTCTAAGTGTAATATGTCTTATGTATGAAGTAGTGACACATATTAATAAGTAATTTAAACTACTTAGACCTATTGGAGAATTATTTAAAACGTCGTTAAGCAAACCTGCGATAAAAATTAAACCAGAAGGTAATTGATTTGGTTTTTTTAAATACCAATAAAATATTAAAATAAAAACAAAATTAAATGAAAATTTTGTCGAAATAAAATAATTTAAATCAAACTCATTTAACACTGAAAAAAATAAAATAAAAATTGGAATATAAAATTTAATAAAATTAAATATTGGTAAGATATTATTTTTGATCATTAAAATTCATTTTTAGACAATAAGATATTCACAAACTCAAGTTGGCTAAAATCTGAAAAAAATTCAACTTTAGTCTCATCGTTATTGATGTCCTTTTTTAATTTACCAATTGGAATACCTGCTTTAAAAATATTTCCCCCATCGGAACTAAAAATATTTAGATCTTCCTTAATTTCATAATTATCTTTTGAATATTGAATGACTCCATAATCATAACCTGTGCCAGAAATAATTACGTGTATGCCTATTGGTTCAATAATTGCAGGAATTTTACTATTGATATCATTTAACAAAATTGCTTTTGATGATGAATAATTTATTTCAACAATTCTGCCAATTAAATATCCATTATCTATAACAGCCATTCCTAATTCAACATTGTCTCTTGAGCCTCTATTTAATATTATTGAACTAGAAAATTGATTTTGCTTATCAATTAATACTTTAGATAATAAATAATTATCATTAGAATTAGTTTCATCAATAATATTTTTTAATCTTTTATTCTCTGAAATTAAATGTTGATTAATTAAATTTATTGTATCAAATCTTTTTGACAAATTTTGATCAAACTTAAAATTTTGATAATCATTGTAATAGTTATTAATTTTTGTAAAAAAGACTCTAATTTTTTTTTCCGGATATGAAATAAGAGATGATGATAAGTAAATAACATCTTTAAGTCCACTTTCTAAAATATTAATAATTTTAAAATTAAATTTATTAAGAGCGATAATTATTAAAGAAATAAATATTAATGTTAAGAGTGAAAATTTTTGTTTATTACTTTTTTTTAGAAAAGCTGATCGTAAAGCTATAACAAAATCATCCCTACCTGAGGCCATTATTATTAATACTCAGATAACAAACTAGAAAATGTCGACTCGTGCTCCATAGCTTTTCCCGTTCCTAATGCTACGCAAGATAATGGATCATCAGCTATATGGACTGGTAAACCAGTTTCTTTTGCAAATCTTTTATCAATATTTTTTAATAATGCTCCACCTCCAGTTAATGTCATGCCCATATCAACTAAATCAGCTGATAACTCTGGTGGAGTATTTTCTAATGCATCTTTGATCGCTACAATAATTTGTCTAATTATATCATTTAATGCTTCAGCAGTATCCTCTTCAGTAATGTTTACTTCTTTAGGAGTGCCAGATCTTAAATCTCTACCTTTGACAGCGTAAGAGTTAGAACTTGTTGGAATTGCTGTTCCTATTTCTTTTTTGATTTTTTCTGCAGTAGCATCTCCGATCATTAAATTATATTCTTTTCTCATAAAGTTTACAATTGCTGTATCCATTGCATCACCCGCAACTCTTAACGATTTTGAATATACGAGACCTCCTAGTGACATAACTGCAATTTCAGTTGTTCCTCCTCCTATATCTACAACCATTGAACCTGTTGCTTCAGAAATTGGAAGTCCAGCTCCAATTGCTGCAGCAATTGGTTCTTCAATTAGTTGAACTCTTCTTGCACCAGCTGCCATAGCACTATCTTGAATAGCTTTTCTTTCTACAGGGGTTGATCCGGTCGGAACACAAATTAAAATTCTAGGATTTGCAAAAGTTTTTCCTTTGTGAACTTTTTTAATGAAATACTTAATCATCTCCTCAGTTACTATAAAGTCTGCAATGACACCATCTCTTAAGGGTCTGATCGCTGTTATGTTTCCAGGTGTTCTTCCGAGCATTGTTTTTGCTTCATCTCCAACTGCTAAAACCGTTTTTTTTCCCCCTTGATCTCTTATAGCTACAACTGATGGTTCGTTAAGCACAACTCCTTTGCCTTTTAAGAAAACTAATGTATTTGCAGTACCAAGATCTATAGCCATATCTTGACTCCATATCTTTTTAATTTTTTCAAAAAATTCCATTTATATTCCTCTCATCTTTCGATTTTCTTGCTCCATAGGAGCTGATTTATTTCTTTTAATAATCATTTTATTTAATGCATTTAAATAAGCATTTGCGGATGCAACCAAAGTATCTGTGTCAGCCGCTTGACCAACTGTAGTTTTACCCTTTTCTTCTATCCTTACACTTACTGTGGCTTGCGCGTCTGTGCCCTCGGTTACTGCATGGACTTGATACAATAAAAGTTTTACATCGTGAGGATACAAAACTTTGATACATTTAAAAATAGCATCTACCGGGCCATCTCCTGTTTCTAAAGTTTGTTTAATCTCTCCATAAACATCAAGTGTCATATCTGCTTTTTGTGGTTCACCTGTGCCAGCAAAAACCTTTAAAGATTTCAAATTGATAACATTCTTTTCTCTAATCATGCTATCATCAACTAGTGCAACAATATCATCATCATAAACATGTTTTTTCTTATCAGCTAAAATTTTAAATTTTCCAAATGCTACTTGTATTACATCATCGGTAACATCTAAATAACCAAGATCAGATAACTTATCTTTAAACGCATGTCTTCCAGAATGTTTACCCATAACTAAAGAAGTTTTTTTTACACCAACACTCTCTGGTGTCATAATTTCATAGGTTTCTCTATTCTTTAGCATTCCATCTTGGTGAATTCCTGCCTCATGCGCAAATGCATTTTTTCCAACTATGGCTTTATTAAATTGAACTGGAAAAGTTGCGCTTGAGACAATTTTAGAAGCTTTACTTAAAAGTTCAGTTTTTATTCCAGTTCTATATGGCATTAGATCATTTCTGGTTTTTATTGACATGACTATTTCTTCAAGAGCTGCATTTCCAGCTCTTTCTCCAATTCCATTAATAGTACATTCAACTTGTCTAGCCCCAGCTTCTATACCAGCTAAAGAATTCGCAACAGCTAGTCCTAAGTCATTATGGCAATGTACTGATAAAATTGCCTTATCAATATTTGGAACTTTATTTTTTAAATTTGTAATAATTTTAGTAAATTCAGATGGAACAGTATAACCAACAGTATCAGGAATATTTATAGTTTTTGCTCCACAATTAATTGCCATCTCAACTGTTTTGCACATATAATCCATATCAGTTCTTGTACCATCTTCACACGACCATTCTACATCATCAGTAAAATTTCTAGCATAAGTAACACTCTCTTTTATTGCATCTAAAACTTGTTCAGGAGATTTATTTAATTTGTGCTTCATATGAAGAGCACTTGTTGAAATAAAAGTATGAATTCTAAACCTAGGTGCTGCTTTTAAAGCCTCATGACAAGCATCAATATCTTTTTTATTAGCTCTACATAATCCAGCAGGAATTGAATTTTTTAAAATTTTACTAATAGCTTTTACCGCTTCAAAATCACCAGGAGAAGCGATTGGGAACCCAGCTTCAATAATGTCAATTCCAAGTTCTTCAAAAACTCTTGCAATTTGAATTTTTTCCTCAAGACTCATTGATGCGCCTGGAGACTGCTCGCCATCACGCATAGTAGTATCAAATATAAAAATTTTGTCTTTTTCCCTCATAATAAATGTTATTTGAAAAACCTATAATACAATCTACGATAGATATTGCAAAATATTTATTGAGAAAAATAAATGTTTTTTAATCAACTTTTATCGCTATCGACTAGCTTCTTTTTGCCGATCCACGGCATCATAGCTCTAAGTTTAGCTCCAACAACCTCTATTGAGTGCTCTGATAACTCTTTCCTTTTTTTTAAGAAGTTTTTTTGACCATTTTTACATTCTTCCATCCACTGTTTTGTGAACTTGCCAGACTGAATATCGGCTAGAACTTCTTTCATTTTTTTCTTTGTGTCTTCTTTATTAATAATTCTTGGTCCAGAAACATATTCACCATACTCTGCGGTATTTGAGATCGAGTAATTCATATTTGCTATTCCACCCTCATATATAAGATCAACAATTAATTTTACCTCATGAAGGCATTCAAAATATGCCATTTCAGGTTCATATCCCGCCTCTACCAACGTTTCGTATCCGTTTTTAATTAATTCAACTAACCCGCCACAAAGAACACTTTGCTCACCAAATAAATCAGTTTCACATTCATCTTTAAAAGTTGTTTCAATAATTCCAGATCTTCCACCACCAATTGCAGATGCATACGATAATGCTAATTCTCTTGCTTTACCAGTTCCATTTTGATGAATAGCCATCAAACAAGGAACACCACCACCTTTTTCAAATTCACTTCTAACTAAATGTCCTGGTC
>VGCG01000004.1 GCA_016870175.1 Alphaproteobacteria bacterium
TTTTGGTTTCAAATGCATTATCACCTGCGGAAGTTCAAAGAGTAAACGTGTATCCAGAGAGAAAAAAACTCGACGTAATCCTTACAGAAGAAAATTTAAGTAAAGCAATTGGACGAAGGGGTCAAAATGTGAGACTTGCAACAAAGTTATTAAATTATGAAATAAATATAATGACAGACGCTGAAGACTCTGAAAGAAGACAATTAGAGTTCAAAGAAAAAACTGAAAATTTTGTTAAAAATTTAGAATTAGATGAAACACTTGGTCAGTTATTAGTTGCAGAAGGTTTTTCATCAATTGATGAAATCAAAGATAGTACAGTGGCGGACTTAATCAAAATTGAGGGCATTGAAGAGGATACTGCAAATGCGTTAATTGAAAGAGCTAAAGAATTTTATGAAAAAGATCAAGAGGATATATCACAACGTATTAAAGATTTAGGTCTTGAAGATGCTTTAATTAATTTAAAAGGATTAACTCCTGGTATGTTAGTAACTTTGGGAGAACAAAAAATTTTGAAGTTAGAGGATTTTGCTGATCTTGCATCGGATGAATTAACAGGAGGATACGATATTGTTAAAGGTGAAAGAGTTAAAATTCACGGATATTTCGAGGATTTTGCCTTATCAAAAGCTGAAGCAGACGGATTAATTATGTCTGCTAGAGATATAGTTTATAAAGATTGAGCGATGATTTATGGAAAACAAAAAAACAAAATTAACAATTTCTGGCATAGCCAAGAAATCAATTCAAAATATTGAAATTGTAAAAACTCAGGGAAAAAACTCTGTAATAATAGAAAAACAACCAAATAAATTTCCAAGTCGAGGTGGATCTTTTAAACCATCTGGAGCTAAATCAACTTCTTCATCTTTTACAAGCAAAGAAATATTAATTAAACCAATATTAAATCCAAAAGATCCCATTAATTCCAATGATTTCGAAAGACGTAAACTAGCAGAGCAAAGAGCAACAAAGAGATTGAAAGGCGAAAGTGAAGAGAAAGAAAAAAAATTTAAAATAGGGATAAAAAAAAGAGAATTAAAATTAACTGTCTCTAGAGCATTAAGTGATGAAATTGAGGCAAAAGAGAGAAGTTTGGCATCTGTAAGAAGAGCAAGATTAAAAGAAAGTAAAAATCTAACAAAAAATGAGATAAAAGAAAATTTAAAACCAGTTAAAAGAGATATAAATATTCCTGAAACAATTACAGTAAGAGAACTTGCTAACAGAATGGCAGAACAATCAAGCAATGTAATTAAATATTTGTTTGGTATGGGTGTTACTGTAACAATAAATCAAAATTTAGCAGCTGATACTGCAGAATTTTTGGTTAAGGAGTTTGGACATAATCCAATTAGAGATGAAAAAGCCGAAGAAATCATTCAAAAAATAAAAAATTCAAGAACAGAAAATTTAAAAAATAGACCGCCGATTGTTACAGTTATGGGCCACGTTGATCATGGAAAAACTTCGGTGCTTGATGTTCTGAGAAGCACAAATGTAGTATCAGGAGAGTTTGGTGGAATAACCCAGCACATTGGTGCTTATCAAATTGAAAGTCAATCAAATAAAATAACATTTATAGATACTCCAGGTCATGCCGCTTTTACAGAAATGAGAGCGAGGGGATCCAAATTAACAGATATTGTTGTTTTAGTAGTTGCAGCAGATGATGGTGTAAAACCCCAAACAGTAGAGTCTATTAAACATGCAAAAGCAGCAAATGTACCAATTGTTGTAGCAATTAATAAATGTGATCTCCCAGACGCTAATCCAAAGAAAATTAAAAATCAATTACTTGAGTATGAATTGATAGCAGAAGAATTGTCAGGAGAAACCTTGATGGTTGAAATTTCAGCTAAAACAAAAATGAATTTAGATAAACTAGTTGAGTCGATAATCCTTCAGGCTGAAATTTTAGATTTAAAAACTAATTTTGAATCAAAGGCTAATGGTGTAGTTTTAGAGTCCAAAATTGATGTTGGTCGAGGACCAGTAGTCACAATTATTGTAACATCAGGAACTCTGAAAAAAGGTGATTTTTTTGTTAGCGGTTTAAGGTGGGGTAAAGTTAGAGCAATAATTAACGATAAAGGCGAAAATATTAATGAAGCACTTCCATCAACTCCAGTAGAAGTCCTGGGAATTAATGGTGCTGCAAAAGCAGGAGATGATTTTATTGTTTTAAATGACGAAAAAGAAGCAAAAAATTTAAGTGACAATAGAGCTCAGGAGACTAAGCAAGGATCGAGTCCTCTAACATTTGTTACTCAAGAGTCGGCGTTTTCGAATAAATCGATAACAGAATTGAACTTGATAATTAAATCAGATGTTCACGGATCATCGGAGGCAATCAAGAGCGCAATTGGCCAAATCAAACACGATGAAGTAAAACCAAAAATTATCCTATCAGATATTGGAATGATAACTGAAACAGACGTAACTTTGGCAAAAGCTTCTAATGCCGTTTTAATAGCTTTTAACGTAAAACCAAGTAAAGAAGCAAAAAAACTTGCAGAAATTGAAAAAATAAAAATATCTTATTATAACATTATTTATGAAGTTTTAGATTATGTTAAAAAAAGAATGTCAGGATTGTTAACACCTGATGTTCAAGAAAAAATTATTGGTACAGCACAGATTTTAGAAATATTTAAAGTTTCAGGTGCTGGTAAAGTTGCTGGGCTAAAAATTAATGAAGGAGAGATAGCAAGTAATTCCAATGTTAGAATTATTCGAGATGGAGTTATTATATTTACAGGTAAAGTTGGAACTTTATTTCGAGAAAAAAACCAAGTAAAACAAGTCATCAATGGCCAAGAATGTGGAATTACCGTTAAAGATTATATGGATTTTCAAAAAAACGACACAATAGAGGCGTTTAATGTAGTCTCAACAGAAAGAACAATTTAATGTCAGATAGAATAGGAAAACCAATGACCCAAAGACAGCTTAGAGTTGGGGAGCTGATTAAGCAGTCTTTAAGTATGATATTTATTAGAAATGAAGCTAAAGTTCCTAATTTAGAAACGAATACAATTACTGTTACTGAGGTTAAAATGAGCCAAGATTTGAAAATTGCCAATGCATATGTTTTACCTCTAGGTGGAAAGGACGCCGATCAAGTAATTAAAACTTTAAAAGAATATTCATTTATAATTAGAAAGATTTTATCAAAAAAAGTAATTGTTAAATTTTTACCAAAACTTTTATTTAGAAAAGACGAGTCTTTTGAATATGCAGAAAAAATAGAAAACTTAATAAAACAAACACATAAATAGGAAAAACCGGGTATGAATAAAAAGATACAAGAAATAGCAATGCACGATAAAGATACTGGGTCTTCAGAGATTCAAATTGCTTTATTAACAGAAAAAATTGAAACTCTTTCAAAGCACATTAAACAATTTAAAAAAGATAAGCATTCTTCAATTGGTTTATTAAGAGCGGTAAATAGAAGAAAGAAATTGTTAGAATACTTAAAAAATAACAAGATAGACTCTTACAAAAATATAATAACAAAGTTGGATCTGAGAAAATAGATAGAACGAAATGGAAATTAAATGTATAAAATATATAAAAAGGAAATAGAAGTAGCAGGAAGAAAAATAAGTATAGAAACAGGTAAAATAGCAAGACAAGCGGACGGAGCAATAATCGCTACATCAGGTGAAACAATCATTCTAGCAACCGTTGTTGGGGCAAAAAAAATTAATCCAGATGTAGATTATTTTCCATTATCAGTGAATTACCAAGAAAAATATTATGCAGGAGGTAAAATTCCAGGAGGATACTTTAAAAGAGAGGCAAGGCCCACCGAGAGCGAAACATTAATTTCGAGATTAATTGACAGGCCAATCCGCCCTTTATTTCCTGATCAATTCAAAAATGAAGTTCAGTTATTGCCAACAGTAATTTCTTACGACAAAGAACATCAGCCAGACATTTTGGCAATTATAGCCTCATCTGCAGCATTAGCAATTTCAGGTTTACCTTTTATGGGTCCTGTTGGTGCTTCAAGAGTTGGTTTTGTTGATGGTAAATACTTGTTAAATCCCTCTAAATCTCAACTAGAAAAATCTAGTCTAGACCTAGTTGTAGCAGGCACTAAAGATGCTGTTCTTATGGTTGAGTCTGAAGCAAATGGCTTAACAGAACAAGAAATGCTAAATGCAGTCAAATTTGGTCACAAAGGGTTCGTTCCAGTAATTGAAATGATTGAGGAGCTTGCCAAGGAGTGTAAAAAACCTAGTTGGATAGTTGAAAAGAAAGATTTATCAGAAGTTAAAAAAATACTAGAAGATGAGTTCAAAGAGGATCTAACCAAAGCTTTTGCAACAAGAAATAAACAAGACAGATCAAATCAAATTTCAGAAGTTTCAAATAAAGCACAAAAACTTTTTGAAAATAATCAAAATTATTCTGCCCTAGATATTAATTATGAATTAAAAAATCTTGAAAAATCAATTGTTAGAACTGATATCATCAAAAATAAAAATAGAATTGATGGGAGAGGCTTATCAGATATAAGACCTATTTCTTGTGAGGTTGGAATTTTGCCAAGAACACACGGTTCAGCATTATTCACAAGAGGAGAAACACAAGCAATTGTAGTTGTCACTCTAGGAACGACTGACGACGAACAAAGAATAGAAAATTTAGATGGCTTACAAAGAGAGCGATTTATGCTTCACTATAATTTTCCACCTTTTTCAGTTGGTGAAACTGGAAGAATAGGAACTGGAAGAAGAGAAATCGGCCATGGTAAATTAGCTTGGAGAGCAATAAATTCCTCTCTTCCTTCTAAAGAATTATTTCCATATACTTTTAGAATAGTATCTGAGATTACCGAGTCCAATGGCTCGTCTTCAATGGCAACCGTTTGTGGTAGTTCACTTGCATTAATGGATGCGGGCGTTCCAATAAAAGAGCCAGTTGCAGGCATTGCAATGGGATTAATTAAAGAAGGGGATGAATTTAGAGTTTTGTCAGATATTTTGGGTGACGAAGATCATTTAGGTGATATGGATTTTAAAGTTGCTGGCACTAAAAATGGTATTACTTCACTTCAAATGGATATAAAAATTACTGGTATTACATTTGAAATTATGGAGCAAGCGTTAAACCAAGCTAAAGAAGGAAGAATTCATATTTTGGCTGAAATGAATAAAGTTATTTCATCTCCAAGAGCTAATGTTGGTCAACATACCCCAAAAATGGAACAAATTAATGTTGATAAAAAGGATATTGCAGCCGTAATTGGTAAAGGTGGTGCAACAATTAGAGAAATTGTTGAAAAATCAGGTGCTAAAGTTGATATCAATGACGAAGGTATAGTGACAGTTGCTGCACCAGATGAAGAGTCTAGAAATGTAGCCATGCAAATGATTAAAGATATCACGGCAAAAGCTGAAATGAATAAAATCTATAATGGAAAAGTGATGAAAATTGTGGAATTTGGTGCATTTGTAAATTTTTTGGGAAAACAAGATGGATTGGTACATATTTCAGAACTTTCTGAAAAAAGAGTTGCTAGAGTTTCGGATATTATTAAAGAAGGTGATGAGGTAAAAGTCAAAGTGATTGGATTTGATAGAGGTAAAGTTAAGCTTTCCATAAAACAAGCATTAGCTTAAGTAAAATAACAGCAATTTAATTGTTACTTATTGATAGTAGAGTGGCTTGCTTTAAATAATTTATATTCAATATTAATAAAATAAATTATTTAATTTTCAGTTATTTTTGTACTATATTTTTTGGATCTGGCATACCAACCTTATTATAGCCAGCATCTACGTAGTGAATTTCACCAGTAACGCCTCCAGCAAGGTTACTTAACAAATATAAAGCTGAGTTTCCAATATCATTAATATCAACATTTTTTTTTAAAAAAGAATGATCCTCATTCCATTTGTATAAAAATTTTGCATCTCCAATAGCAGAAGCTGCTAACGTCTTAATGGGTCCGGCGCTAATTGCATTTACCCTCAAATTTTTTTTACCTAAATCTCTTGCAAGATATTTAACACTTGCCTCAAGAGCTGCTTTACAGACTCCCATAACATTATAATTTGGAATAGTTCTGATAGACTCATAACTTAAGGTTAATAAACTGCCATTAGTTTTCATTATTTTTGATGCTTCTTTTGCAACTTCAGTAAACGAGAAGCACGAGATTAACATACTTTTTAAAAAGTTTTCTCTAGTTGTATTAAGGTATTCACCAGATAATTCTGATTTATCTGAAAAGGCTATAGCATGGACCACAAAATCAATTTGATCCCAATGTAATTTGATATTTTCAAAAAGTTTAATAGTTTCATCTTTTTTTTCAACATCGCAACTAAATGTTAGTTTTGAATTTAATTTTTCAGCAAGGGGAATAACTCTTTTTTTTAATGCATCACCAAGATAAGTAAATGCAAGTTCAGCTCCAGCTTCAAAAAGTTTTTGTGAGATCCCCCAAGCGATAGATCTTTCATTGGCAACTCCCATGATTAATCCTTTTTTACCTTTCATTAAACTCATAATTATACTTTTTCAAAAATTAAAGATGCGTTTGTTCCACCAAAACCAAAACTATTAGACATAACAGCATTTAAAGCAACGCTTTTTTCCACTTTAGTAATAATTGGATATTTTTTAGCTTCATCATCCATTTCATTAATATTAACCGATGCAGTAATAAAATTATTTTTCATCATTATTAAACAATAAATAGCTTCGTGTACTGAGGCAGCACCCAAAGGATGACCAGATAAAGATTTTGTTGAGCTAATTTTAGGTATTTGATTTTTAAAAACTTCTCCAATCGCTTTTAATTCAGTAATATCACCTACTGGTGTGGATGTTCCATGAGTATTGATATAGTCAATTTTGTTTTTTGTAGTAGCTAAAGCCATTTTCATACATCTTTCGGCACCCTCACCAGATGGAGCAACCATATCGTGTCCGTCAGAAGTCGCTCCATATCCTGTTAATTCAGCGTATATTTTAGCACCTCTTGCTTTTGCATGTTCATATTCTTCAAGTACCAAAACACCACCACCACCAGCAATTACGAAGCCATCTCGAGTTTTATCATATGCTCTTGAAGCTTTTTCAGGAGTGCTATTATATTTTGAGGATAATGCTGTCATGGCATCGAACATTGCAGTCATTGCCCAGTGAAGCTCCTCGCTTCCACCTGCAAAAACAATATCTTGTTTTTTCATTTGAATCAGTTCCATTGAGTGACCTATACAGTGACCGCTCGTTGCACATGCTGAACTCATGGTATAATTTACACCTTTAATTTTAAAAGGCACCGCTAGAGTAGCAGAGGAGGTGCTTGCCATAGTTCTTGGAACGATGAAAGGTCCCATAAGTTTCGGAGTTTTAGCTCTAGTTTTATCAACTGAGGTAACAACGTTTTCAATTGATGGACCACCTGAACCCATTACAATTCCAGTTTTAAAATTACTCACTTCACTATTCTCTAGACCAGAGTCTTTGATGGCTTCTTTCATCGCGATATAATTATAGGCAGAGCCAGAACCCATAAATCTAATAGTTTTTCTATCTATGTGATCCTCAAGCTTTATATTTGGTTTTCCATGAATGGTACTTTTTAAATTAAGTTCTTTATATTCCTCAGAAAAAGATATGCCTGATTTAGAGTCAATCAATGATTTATAAACTTCTTGTTGATTATTTCCTAAACAAGAAACAATTCCAATACCTGTAATAACTACTCTTCTCATTACTTAATTCATTATTTAAACAAACCTACTTTTAAACTATCAGCCGAATATATTTTTTTATTGTCTGCCATAACAATACCGTTTGCAAGACCTACGGTAGTTCCACCTGGTGAGATTATTTTTTTCATATTAATTTCATATTGAATTTTTTTAACATTTCTTAAAACCTCTCCAATAAATTTCACAGTTCCAACCCCTAAAGCTCTTCCTTTTCCAGGATTTCCAAGCCATCCTAGATAAAATCCGACTAACTGCCACATCGCATCAAGCCCCAAACAACCGGGCATAACAGGGTCATCTTTAAAGTGACAATTAAAAAACCAAAGATTAGCTTTAATGTCCAATTCTGCTTTTACAAATCCTTTGTTAAAAGCTCCATTATTGTCCCTAATTTCAATTATTCTATCAAACATGAGCATAGGTGGAAGGGGTAACTTGGCATTGCCTGGACCAAAAAGTCCACCATTCCCACAATTTATAAGTTCATCATACGAATATGAGTTTTTTTTCATAAAATTTGAGTAATCTTAATACTTGATTTAAAATAAATAAAATATAGAAATACTTTAGAATCGTTATAAAAAAAGGATAATTGTGAATTTTGAGGACAAATTAAGGGCTTCTGGACTGAGGCCTACCAAACAAAGATTAAGAATTTGCAAAATATTGTTTGATAGAGATAAAACTTTTCATTTTTTAGTTAAAGATTTGGTCGAGACATTAAATCAAAAATATGACGAAAAAAAAATATCAGTCGCAACAGTTTATAACACTGTTCATGCATTTAAAAAATCTGGTTATTTAAAACAACTGAATATCGACACAATTCATCATTATTATGATACTAATGTTTCCCATCATCACCATTTTTTTGATGAGTCTACAAAAGAACTTATCGATCTAAATAATGATCAAGTTGAAAAAATAGAAATAAAAAAAACTTTACCAGGAAAGACTATAAGCTCTGTTGAAATTCTTGTAAAAATTGAAAATAAATAATTTTTTATCAATTTTTGGAATTTTACTCTTGATTTCTTTTTTAGAATGATTATAAACTAGATATAACAATAAAATTCATTTAAATGAGTAGTGAAATAAGAAACGAGATTAGCAAATGCCCATATCACGGAGAAGGCATTCCTCAAAAGAGTCCTACTGGCAAAGGTCAAACTAATAGAGATTGGTGGCCTAATAGCTTAAATTTAAAAATTCTAAGTCAACATTCCGAACTTGTTAATCCGTTTGATAAAAAATTTGATTATAAAAAAGAATTTAAAAAAATAAATTATAAATCTTTAAAAAGAGATATTGAAAAGTTATTAACCAACTCACAAAGCTGGTGGCCTGCAGATTATGGTCATTACGGTCCATTGATGGTGCGTCTTGCGTGGCATGCAGCAGGCACTTACAGAACCGGCGATGGTAGAGGTGGTGCTGGAACTGGTAATCAAAGGTTTGCTCCATTAAATAGCTGGCCAGATAACGTTAACTTAGACAAAGCAAGATTATTACTTTGGCCTATTAAGAAAAAATATGGAAGAGGAATTTCTTGGGCTGACTTATTTATATTAGTTGGAAATGTTGCGATTGAATCTATGGGACTCAAGACTTTTGGTTTTGGGGCTGGAAGAGAAGATATATGGGAACCAGAAGATGATATTTATTGGGGTTCGGAAAAACAATGGTTAGCCAATAATCGATACAACAATAAAAGAGAACTTGAAAACCCATTAGGTGCAGTTCAAATGGGCCTCATTTACGTTAACCCGCAAGGACCTGACGGTAATCCAGATCCTATAAAGTCTGCAAGAGATATTAGAGAAACTTTTGGTAGAATGGCGATGAATGATTACGAAATAGTCGCATTAGTTGCAGGGGGACATACTTTTGGTAAATCTCATGGTGCAGCGCCAGAGTTTCATAAAGGGCCTGAGCCTGAAGGATCAAAAATTCAAGATCAAGCAACTGGGTGGAATAGCAACTATAAAAGTGGATTAGGAGCTGACACTATTAGCAGCGGAATAGAGGGAGCTTGGACCTCCAATCCTATTCAATGGGACATGGGTTATTTTGATAATTTATTTGGATATCAATGGGAATTAACAAAAAGCCCAGCAGGTGCATATCAATGGAGACCAAAAAAAAATGGTAAAGATATAGAAATGACACCGGATGCTCATATTAAGGGCAAGCAAAATCTTCCAATGATGCAAACAACAGATCTTTCCTTAAAAATGGATCCAAATTTTGAAAAAATTTCAAGACACTTCCACCAAAACCCAGATGAGTTTGCAGATGCATTTACAAGAGCTTGGTTTAAATTAACTCACAGAGACATGGGTCCTAAAGTAAATTATTTAGGTCCTGAAGTTCCAAAAGAAAATTTAATTTGGCAAGATCCTATTCCAGAAACAAAATATAAACTTAAAAATAATGATATTAAATTCTTAAAGAAAAAAATTGAAAATTCAGGGTTGTCCGTATCAGAGCTTGTTTCTATAGCATGGGCTTCAGCGTCAACTTTTAGAGGCTCAGATAAAAGAGGTGGAGCAAATGGTGCTCGTATAAGATTGTTGCCAATGAAGAATTGGAAAGTTAACAATCCGCCTTCATTATTAAAAGTGATTAATACTTACGAGAAAATACAAAAGTCATTTAACATTAAATCAAAATATGTATCATTAGCTGATTTAATTGTTTTAGGTGGATCGGTAGGGATCGAAAAAGCAGCAAAAGCTGCTGGTAAAAAAGTAAATGTCCCTTTTAAGCCAGGAAGAGGAGATGCTGAGCAAGACCAAACTGATATTCATTCGTTTAGCTTACTCGAACCTCTTGCAGATGGCTTTAGAAATTATGCAAATGGTGATAAGTCAGCCGTGGCTGAGGAATTGTTAATTGATAAAGCTCAATTATTAAAACTAACAGCTCCTGAGATGACAGTTTTAGTTGGTGGGATGAGAGTTTTAGGAACTAATTTTGATAACTCAGATCATGGAGTATTTACAAAAAATCCAGGTAAGCTTACAAATGATTTTTTTGTTAATTTACTTGATATGAATATTAAATGGGAAGAGACTTCGAAAAAAGAGGAAATTTTCCATGGTAAAGATCGAAAAACTAATAAAGTTAAATGGAGCGGTACAAGAGTTGATTTAATATTTGGATCTAACTCTCAACTTAGAGCTTTAGCTGAAGTTTACGCTACTGATGATGCGTATGATAAATTTTTAAATGATTTTATCTTAGCTTGGACTAAAGTCATGAATTCAGATCGTTTTGATCTTCATTAAAAAAAAATTAAATCATGACCCAAGTTTCTTTTGATGATTTTTATCAAGTACCAAACCTTTTGTTTGATATAAAAAGACTAAGGTCTGACCTAGAAATAATATTAAAAAAAAAAAAATTTAACTCTCCAGGCATAACCCATTTTGGTGCCATACCTTTAAATCAAATACCTAATGACGAAGAATCCATAAAGGGTCATAATATCAGAGGAAAATATTGGACAATTCCTGATGAAACTGGAAAAGAAGTATCTAGAGATTTTGATATAGATGAGTCTAAATATACTCAATTAATACCCGAATTCCATAACACTTATTTTAAAGAAGTATATGATACGATAAGTAAGAGATTTAAACTTGGTAGAGTGAGATTGTTGCTAAAGGAACCAAGATCTACTCTTAGTTGGCATAAAGATCCAGAGCCCAGATTGCATATCCCAATTATCACCAATTTAGGATGTTCTATGGTGATCGAAAATATTGCTAAACATCTGCCAGCTGATGGAACTGTGACTATTACTAATACTACTAAATACCATAATTTTTTTAATGGCGGTGAGCAGGATAGAATACACTTAGTTGCGTGTGTGCTAGAAAATCCGTTTAAATAAAAATTAATTATTAACTAAACCCCAAATATTGATGGTATCAACCCATCCATTCAAATCGTCAGATTTAATTTTGCACCATTTTTTTTCACATTTTTGAACTACTAATAAGCGTCCTTTTTTTATTTGTGCAATTGGTTTTGAAAATTTTGAGGGTTTTTTAAATAGAATTTTATCTTGAGTTGCGATGATTGAGTTAGATTGCTGCAATTGTGATATATGTATCCATCCACTATTATTTTTAAAATCTATTATTCTTCTAAAATTTTCTTTTTTATCAAGTTGTTTTACAGGAAGATTTTTTTTATTATAAATGTACTTAACCTCAAATTCAAAACCTGGGCCATATCGGACATTAACTTTATTTTTTTTTAATGAATAAAAAATTTCTTCACAAAAACTATTAGCAGAAAAAAAAAATGAAAAAAAAATTATTAACATACTTTTAAGAATTAGTTGCATAAACATTTTTTTTTCTTCATTAATCTTACTTTTCTAAAGTTTAGATTAAGTAAATCTAAAATTAAAATAAAGCCATTAAGATTTTGGCCTATATTTAATATCTGTTTTAATACTTCATTAGCTTGCATGGTTCCAACTATTCCAGCTACTGTTCCCAATACTCCATCAAATTCACAATTAAAAATATCATTTGAAATTTTCTCTTCCTGATAAAAACATCTTAAACATGGACTGTTTTTTTTTAGAAAATTAAATGAAAAAATATGTCCATCAAATTTGCTAATAGCACCTGTTATAAGATTTTTTTTAAACCTTAAACTAAAATCATTTATTAAAAATTTGGTTTCAAAATTATCAGATCCATCAACTATATATTCATAGTTTTGAATAATTTTACTAAAGTTTTTATAATTTATTTTTTGCTTATAAATATTAATTTTTACTTGAGAATTTATTAATTTTAATTTTTCTTGCGAAACTTTCACTTTCAATTTTTCTAAATCTTTTTCATTATAGAGACTCTGTCTATGAATATTAGAGAGGTTTACTAAATCATAATCAATTATACCTATCGTACCAACCCCAGCTCTTGTTAAAAATTCCGCTACAGAACAACCTAATCCACCTGCGCCTATAATTAATACTTTGGAATTTAAAATCTTTCTTTGACCAACTATTCCAATATTTTTCAAAACTATTTGTCTCGAAAATCTTTCAATTAAAACTTTATTTAGTTCAAAGCTCATCTTCCAGTTGAACCAAAACCACCCTCTCCTCTTATCGTTTCAGGTAGATTTTCAACTTCTTCAAATTGCATTTTGAATACTGGAACTAAAATCATTTGAGCAATTCTATCTTTGTTTTGGATTAAAAATATTTTATTTCCTTGATTGAAAAGTATTACTTTAATCTCTCCTCGATAATCACTATCTATTGTCCCAGGTGAGTTTAAGACACAGATATTATTTTTAGCCGCTAGTCCAGATCTAGATCTAATTTGTATTTCAAAATCTTTAGAAAAAGCTACAGAAATTCCAGTTGGTACTAGGCAAGATGAGTTAGGTTTTAATCTTACAGGTTCTTTAAGATACGCCATTAAATCCACACCGGAGGCCCCATTAGTTTTATAAGTAGGTATTTTGACAGAAGGATATAGTTTTTTAATAAGTACCTTTGTCATGAATTTAATTGATTGATTATTCTATCAACTATTTCCTCTGATATTTCAGATTTTTTTTTGTAGGTTAGGTTTTCTTTTTTTATTTTTTGGTTTTTATAAAAGATTGTAACTTCATTAAAATCTGAGTTGAAACCAATTGAATTATTTAATACATCATTAGCAATAATCCAATCACAATTTTTTTCAGATAACTTTTTTTCAGCATTTTTTTCTAGATCGTTTGTTTCAGCTGCAAATCCGATAGTAAGTTTTGGTCGCATAGAATTATGATTTGAAACATACTTTAATATATCAACATTTTTTTCTAGTTTTAAGTTTAGCCCATCTCGTTTTTTAATTTTATATTTATACTTCTCAGAGATTTTAAAATCAGCAACGGCAGCTGAAAAAATTGCAACATCAACTGGCAAATTTTTTTGTGTCTCAGTAAACATTTCATCTGCAGTTTCAACTTTAATTAAATTAATATTTTCATCAACGCTTAGAATTGATGGACCAGAAATAAGAGTTGTTTGAAAACCTTTCCTGGAAAGAGAATTTGCAATTTCATAACCCTGTTTGCCACTTGATTTATTGGTTATAAACCTTATTGGATCAATATATTCATACGTTGGACCAGCAGTAACCAAGGCTTTAAATTTTTTATTTTTATTTTTTTCAAAAAAATATCTATTAATTTCATCCACAATTTTTGAAGGATCTGACATTTTACCTCTACCATATTCTCCACATGCCATTTCTCCTATTTCTGGTCCAATAATTTTATATCCATAATGTTTTAATTTTTCGGTATTTTGCTTGGTAGATGAATGTTCCCACATTCTTACATTCATAGCTGGCACTAAATACACTTGCTTATTTGATGCAAGAATTACCGTAGAAGCTAAGTCATCAGACGATCCTTGAGCTAATTTTGAGATAGTATTTGCAGTTGCAGGAGCAGTAATAATCACATCTGCCCATCTTGAAAGAGCGATATGACTCATTTCTGTCTCATTTTCTACATTAAAAAGATCATCATATACTTTTCCTTTTGATAAAGATGCTACAGAAAGAGGTGTAATAAACTCTTTGGCACTCTTGGTTAAAATGGTTTTGATTTCATAATTATTTTTTTTTAGTAATCTTATTGTTTCAAGTGATTTATATGCAGAGATGCCACCGCATATTATAAATAATATTTTTTTATTAGATAAATTTTTCATTTTGAGAATTAAAATACTAATAGTCCGAAAATTACAAGAATTAATAAACCAATAATAGATTGATTTCTAAAAGCAATTATTTCAGTTTTTTTATTATTTAGAGCGGTATAAGAATTAGAATTTTGAGGAATTTGTCCACTTGCTAAAAATGTTAATGCTTGATTTGCTTTATCCATGATTTCAGGAAAGTCTGGTAGTTTTTTCATAACTTCAGTAGTTTTGGAGATTGTTTCGTTTAATGTATTAATTGGATTTTTGTTTTCTCTTAACCAGTTTTCAAGTACAGGTTTAGATGTGATCCAGATGTTTGTATCGGGATTTAATCTTCTTGCTACTCCTTCTACTACTACCATTGTTTTTTGCAACATTAAAAGCTGAGGCTGTGTTTGCATATTAAATTTTTCTGTAACATCAAACAATTGTTTTAATAATTTTCCTCCAGAAATATCTTTTACGGCTTGACCAAAAATTGGCTCTCCAATTGACCTCAACGCTTGTGCAAGATCATCGATAGAGACTTCTTTAGGCACTAAACCTGCAAGTAGATGAACTTCAGCAACTTTTTTATAATCTCTTTGAATAAATCCAAATAATATTTCTGCTAAAAATCTTTTACTTATTTTATCGAGACGACCCATTATACCAAAGTCTATTGGCACAATTTGACCATTCGAATCAATAAAAATATTTCCTTGATGCATGTCAGCATGAAAAAAACCATCTCTTACTGCATGTCTTAAAAAATGTTGTATAATTTCTTCAGCTATAGTGTTGGTATCTAAATTCTTTTTTTTTAATTCTTCGGTTTCTCTAATTGAGACACCATCGATCCAATCAAGTGTCATGACACTTTCACTAGTAAAATTCCAGTAAATTTTAGGAACTCTAAAACCCGCATCATTCTTAGTATTTTCGGCGTATTCACTAGCCGCGGCCGCTTCAAACCTTAAATCCATTTCAAGATTAGTTATTTCTTTTAATAAAAAAATAACTTCAATTAATTTTAATCTTCTTGTTTTTTTGATAAATGACTCAATAAAGTAAGCAAATAACATCAATGCATCTATCTCTTCATTAAAAATTTTTTTAATATTTGGTCTTAAAATTTTAATTGCAACATCTTTAATTATTCCATTGTCTTTAATCTGGGCTTTATGAACTTGAGCTATTGAAGCAGCAGCAATTGGTTCGCTTAAATTAATTATAGAATTATAGGAGTTTTGACCAAGGTTTTGTTTGATAATTTCTTTTGCCTCGTAAATTGAAAATGGAGGTAATCGATCTTGCAAGTTCTCTAAATTTTTTGATAAATTTTCGCCAATTATATCAGGTCGAGTTGCCAAAAACTGTCCCAGTTTTATGAATGTAGTTCCCATAGACTGAAGCGAGCTTGAAAGTTTTTCACCTTCAGTTTTGTTTAAATCACAGTCTTTTTTTTCAAAAAAAGAAGTAGATAATAATTTAAATAAAATAGTTATCGAAATTGGTAATTTTTGAAAGTTTGATATAATATTTATAATATCTGATTTTCCAACTTTTCTTCCTAATTTAAATAATATATATAATTTTTTAAACACTAAAACTTCCATCCACTATGTATAGAAACTAATCCACCACTTAAGTTTCTAAATGAACATTTTTTAAAATTACTTTTTTGCATTAATATAATAAGTTCTTCTTGATTAATAAAATCTTCAATACTATTAATTAAATATTTATAAGGTTGACTATTACCAGTTATAAATTTTCCAACTAAAGGAATAATCTTAGAGTAGTTTTTGTAAATAAAATTTAAATTAGAATTTTGTATTTTTGAAAATTCTAAACATAAATATCTTCCCCCAGGTTTTAAAACTCGATATGCCTCCGTTAGAGCTTGATTTAAATTTTTTACATTTCTTAAACCAAAGCTAATAGTATAGTAATCAAATGAATTATCATTAAAAGGGAGATTTTCAGCGTTGGAAATTTTCCATTGAATATTTTTATAATTAGATAATTTTTGTTTGGCCTTATTTATCATGTTACGGTTTGGGTCTACACATGTAACTTGACAAGTCTTTTTAGTATTATCTAAAAAAAGTTTTCCTATATCCCCTGTACCGCACGCGACATCAATTAATTTTTTATTCAAAGAAGATGGGTTCATAATATTTATGAGAGTTTTTTTCCAGATTTTATGAATACCTAATGAAATAAAATCATTCATTAGATCATATTTATCGTAGACCTGGTTAAATACATTTTGCACTAATCCTTTTTTATTTTGAAGATGTTGTTGCATAAATTTTTTTTTATTATCAATATAGTGACAAATGCCAGAATTACCAGAAGTAGAAATTGTTAGACAATCTCTTAATAAGAAAATAAAACACAAAAAGATTTTGAGAGTAATTATAAGAAATAGAAATTTAAGATTTAAAATACCATTAAATTTTGAGAGTTATTTAAAAAAAAAAAAAATAATCAAGGTAGATAGATATTCAAAATACTTAATTTTAAATATTTCTGACAATAGTTTTTGCATGATTCATTTAGGAATGTCAGGAACTATTCACATAATAGATAAAAAAAAATTATCAAGACTTACAAATACTAGTTTTTACAAATCACCATTTTTACCCAAAAAGCATAATCACGTGGAAATTATATTTAATAATTTTAGAGTAATTTATAATGATCCAAGGCGTTTTGGTTTTATTCAAATTATTAAAAATAAAGAAGAACTAAAAAAAAGATTTAAATATTTAGGTCCAGAACCTTTTGATAATAAATTTAATACAGATTATGTTTATAATTATTTTAATAAAAGAAAAAAAAATATTAAAAATTTTTTAATTGATCAAAATTTTGTTTCAGGTATTGGAAATATTTATGCAAACGAAATTTTATTTTTAAGCAAAATAAATCCTTCAAAGAATGCAAATTTGTTAAGTAAACCAGATTGTAATAGAATTATTTATTATTCTAGAAAAGTTTTATTAAAAGCTATTGAAAAAGGTGGATCAAGTATACAAAATTTTAAAAATACATCTGGCGTTGAGGGAAACTTTCAAAAAAATTTTAATGTTTATCAAAGAGAGGGATTAGTTTGTAAAACTAACGGATGTACTAATTTAATTTCAAAAAATATTATTTCAAAAAGATCAACTTTTTTTTGTAATTCTTGTCAAAAATAATTAATTATTTGATTGACCGAAATAAATTCTCAAGTTATACCCCCTGCTATTATGGCGAACACCAAATCAGCAATTAAAACAATTAGAAAAATAGCTAAGCAGACAATTGTTAATAAAGTAAGGAAAAGTAGATATAAAAATGCTTTAAAAAAAATGAAAGTTTTAATTGAGTCCAAAAAAAAGGATGAAGCTTTAAAATTTTTACCAAGCTTCAATTCAGAGCTTATGAAGATTGCTAAAACAGGTATTATAAAAAAAAAAAACGCTTCTAGGAATATTTCTAGAATTACAAAAAAAATTTTTGCGATATAGTTTCTAAATTTAAGTCGCTTATTAAAATACAACTTATAAAGGTAAGAAATTTCAACTCTTAAATATACCTGATATATAATTTTTTTTTATTTACTCGCTATATATAGACTTAGTAAATAAAAAAAAAAAAATTCAATTATAAATTTTATTTTTTAAATTTTAATTTTAAAATTGTGTGAGAAATTTCAATCTATGATTTTATTAATTAAATTTTTATTTTCCCTCCTAATTTGTAATTATAAAAAAAATTACAATCTGAGATTTTATTTTTTAAATTTATTTTTTTTATAATTTCTTGCAAAATTTAAAAATTGGGTCTAATAAATATTTCTCAAAAAATTTATGAATAACTCAATAAATAATAATTTAAATTCACTTAAAGTAGCGGATTTTGATTGGAATATTATTCAAACAGATTTAAAAAACAAATTAGGGATAAATATTTATGAAAGCTGGCTTAAAAAAATAAGTTTTTTAGATGAATTTAATAATTATATTCTTCTGTCAGTTCCTACAAGATTCATTCGCGATTGGATTACATCAAGATATTTAGATCAAATTTTACAAATAATAAAAAAATATAAAAAAGATATTATTAGAATAGAGTTCAAAATTTCTGAGCAAAACTCACCTGCTAATAATTTTGAAAAAATTAATTTAAAAACAATAGATAGTAGTGAAAATATTGCGTTTATTAAAGACTCCTATTTACAATATAACAGAATTGACCCTAACAAGAGATTTGACAATTTCATAACTGGATCAAGTAATAAACTAGCATATGAAGCGTCATTAAAAGTTGTAGAGGATACGTCTCATTACAATCCACTTTATATTTATAGTGGTGTTGGAATGGGTAAGACTCATCTTTTAAATGCCATTGGTTTTGAATTAAAAAAAAATAGCAAAGTAATGTTTATTTCAGCTGAACGTTTTATGTATCAATTTGTTAAATCAATAAAATCAAATGATATGGTTAAGTTTAAAGATTATTTTAGAAATACTGATGTTTTGTTAATAGACGATATTCAGTTTATTAGTGGTAAAGAAGCAATGCAGGAGGAGTTTTTTCATACATTTAATGCGTTGTTGGACAAAGGTTCACAAATAATTGTATCTGCCGATAGGGCGCCTAATAAATTATCAAGAATTCAAGATCGAATTAAATCGAGATTTTCGGGAGGTTTAGTAGTTGATATCCAAAACCCTGATAACGATTTAAGAAAAAAAATTGTTGAGAGTAAAGTTGAAGATTTTAATAGTTTAAATTCTGACCAATTTAAAATTTCTAGAGAAATTCAGGACTTTATAAGCAACGAGATAAAAGCAAGCGTAAGGGAATTAGTTGGAGCGATAAATCGAATAATCTCATTTTCAAGAATTTATAACAAGGTGCCAAATTTAACTGAAACTAAAATAATACTTAGGGATTTATTAAATTTAGGTGAAAATAAAGTTACAATCGATTTGATACAAACTTTAGTTTGTAAATACTTTAAAATTAGTAAAAACGAAATGTTGTCTTCAAGAAGATCTAGGTATCTTGTTAGACCAAGGCAAATAGCTATCTATCTAACTAAAATTTTAACTTCTAAATCCTTGCCAGAGATAGGTCGAGAATTTTCTAACAGAGATCATACTACCATCATACACTCAGTTAAAACGATTGAAAAATTAAAAGAACGTAATCTTGATATGGTTGATAGTATTAATAATTTAAAAAACCAAATACTTTATAATAATAAAGAAAATGAAATTTAACGTTAATCAGCAAGATTTTCAACAAGCATTAAATTATTGTCAAGGAGTTATAGAAAAAAGAAGCACTCTTCCAATTTTGTCAAATATATTATTAGATGCAAATAATTCTAAACTAACAATAACAGCGACAGATTTAGATTTAATCTTTATTCATCAGTTGAATAATGTAGAAATTTTTGAAGAAGGAAAAATCACTACCACTTCCTCTATTATGTATGATATCATAAGAAAATTTACTTCAGGTAAAAAAATTAATTTATCGCTAACAGATATTAGTAAGCTACAGGTCGAGTCAGAAAAGTCTATTTTTAATTTAAATTGTATTAGTGCATCAGAATTTCCTTTAACAGATGAAAATTTTAATGATAATGAATTTTCAATAAAATCTAAGCAATTTTTAAAACTTCTTAATAAATGTAAATTTTCTATTTCTAATGATGAAACTAGGCATTATTTAAGTGGAATTTATTTTCATCAAACTGAAGTGGAGGGAAAGAATTATTTGACTGCCGTTGCAACAGACAGTCACAGAATGTCGGTTTCAAAAATTAGATTGGATAAAAAAATTGATTTTGAACCAGTAATTTTGCCCAAAAAGACTATTTTTCAGCTTTGTTCTCTTTTAGATACACATGATGGAAATATTAAGATTTCCAATAGGAAATCTAAAATAAAATTTGAATTAAATAATAGCATTCTTATCTCAAAACTTATTGATGGAAAATTTCCAAATTACATTCAAGTAATACCTAAAAATAATCACAAAAAATTAGAGATTGATTTAAAGTTATTTTTAAATTCTGTAGATAGAGTTGCATCTGTATCACTTGATAAAAAAGATGGTGTTAAATTTAATTTGTCCAAAGATGTTTTAAACCTTTCAGTAAATAATGCTAACAGTGGTGATGGAAAAGAAACTTTAAGTGTGAAATTTGAATATGATTTAGAGATTAGTTTTAATTCTAGATATCTCATAGATATTGCCTCTCAGATAAATGGGGATCGTGTGGAAATTTTTTTTAATGACTCTGGTTCTCCAGCACTCGTCAGAGATCCGGCTGATTTTGATAGTATTTTTGTTGTGATGCCGATGAAGGGTTAATTCATCAAATCTAATTCGTAATAAATATTTTTTTCAATAGTTTTGATAAAATCATCTTTAGTTAACCCAGAAACTATAGGTTTTAATATAGATATCGTTATTGATTTATTCGCTTTCATAGATCCATTTTTAGGCCAAACATAACCCGAGTTAATAGCAACTGGCTGGCAAGCAATATTTAATTCCACATAAATTCGTCCAATACCTTTTTTAAAGGTTGGTCTTGACTCAGGTGGTGTTCTTGTTCCCTGAGGAAAAATTATTAAGGGCCTATTAGAATTTTTTATTATTTTTGAAATATTTTCAAAAAATCCTAGGTTATCTTTCGTTACTTTATTTCGTTTAATAGAAATAGATCCTATTTTTTTTAAGTACCAACCAAAAATTGGTATTAATAGTAACTCATTTTTTAAAATAAAAACTGGAGAATTAAAAATTGTTTGCAAATAAAATGTTTCAAACATTGATTGATGAGAAGCAGCTATAAAAAATTTTTCATTTTTAATAATATTTTCTTTTCCTTTAATAACAATTTTAGTTGCGAGAAATATTTTTAAACACAGTCCTGTCCAGAAGCCCATTAATTTTCCCCCGAGCAAAACAATTTTTTGAGGCATAAAAAAAGATGGCAGAAAAAATATTGAAATAATAAATATTCCAGTAAAAAAAAATATTGTAAATATTATGTTTCTTATCATTTAAATCAAAAGCTACATTAAATCTAACAGCTTTTGTCTTTTACTAAGAATTTTAATTTTTGATTTTTTGATTAATATTTCAAAGGGTTTTGGTCTCATATTATAGTTTGAACTTAATGATATTCCATAAGCTCCAACATCACATATGATAATTAAATCTTTTTCATCTAATTTTTGAAATTTTTTTACTGTAAGGAATTTGTCAGTGCTTTCGCAAATTGGACCTACAAATTCATAATCTTTATTTGATAATTTTGATTTTGCTTTAACAGGAATTATTCTATGTATAGAATTATATAGTGCAGGTCTTATCAAATCATTCATTCCAGCATCGAGGATTACAAAATCTTTTTTATGACCCTCTTTAATATAGGTTATTTGAGAAATTAATACTGCAATATTTCCAACAATGTATCTGCCTGGTTCAAATATAATTTTTGATTTATTGTTTTTCAAAAATTTTTCAATATTTCTTGAATATTTGTTTAAATTTAGATTTTGATTGTTATTATTATAATCAATTCCTATCCCGCCGCCTAAATCAATATATTCAAATACGTGTTTTGATTTTTTTATTACCTTATCTAAAATATCTAACATTTTACCATAGGGATCGTCATTTAGAATTTGGCTACCAATATGTACACTCAAACATTTTAAATCAAGATTTTTTGATTTTTTAACATATTTTACCAATTCTAAAAATTTTTTTTCGTCAACACCAAATTTATTTTCTTTTTTTCCAGTTGAAATTTGACTTAGGGTTTTTGCATCAATATTTGGGTTTAATCTTATACCAATATTAATCTTTTTTTTTTTAATTTTTGCGATTCTTTCAATTTCAAAAATTTCACTTTTTGACTCTGTATTAATCAATAGTATTTTTTTATTTATTGCAAAATTAAGTTCCTTTGAAGTTTTGCCAACTCCAGAAAAAACAATTTTATTAGGTTTAATTCCAGCTAAAAGGGCTTTCATTAACTCGCCTGCAGACACAACATCTGCACCTAATCCAAACTTACTTATTTCGCGTAGCAATTTTGTATTAGAATTTGATTTTACAGAAAAACAAATTAAGGGATTGATTGATTTAAAATTATTCTTAAAGTTTTGAATATTCTCTTTTAGTTTATTAAAGGAATAACAATAAATCGGAGTAGTAAATTTTTTTGCTAAATTTTTAATTCTAAAATTTTCTATTGTTAATTCCTTATTAATATATTTCATCATACCATATTTATTTTGGTACTAAATTTATCAACTTTTTTTTCAATATTATTGTAAATTGGGTCTCCTTTTTTACCACATGAAATTAAAATTATTGAAAATAGAATAATTAGAAAAATTTTTTTAATCATAGCTTATTTTTATATTTTACTATCATTTTTTTTATATTATCAAAAGCTGTTCCTCCATATGATTTTTTAGAATTTATAGAATTTTTCAAATTAAATATTTTTAAAACATCATTTGATAATTTAGGTTCAATTTTCTGAAGTTCTTGGATTGATAGTTCATCTAATCTTTTTTTTCTTTTTTCTGCAAAATTTACTATTTCTGCAGTTTTTTGATAAGCTTTTCTAAAAGACATGGAATGATTTTTAACCAGATAATCTGCTAAATCTGTCGCTGTTATAAAACCATGGTTTGCAAGTTCTAACATTTTTTTTTTATTTGGGCTAAAGTTGATTAGAACTTCTTCAAAAATTTTTAGGCAATTTATTAAGGTATCAAAAGATTTAAATATTATTTCTTTATCGTCTTGTAAATCTTTAAAATAGGATAGTGGAAGTCCCTTAAGTATAGTTAACATAGAAAATAAATTGCCATACATTAAACCAGACTTACCTCTTAGATACTCTAATAAATCAGGATTCTTTTTTTGTGGCATTATAGATGAACCAGTTACGATTTTATCTGACAAGTTTATTATATTAAACCCATCTGAACTCCATATTATAAGCTCTTCAGATATTCTGGATATGTGCATTGAACAAACTGAAGAACTGTATAAAAAATCTAAAACAAAATCTCTATCGGATACAGTATCTATAGAATTATTAGTTGGAGTTTTAAAGCCTAATTTCTTACTTGTATAGTTTCTATCGATATTGAATGAGGTTCCGCTTAAAGCAGCAACACCAAGGGGATTCTCATTTAAATTTTCTAAATTATTTGAAAATCTTTTTTTGTCTCTATTAAAAATTTCAACATAAGCCATTAAATAATGAGCAAATGAAATTGCTTGAGCATTTTTTAAATGTGTAAATCCAGGCATGATTGTTTCAATATTTTTTTCTGCAATTTTAAGCGTTCTTTTAATTATTTTATCTAATTCTTTATTAATCTCATTTGTTGCTGACTTCATCCATATTTTAAAATCAGTAATTACTTGATCATTTCTTGATCTAGCGGTATGAACATAACCTGCCTCTTCACCTATAATTTGAAAAAGTCTATTCTCGATACTCATATGAATATCCTCATACTTTCTATCAAATTTAAATTTTTGATTTAAAATTTCTTTTTTAATTTTATTAAGTCCATAAATAATTTTGTTCTTTATTTTAAATGAGATAATTTTTTGTTTAAAAAGCATTTCAACATGAGCGATAGATCCCTGAATATCCTCCTGATAAAGTCTCTTATCTACATCAATAGAATTACCAATTTTTTTATATAGTAATGAAGTTTTTTTTTTAATACGTATATTCCATATTGTCTGGTTGTTTTCTTTTTTTATCATGATAATTAATTATATCTATTTAACATGAGATTTTTAATATTATTTATTTTTTTGATTAGCAACTTGTCGGCAAATGAAATACCTAATTTAAAAAATATTGTCATACATAAAGAACCAAAAACCTTCGATAATATAATCTTTTTAGATAAAACAGATCAAAAAACTACTTTAAACGATTTTAATGAAAATCTAATCGTGTTAAATTTTTGGGCAACTTGGTGTGAACCATGTAAAGAAGAATTACCATCACTAGATCGATTACAAGTTAATCCAAAACTTAATAATTTAAAAGTACTACCAATCAACATAGCTCAAGAAAATCAAGAAGTAGTAGATACCTTTTTTAAAAATTTAAATGTAAAAAATTTAATTTCTTATTTTGATCCAACCACTTCTTTAGCTAAGGAATTTTCTTTAAGAGGAATTCCAACTTCCATTCTGCTTAATAAAGAAAGAAAAGAATTTGCAAGAATAATTGGTTCAATTAATTTTGATGATGAAAAGTTTATAAGTTGGTTAAGTAATTACAATTAGTTTTTAAAAAAATAAGCAAATCCGACTAAAGCAATTATTGCAATAAATTGTAATAATACTCTTAATTGCATTAATCTATTTGAATACTTTTTACTTACATCTCCACCCTTAAACAAAGTCCCAATACCTAATACTAATATAATACCGACCACCATTATAAGAATTATTGATATAATTTTGACTATCGTTCCTGACAACATATTTATATTGTAAGATATTTTACAAAATAAAAAACATAATTATTATATGACATTTAGTTTAAAGCATATAGCTATAAAACCCAAAGATGGGATTTCTATTAAAAGTGCAATTATTTTACTTCATGGATATGGAGGTGACGGTAATGATATGAGTATTCTTTCATCATACTGGAAAAGATATTTACCGAATACAGTATTTATTTGTCCTAATGGACATGAAAAAAATCATATTAATCCAAGTGGATATCAATGGTTTGATTTAACTCAAGATGATCCAGAATATATATTGGGACAAACAAAAAAAGCTGAGCAAAAAGTTAATCAATTTATTGAGGAAATTAAAAAAGAATATAATTTAGAAAATAATAAAATTTGTTTATCAGGTTTTAGTCAAGGGTGTATGTTGTCAATTAATTTAGGTTTAATATCAGAAAAAGAATATGCTTGCGTTGTTGGGTTTTCAGGTAAAATTATTAATAAAGAGGATCTTCAAAAAAGAATAAAATGTTCAACAAATATTCTTTTGATACACGGCGATATGGACCAAGTTGTACCATCCTCGTATTTATTTGAGTCAAAAGATTTTTTAATTAGAAATGAAATTAATGTTGAAACAAAGTTAATTAAAAATTGTGATCATCATATTCCTATAGAAGCGTCAAGTACAGCTTTAAATTATATTATTAAAAAAATTTAATATCACTTATTGTTGATATAACTATTGTATTAAGATAAAAGAGTTTAATGAATAACTTTTTTGAGCAAAATGTGTCATTAGAAAAATGTCCCGCATTAGTTTTGAATGCGGACTATAGACCATTAAGTTATTATCCATTATCACTTTGGTCATGGCAAGATACTGTTAAGTCAGTGTTTTTAGAAAGAGTAATTATAGTTTGTAATTATGATAGAGAAATTAGAAGTCCATCTTTTAAAATGCAGTTACCAAGTGTTATTGCTTTAAAAGATTACATAATACCACAATCAAAGCCAAGCTTTACGAGATTTAATGTTTTCTTAAGAGATAAGTTTTCTTGCCAATATTGTGGAAGTTCCAAAGAATTAACTTTTGATCATTTGCTTCCAAGATCTAAGGGTGGAGAGACTAATTGGGAAAATGTTGTAACTGCTTGTTCAGCTTGTAATGTTAAAAAAGGTGGAAAATTATTAAAATTTTCTGAAATGAAACTTAATAAACATCCTTATAGACCATCAATAGAAGATCTTCACAAAAATGGCAAAAATTTTCCTCCAAATTTTTTACACAAAAGTTGGATGGATTATTTATATTGGGATGTTGAGTTGGAGTCATAAACTCTAAATTTTTTCAGATATATTTATAGCAATTTTTGATCCGGCTTTTATGATTTTATCTATAATAAAATAAATTCCTTTTTTTGTAGCTCCTTTTTCATAAGCGATATTTTTGTGATTAATTTCATCCTCTCTAAATTTAATAATTCTGTTTTTTAGTTTAATCTCATCAGAGTCGAGTTGTTTTATTTGATTGAGATAATGTTCGTCTATTACTTCTTCAACAGAGGCTGTGCAAAGCATTGCAGCTTTTTTTCCCATTAAAATTGAACTAAAACCAAGACCAACTCCTAATAAGTCCCATAGTGGTAAAAATCTAGTTGGTTTAATATTTCTTCTTTTAATCTCTTTTTCGAAAAAATCACAATGTATTTTCTCATGAATTTTCATGTCTTCGATTGTTTTTTTTAGACTTTCATCTTTTATAAATGTTTCTAGAGCTAAAAGCTGACCCTCGTAAATTTTTACGGCCCCTCTTTCACCAGCATGATCTACTCTAATAAATTCTTCAATTCTATTTTTATTTTTTTTTTTCATAACCAAAATATATTTTTGTTAATATTGTAGTAATTATTAAAGACAATATAATATTTAAAGTTGTTAGTGATAATCCAAAAATTGTAAATGTAACATCTTTGCAATTTGACTTTTTTTCTTGTAAGTCTTTTAAAATCTCTTCTTTTGATAGAATTTCAGAGGCATTTTTTAGGTCACAAAGTATCGATTCTTTTATAAACCCTTGTTCAATTCCAAAATGATAGATAGAAATTAGAGTAGAAAATATAAATATAAATATTAATAAAATTAAAAAAAATTTTTCTAGATAATTAAATTTAAAGTTTAAAAGTAATATTATAATGCTTAGAGCATAAGGTATTCGCTCAATTTTGCATAAATAGCATGGTTGATAGCCTAATATATACTCAATGAAAAAAGCTGAAAAAAGTGCAACTAAGCTAATTAGAAAAATGAATATTAGATAAGAATTTTTACTAAAATAAATCATTATTTTTTGAAATAAAAAATATAATCATAAAAATTACAACTATTAATATACCCAAAATTGTAAACCATTTTGAACCATGATTTTTCATAAATTTAGTAAAAATATCTCCATATATATATGATAAATATGCGACAATAAAAAAACGTAGACCTCTAGAAATTAAACTTGCAAAAATAAATGCAGGTAAACTAAAATTAACTATACCACTTGCTATCGTAAAAACTTTGTAAGGCAAAGGGGTAAATCCCGCTAAAAATATAATGCTTAACCAAGCGCTAAATCCACTTCCCTCTTTTAGTCCAAATTTCAAATTTGAAATTTTTTCGTCATAACCATAGAATTCAATTACATTCATAGCAAAATCAATAAAGATTGCTCCTAATATATAGCCAAATATTCCTCCTAAAACTGAAAAAATTGTAGCAATTAAGAAAATTCTTAGATATTTTTTTCTTTTTGCAATGACCATTGGTATGATCATTACGTCCGGGGGGATTGGAAAAAACGAACTCTCTATGAATGCAACAAAAGCTAAATAAAATTTAGAACTTTTATGTTCAGCTAATTTTAAACATTTAATATAAAGAGAATTAAGCATATTTTAGTTTAATATAAATTTATTTCTTATACTATTGAAATTGAAATTATAATAGCTTTGAAGGGCGAATGGCGGAATTGGTAGACGCGCACGACTCAAAATCGTGTTTCGTAAGAAGTGAGAGTTCGATTCTCTCTTTGCCCACCAAAAATTATGAATGCTGAAAATTGCAAAAATCTCTTGGAATTATTTTATCGTCAATATAAAAATCAAAATGAAAATGAAATTTTTTTACAATCATTAAAAGATTCTAAAAAATATTTTACATGGCATGATACATATCAAAATATTATAAAATTAGCTCAAGCGTTATCATTAATCATTAAAAAACAAGATAGATGTTTATTGATCTCAGAAAATAGACCAGAATGGTTAATCTCAGATTTAGCTATTATGTTTGCAAACGGTATAACAGTTCCAGCATATACTACTTATGTAGAAAGAGATTATGAATATATAATTAACGATTGTAAACCATCAGTAATAATTGTCTCAGATCAAATTCAATTTAGCAAAATAAAAAAAATAGTAAAAGCAAAGCCATTTATAAAAGCTGTTATTACTTTTGAGGATATAAAAGATATTGATGTTGAACTAATTAATACTCAAAAGATTTTCGATGAAAAAAAATTTATAAAAAAAAGTTTTGAAAATTTAGACATCAAAAGGACTGACATAGCTTGTATAATTTATACATCAGGTACAGAGGGAAATCCAAAAGGAGTTATGTTAAGTCATGGTGGGATATTGAATAATTGTGAGGGATCTATTTTAATGCTTGAGGAAATAATTTCAAATAAAGCAAAATTTTTAACTTGGTTACCGCTATCTCATTCTTATGAGCATACTATTCAATTTATTCAAATAGCTGTTGGAGCTAAAGTTTTTTATGCAGAAAGTATAGATAAATTGATTAAAAACATGAACGATTGTAATCCCAATATAATGACTGCAGTACCTAGATTTTATCAAAATTTATACCAGAAAATCAATTCAAACTTTGACAAAATTAAAGGTCTAAAGAAAATTTTAATCAACAGAACAATAATTTTAGGAAAAAAAAAATTATTTAAAGAAAAAACTTCTTTTTTTGAGGTTATACAAAATTTTATTTGTGAATACTTGGTTAGAAAAAAAATCAGAAATCAATTTGGTGGATCTTTAAAAGCCTTCATATCCGGTGGGGCTCCATTAGATAAAGAGATTGGTATCTTTTTAAATGCGATTGGTTTACCAACACTTCAAGGTTATGGTCTTACAGAAACCTCACCTGTTGTAAGTTGTAATCCCATCAACGATATTAGAATTGATACGGTAGGACCTCCATTTAAAGGGAACCATGTCAAAATTACAGATGAAAATGAAATAATTGTTAAAGGTGAAAATGTAATGCTCGGCTATTGGAACAAAGAAGAAGAGACAAATCGAGTATTAAAAGATGGTTGGTTATATACAGGTGATATTGGTCACTTTGAAAATAATTATCTGAAAATTACTGGCCGAAAAAAAGATATTTTAATAACTCCAGGTGGAGAGAATATTTCTCCTGTAAAAATAGAAAACTATCTAATTAAAATTGATTTTGTAGAACAAGCTCTCATTTATGGTGATGGTAAACCATATTTAGTTTGTTTGCTAACTATTTCAAAAGAATATAAAAATATTTCTAATGAATTAATTTTAAAAGAAATAGAAAAAATAAATAAAAATTTAACAAAGATTGAAAAAATAAAAAAATTTTTAGTTATTGATGATCAATTTACCATTGAGAATGGGATGATCACACCGACATTAAAATTAAAAAAATATAAAATAATTCAAAAATATAAAAATCAACTTGAGAGTCTTTATTAATTTTTATAAATCCTCTATATTATTTGCATAAATATTAACTATTTTATTGATTTCAATTAAGCTATTTAAAAATTTTTTTATAATTTAAGTTTCTAATTAAAGATTTGACAGAGCTAGTATAAAAAAATAAAAATAATATAAAAGCGAATCAACATGATTCGTTTAACTTTAAAAGGAGCTAAAGATGGCTGCAAAAAAAAAGAAGTCTAAGAAAAAAGCTAAAAAAAGAAGAAGATAATAATTTCTTATCCTTTAATCAAAAGCGCTTCTCACCATTTTCTAGGTGAGAGGCGTTTTTTATTCATCTGAAGGTTCTTCTTCAGTTTCGGCAATTGGATCCTCCTCCGTAGCCTCATTTATAGTTGTTTTTGGTACGTCAACATTAGACTTTGCTTGACTATCTAAATTTCTTTTTAATATTTTGTCTAATTTTTTTCGTGTATCTTCTATTGATAAATTTAAAACAATTTGAAATTCTGCTAATATTCTTTCATAGGCTTTTTCAAACAATTGTCTTTCACTATAAGATTGATCAACCATAAGATCATCACCTTTGTTAAGATCTCTAACCACTTCAGCAAGTTCGTATATTTTTCCTGATGAAATCTTAGCTTCATATTCCTGAGCTCTTCTGCTCCACATCGACCTCTTTATTTTTGGTTTACTTTTTAAAATTGAAATACATTTATTAACTTGATTGATTGTTGCTAATGGTCTTAAATGCGATTGTTTATTAACTGGTACCATTCCGTTAGCTTTATCTTTTTCGAAACGAATTGTATAAGTTTCAACATCAATACCACCTATATTTATTTTTTTGAATTCTGTAATTTGACCTACTCCATGCTTTGGATAAACAACATAATCTTTAATTTTATATTCTCTTTTTTCAGTGCCCTGTTTTTTTACTTTTTGAATTTCAGGTTTTAGCTCATTGTTTTTAGAAATTCTTAAATTATCTATTTTATTTTCATCAAAAATTTTTTCTGGTGCTGAAGTTTTTTCTATTTTTAACTGTTCAGTTTGTTTAGTTTTTTTTATTTTAATTACTTTTATTGGAGTAATTTTTTTTTTAACTTTTTTTTTAGGTTTACTTTTAAAGATTTTCTTTAAAATATTTTTCGTACTTATTTTTCTCATCTTTAAATTTTTCGTGATCCGAAGGAGGATCTTTTTTTTCACTAATATTTGGCCAGATTTCTGAATATTTTTTATTAATTTCTAACCACTGTTCACTACCAGGTATAGTGTCCGGTTTTATCGCCTCTACTGGACATTCTGGTTCACAAACGCCACAATCTATACACTCATCAGGTTTAATTACAAGCATATTTTTTCCCTCGTAAAAACAATCTACAGGGCAAACTTCTACACAATCCATCAATTTACATTTGATACAATTTTCATTAACAATATAAGTCATTACAGATTCTGATTTTTAATTTTATCCTTAATATCACCCATAGTTTTACTATCAATGTATAATAATCCCGCAAGTCTACTCATCAGGTTAGTTTCATAAATATCAGCATTTTTATTTGAATAAACAACCCTCCAGAGAGATTCAACAATGTTAATTTTTTCTTTCACAGATAAGTTTTTTATTTCTCTAGTAAAATCTAAAATCTGATTTGAATCTTCTTCAAGAATTTTTGATTTTTCGATAATTTGATTTAATTTATTTTCGTTTGCGCCAAGTTTTAATAGGGTTTTTTCAATAATTATTCGTTCTTCACTAGTGAAGTTTTCGTCAATTTTTGCTGCATGAATTAATAAAGCTGAAACTTTAATTAAGAAAAGGTCCTCAATTTTTTCTTTTAAAAACATAAATTTTTAAAGATTTAAATTTTTTAGTATTTTGAAAGGATTTTCACTATGTACATTATTTGAAGTTATTCTTTTAAATGATTTGATAGGACTGTATTTAAAGAATATCTCATTTTCCTTTTCGATAATTTTGTAACCCATGCTAGGTAAAATTTTTTTGAAGCTTTCTTTGCTACAACCCAGTAAATTTAACATTTCTGGTATCACCTTAACTTCTTTTGTATTTGATTTCATTATTAACAAAAATAGTCTTTCTAGAATATCTATCCTAATAAAAAAATTCTCAAATTTTTCAAATCCACAAAGTAACATAAAATTCTTGTCAGTATAATTTTTATCATCTAAAAAATTTAGTCCAAATAGTGGTGGTTTGAGACTCAAATATTTTTGATGAAAATTTTTCCATAATAATGTTCTTAATGAAACAGCTTCAGGTTTTATTAGCTTAAACAAGAATATATGATATCTTCCAAATTTTACACCTAACCTTCTTAAAATTTTTCTATCTTCTTGATCAAGTATGTTAAGATAATTGGATACCTGTTCTCTTTTTAAGACACCATTGTTTTCATACAATTGATACGCAAGAGCTTTAATGGATGTTTTTTTTTCTTTAAGATTTTTTAAATCTATAAGATTTTTTAAAATGATATTTATTTTATTTTCCATCCATCTATTTAAATAGTTATTAAGTTTTTGTTTTTGAATTTCATCCAAAGTTTCATCAACAATTAATTCAAAATTTGGTTTTAAATAATCTTTTCCAGAAGTTAATCTAGCAATAGCAAACTCATTCCAATATATTTTACCATCCTCTTTAAGTTCTATAGAATTAGTATCAATAATTGTTTGAATTCTTTTTTCAAGTTCAGGCCCTATAGTTTGTCTAGCCGCTTTCTTTAATGACTTAATATCAGTTTCTAATGAACCCTGTGTTAGATCTATCTGCAGTTTTAAACCATTTATTTTACCAATAAATTGATTGTCAATTATGACATTGTTATTTTGTAAAATCTCAGTTTTAAATTCCATATCTTGTTTCAAACCTCTTGCGAGAATACTAGCTCTTTTATCAATGAATGTTTTTGTAAGTTCTTCATGTAGCCTATCGGAAAGTCGATCTTCTAAAAGTTTTGTTTTTTCAACCCAATATTTTTGGTTTTCCACCCAATTATTTTTATTTGAAACATATGACCAAGTTCTAACATTTGCAATTCTATTTGATAAAGAGTCTACATTTCCTTCTAATTTATCAAGTTTCATAAACTGTATTCTCATAAAATCATCAGTAATTTTTGATTTTTTACTAATTAAAAACTTAAATACATTTTCAATTACCTCATAATGATTTCCATATGTCTTTTTCGCAAAATCAGGAATTTGGCAACATTCCCAGAGTAAACTAAGAGTAATTTTATTAAATTCTAAATTAATGAAATTCTTATCTTTTAAAAAATATTTTAGTGCTTTTTCATCTTCACATTCATGAATTTTTTTTAGCCAAGTCATTTGAGGTTTTTCCTCTAAAGATTTGATTAAACTTAATGGGTTATTAAAATTAAGATTTGAATTTCGCCAAAATAAGGTTCTAATTTCCTCGAATTTGTGGGTTTCTAATAGTTGAATATCCTCTGGGATTATTTGGCTACAATCACCAGTTATACCAAAATTTCCATCGTTTAAGTACCTACCAGCTCGACCCGCTATTTGTCCTATTTCAGATAAAGTTAATTTTCTTAATTTTTTTCCATCAAATTTTTTAAGACTGGAGAAATAAACAAAATCTAAATCCATATTAATACCCATACCGATAGCATCAGTAGCAACTAAAAAATCAACATCACCTGATTGATATAAATTAACTTGTGCATTTCTAGTTTTTGGACTGAGAGATCCCATCACGATTGCTGCCCCACCTTTTTGTCTTCTAAGCAACTCAGCAATCGCATAAACTTCTTCAGCAGAAAAAGCAATTATGGCGGTTTTTCTGTTTATTCTTGAAACTTTTTTATGTCCTATGTAAGTTAGCTTTGATAACCTATTTCTATTTATGAACTCAATATCATCATCTAATTTTGAGATTATATTTTTTATAGTATTTGATCCCATAAACATTGTTAATTTTTTTCCTCGCATATTTAAAAGTCTATCAGTAAAAATATGTCCACGTTCATGATCTGCGCACATTTGTATTTCATCAATACCTACAAATTCAAAATGCTTATCAATAGGCATTGACTCAACTGTGCATAAAAAATACTTAGCTTCTGGTGGAATTATTTTTTCCTCTCCAGTAACTAAAGCAACATTATTAAAATTGATTTTTTTAATTATTTTTTCATAAACTTCTCGGGCTAAAAGTCTTAAGGGAAAACCTATCATCCCAGTGTCGAAATCAAGCATTGTTTCGATTGCTAGGTGGGTCTTACCAGTATTTGTGGGACCTAGGACTGCTATAATTTTATTTTTAGACATTTCTATCTTTGGTATATTTTTTTTTTAACCTACCATATATTGTTACTGTTAAAGAACAAAAATAGGCTAAAACATGACCGAATCGGCAGATAATAAGTTCTCATTTGCTATAAATTTTTTTGAAAAACATAAATCTAATAATTTACATGACATTAATTAAAAATTTTTAAAAATTTCAATGAGGTAAATAATTTTCAATTTTTTTTACAATATTTTACTTAATTGATTTTAAGGGGAAGTTTTCATTTTTAAAATTTTCCATATGCCTGCTGCAGATGCAATAATTCTCTTTTTACATTTTAGTTCACAATTTAAAAATATTAAAGTTTTTGTTTTTTTTAATATTTTTGTTAATCCAATAATCTCATCTCCAGCTTTAGAAGTATCAATAAATTTTATATCCAGTGAAACAGTTACACAGACAAAATCCTTTGCAACTCTATGCGCCGCAGTTCCACAGCCAGAGTCTATTAGAGCAGCTAAATAACCTCCATGGGTTATCTTGACTGCATTTAGGTGATTTTTATTTATAAAAGATTTAAATTCATATTTTTTTTTTGATATAGTTCTAAATAGCAAGCCTCCATTATGTTTAACAAAACCAGGTTTAGTGCTTATCTGCTTAAATTTATGACCTATCATTTTTTTAAAAAATAAAAGTTAAAATTAATAAAATTATTAAGATAGCTATAAAAAAATATTTAACTGATTTTTGTATTGATAATTTTAATATCCAATCTAACATTAAACCTTTCTTTTGGTGGACCGCCCAGAACTCGAATCTGGAATTTCCCGGTTCGTAGCCGAGTGCCTTATCCAATTTGGCCAGCGGTCCATTAATTAATATATTTATATATCAAATTATTATTTTGTTTAACTTATATAAATTTATTTGAAGTTTTTACAAATAAACAAAAAATTAATAATTTAAATTGATCTACCTGAATTTTGCTTCTTTAAAATTAATAATTTTTGTTAAAAAAGTTAATATTATACATAAGCGACATATAAGATCGTCAAAAAAAGCCTTGAAATATGTTAAAATACATAAAATTTATTAATTGTGTTAAGATATATAAAATTTAATGGTCTTCAATTGTATAAAGCTATTTTAAAATGATTGAAAAATTTATTGTTCCAGACATTGGAGATTTTGAAAATGTAGAAATAGTTGAAATTTTAGTAAATAAAGGAGATTTAATAAAAATAAATGATCCTGTCGTTACAATAGAAAGCGATAAATCTAGCATTGAAATTCCTTCAACAGTCAACGGTGAAATAGAAACCATAAATGTTAAAGTTGGAGACAAAGTTTCTAAGGGTGATTTATTGTTAACAATTATTTCATCAAATAATGGATTAACTGATAAGATAATTCCAAAAGAAACTGAAACTATTATAAAACAAGCTGAAGCCACTTTAGAAAAAAATAAAATTCATGAACAAACTTTATTAGATTTAACTAAAGAAAAAAAAAATTCTATAAATCAAGTCACAAATATTTATGATACTGATCCTCTAGAAACTCAGGATTGGCTTGACTCTCTCAACGCAGTGATTCAACAAAATGGTAATCAAAGAGCAAATTTTTTAATTAAAGAATTGATTAATCAAGCATATTTAAAAGGAGCAAATATTCCCTATACGCAAAATACACCTTATTTAAATACAATTCCTCCTGAAGCAGAAATAAAATCAACTGGAGATCAAAACATTGAAAGAAGGATAAGATCCTTAATTAGATGGAATGCGGCAGCTATGGTAGTTAGAGCAAATAAAAAATTCCCAGAACTTGGCGGTCACATAGGAACTTTTGCTTCAGCAGCAACATTGTACGATGTTGGTATGAATCATTTTTGGAGAGCTAAAAATAATAAATTTGGAGGAGACTTAATTTATTTTCAAGGACATAGTGCTCCAGGAATATATGCTAGAGCATTTTTAGAAGGCAGGTTAAATGAAAAACAATTAGATAGTTTTAGGCAAGAAGTTCAACCAGGTGGCTTATCATCATATCCACATCCTTGGTTAATGCCTAATTTTTGGCAATTTCCAACTGTATCAATGGGATTAGGCCCTATGCTTGCGATTTACCAAGCAAGATTTATGAAATATTTAATTAACCGAAAATTAATTAAGGAAGAGGGTAGAAAAGTCTGGGTTTTTCTTGGTGATGGAGAAATGGATGAGCCTGAGTCCATGGGTGCAATTGGTTTAGCTGCAAGAGAGAATTTAAATAATTTAATATTTGTTATAAATTGCAATCTTCAAAGACTCGATGGACCAGTTAGAGGGAATGGAAAAATTATTCAAGAATTAGAGGGAAGTTTCAGAGGCGCGGGCTGGAATGTAATAAAAGTTATTTGGGGTTCATACTGGGACCCTTTAATTGCTAACGATAAAACTGGGCATCTAATTAAGGTTATGAATGAAACAGTTGATGGAGAATATCAAGCAATGAAAGCAAGGGATGGTGCTTATGTTAGAGAAAAGTTTTTTGGTAAATACCCAGAGACAAAAGCGCTAGTCTCTAGTTTGCAGGATACAGATATTTGGAGATTAAATAGAGGTGGACATGATCCGCATAAAGTTTATGCAGCTTATGACCAAGCATCAAAAAATCAAAATGGTCCAACAGTTATTTTGGCAAAAACTATCAAAGGTTATGGTATGGGTAAAACTGGTGAAAGTGTTAATACTTCACACCAAACTAAAAAATTAGATGTAGATGATTTGTTATACTACCGAGATCGGTTTGATGTTCCTTTAACTGATGAGCAAGTAAAAAATATTCAATATTTCAAACCTAATGAGAACTCTCCTGAAATAAAGTATATTAAAGAAAGAAGAATAAGACTTGGGGGTTTTATACCTCAAAGAAGTATTTATTCAAAACCTATAAAAGCGCCTCCAAAAGATATCTTTGATTTTATGAAAGTGTCAACTGGTGAAAAAGAAATGTCTACTACAATGGCACTGGTAAGAATTTTAACTAGTTTATTAAGAGATAAAAATATTTCGCCAAGGTTAGTTCCAATTATTCCAGATGAAGCAAGAACTTTTGGAATGGAAGGTTTTTTTCAAAAAATAGGAATATATGCACACGAAGGCCAAAAATATGAACCTGAAGATTTTGCTCAATTAACGTCTTATAGAGAGGAAAAAAGTGGACAAGTTTTAGAGGAAGGAATTAATGAAGCAGGAGCTATGTCATCGTGGATTGCAGCTGCCACATCATACACTAATCACGATATTGAAATGATACCTATTTACATTTTTTATTCAATGTTCGGCTTTCAGAGAGTTGGAGATCTAGCTTATGCAGCTGGAGACAGTAGGGCTAGAGGCTTTTTAATTGGAGCTACCTCTGGCAGAACTACTTTAGCTGGTGAGGGTTTGCAACATCAGGATGGGCATAGTCATTTATTAGCCTCAGCAATTCCAAACTGTGTTACATATGATCCAACTTTTCATTACGAACTAGCGGTGATTTTCAGAGAGGGTCTTGTGAGAATGCACGAAAAAAATGAAAATGTTTTTTATTATATAACCACAATGAATGAAAACTATTCTCATCCTGAAATGCCCAAGTACAAAAATTGTGAGGAAGGAATTTTAAAAGGGATGTATAAAATTAAAGAGTATGACAAATACAAAAAAACTAAAATTCAACTTTTGGGCTCAGGTGCCATTTTAAGAGAAATGATGGCTGCTGCAGAAATTCTCCAAAACGATTATCAAATAGATAGTGAAATATGGAGTGTTACTAGCTTTAATGAGTTGAGAAAAGACGGAATGGAAGTTGAAAGATACAATCTTTTGAATCCAGATAAACAACAAAAAGTGTCATATTTAGAACAATGTTTAGGCCAAACAGAAGGACCGATAATGGCTGCCTCTGATTATATTAGAGTTAATTCGGATCAAATTAGACCTTATACGAGAAAGAGTTTTTACTCTTTGGGTACAGATGGTTTTGGAAGAAGTGATACAAGAAAAAATTTGAGAAAATTTTTTGAAATTGATAAAGAACATTTAGTAGTTTATGGATTAAGTATACTTGCAAAAGAACAATTAATATCTTCAAAATACGCAAAAGAGGCAATCAAAAAATTTAATATAGATAATAATAAACCTATGCCTACAAAACTATAAGATGTCAGACCAAGAAATAAAGGTTCCCAATTTAGGTGATTTTAAGAATGTTGAGGTCATTGAAGTATTAGTTTCAAACGGTCAATTAATAAAAAAAAATGACCCTTTAATAACTATTGAAAGTGATAAGTCTAGTGTTGAAATTCCATCATCTTTAGATGGAAAAATTAAGTCGGTAAATATTAAGGTAGGAGATAAAGTTTCTGAAGGAGATATCATATTGATTTTAGATGCTATGGAGGAAATCTCAAAAACTTCTATAAAAAAAGCAATTGTTTTAGATAAAAATTATGAAAAGAAAATAAATGATACTCCTAAAAAACCTTCTATCGAAATAGTTTCCTCAGGTTTAAAATTAGCTAGTCCAAAAGTAAGAAAATTTGCTAGAGAATTAGGTCTTAATATTGATCAAATTTCTGGAAGTGAGAAACAAGGAAGAATTATAGAAGATGATATTAAAAATTTTGTTTCATCTCAAATTGGCAAAGGTTTAGAAAATAAAAAAATCGAAAGCAAAAAAATTATAGGTGATTTCTTGCATTCTGATTTTGGTGAGGTAGAGGTTAAAGAGATACCAAGAATTAAAAAATTAACAGCACACTATTTGACTAATTCTTGGACCACTATTCCTCATGTAACTAATCACGATGATATAGATATTACAGAAATGGAAGATTTCAGAAATTCTCTAAAGGATATCTACACTGGTGAAAAAAAGAAAATTACCCCTCTAGCTTTTATTATTAAAGCTTTAGTTGCCTCTCTTAAAAAGTTTCCAAATTTTAATTCATCTATTGATAATATTGAAAGTGGTAAAATGACATTAAAAAAATATTATCATATAGGTATTGCTGTTGAAACACAAAATGGATTAATGGTTCCTAAAATCAGAAATGCCGATAATAAAAATATTTTGTTTATTAGTGAAGAAGTTAAAACAATAAGTAATTTATGTAGAAATCTAAAAATTGACAAAAAAGAATTATTTGGTGGTTCTATGACTATTACAAGCCTAGGAGGAATAGGAGGCTCTTATTTTACACCCATCATAAATTTTCCTGAGGTAGCAATTCTAGGAGTTGGTAAGATTCAAAAAAAATCAATTTATTTTGATGGAAAATTTCAAACAAGAACAATGCTACCAATTTCACTATCTTATGATCATAGAATAATAGATGGTGCCGAGGCAGCTAGATTTAATAATGATCTCAAAGATAATCTAGGCAAAAATTTTGCTTACAAGCTTGCAGTATAATTAATAAAAACGAAAAGAATAAATGTGAGCAATTCATTTTCAATTATTTCTGCATTAGTTGCTACTCTTATTTGGGGTACCGCTTTTATTGCTCAAGATACAGGAATGGATAATATTGGACCCTTAACATTTAATGCGTCTAGATTTTTTTTGGGATTTATAGCAGTTTTGCCATTTGCTTTATTTTTTGAGGGTAAAAAAATCATAAAAGAAATTAAATTAAATAAAAAAAATTTTATTAGACTTTTAACAGTCATGAGTGCTTCAATTTTTTTAGGAACTTCTCTTCAGCAAGTAGCTCTTCAATATACAAATGTTGCTAATGCTGCATTTTTTACCGGATTTTATGTTCTTTTTGTTCCTATACTGTTATATTTTATTTATTCTAAAAAAGTGCATTGGAGCATTTGGCCTTCAATAGCAATTTATTTTGTTGGTGCTTATCTTTTAAGCAATATTTTTAATACAAAGATTATGTTAGGTGATGGGTTGATAATTTTATGTTCTTTTTTTTGGGCCGTTCATATTATTTTTGTAGGGAAATTTATGGAAATATTTGATATCCCGATTTTTTTTTCAGCGGTTCAAGCTTTCATTGTTGGAATATTATCAATTTTATTTGCATATTTATTTGAAGAAATTAATTTTTCTAAAATTTTTTTAGAAAGATCATCTATAATATATGCAGGTGTATTATCAGGAGGAATTGCTTTTACACTACAAATGTTTGCTCAAAGAAATATTGAAGAGGCACCAGCCGCGATTATTTATTCTTTAGAAGCGGTGTTTGCGGCATTAGCAGCGTGGATAATACTTAATCAAATACTTCAAATACACGATATAATAGGATGTATTTTGATCTTTATGGCAATACTATTTTCTCAATTAGTGCCAATTATTAAAAAAAGCTAATAAATTATCCAAAACAATATTAAAGCTATTATAATTCTATAAACTACAAATACATTCATTGAAAATTTATTAATATAAATTAGAAAAAATCTAATTGTTAAATAAGAAAAAATAAAAGATAAAATTGTAGATATTACAATAAGGTAATCAAAATGTTGTGGTTGATCAAAAATATCTTTTAATCCCAAAAAGCTTGCTCCACTAAGAGCTGGTATAGAAAGTAAAAAAGAAATTTTACTAGAGTCTACTCTATTAAATTTTAGAATTCTTGCAGCCGATATTGTTATTCCGGCTCTACTTACGCCTGGAATTAAAGATAATATTTGAAAAAAACCAATAAAAAGGACTGATTTAAAATTTAAGTTTGTCGAAATTTTTTTATCGAGCTGGTTTTTGTCAGCAATATAGAGAATTATGCCAAATATTAATGTCGTCCAAGCAATTATTTTAATATCTCTTAGTAAATAAATTATTTTTGTAGAATACAATAAATATCCAAATAAGATTAAGGGAACTGAGCCAATTAGAATTAATGATAAAAGTTTTTTATTATTTTTTAGATCAAATAAATCTTTTCTAAAAAAAAAAATTATTGCAAACAATGAACCTAAATGAAGACTTATATCCATTAAAAGTGATCCTGATTTTAACTCATATAATTTTTCAATAATGATTAAATGCGCAGAGGAACTAATTGGCAAAAACTCAGTTATTCCCTGAATAATTGACAAAATAAAAATCTCTAAAATACTTTGAAACATATTAATTTATTAATTTATAAAATTTTCATTTAAAACAAATGAATTTAGAAATATTAGTTATGCAATTCTTAAATTTAATTGTTATAGCTAGACTTAGACTTAGGTATCAAATTTTGGCTAAACTGGAACTTTTTAACATTCTCGAGCCTCTTAAGTGAGTAGTCTGCCCTAATTAAGCAAGAAAATTAGGGTAAGAATACTTAAGGTTTAATAAATTCTCTTTATGGGAGGTTTAAGTTTCGTAATTGTTGAGTTGAACAGTCAGCAACTAATATAAATAAAGGTCATAATTATTGACTAATTTTGAACTTTAATTAATAAAAATCATTATATATGCTGTTAAAAATTATATTATTTTATGTCTAATAAAATGTTGAGTTTTGTTAAAATAGGTCAGCAAACGCCTGAAAAAAGGAATATTAATGAGAGAAAAAACGATTTTAATGAAATTTATAAGGAGTTTATTTTTGAAAAAGCAAAAGAACAATCAAGTAGATGCTCCCAATGTGGTGTTCCATTTTGTCAAATACATTGCCCTTTAAGTAATAATATACCAGACTGGCTTAAGTTAAGCGCAGAAGGTAGGTTGAGAGAGGCCTATGAGTTATCTCAAAGTACAAATAATATGCCAGAAGTTTGTGGAAGAATATGTCCCCAGGATAGGCTGTGTGAGGGTAATTGTGTAATTGAGAAGTCAGGCCACGGTACAGTCACGATAGGTTCGATCGAAAAATTTATCACTGATAATGCCTGGGAACAAGGATGGATAAAACCTATTAAAGTTTTACATGAAAAAAATCAAACTATAGGAATTATAGGAGCAGGTCCAGCTGGTTTATCAGCTGCTGAGGAGTTAAGAAAAAATGGATATAAAATTACAGTTTACGATAAATATGATCGTGCGGGTGGATTATTAATTTACGGTATTCCTAATTTTAAGTTAGAAAAACATATTGTTCAAAGAAGAACTCAACTTTTAAAAGATGGAGGAATTGAATTTATTCAAAATTTTGAGGTAGGAAAAGACTCAACTCTTGAAGAATTAAGAAAAAAACATGATGCAATATTAATTGCTACAGGCGTTTATAAGGCTAGAGAAGTTGATCTAAAAGGAAATGATTTAGAAAATATTTTTCCGGCGATGGATTTTTTAACAGCTTCTAATAAAAAAGAATTAGGAGACGTAGTTGAACTATTTGATAAAGGTATTTTAAATGCCATGGGTAAAGACGTAGTTGTGATTGGTGGAGGAGATACTGCAATGGACTGTGTAAGAACCTCTATTAGACAAAATGCTAAATCAGTAAAATGTTTATACAGGAGAAATAGAGAAAATATGCCTGGCTCAGTAAGAGAAGTTTTAAATGCTGAGGAGGAAGGTGTTGAGTTTGTTTGGTTATCCAGTCCAAAAGAATTCAAAGGTACTAATAAAATTGAAAAATTAGTCGTTAATCAAATTAAGTTAGGAGAACCAGATGAAACTGGAAGACGTAGTCCGCAAGTTCAAGAGGGTTCAGATTATGAAATTAAAGCAGATATGATTATTAAAGCGCTTGGATTTGATCCTGAGGATCTTCCAAATTTATTCAATGCAAATGATTTACAGGTTACCAAATGGGGAACTATAAAGACAGATTTTAATACTATGGAAACAAATTTAAAAGGTGTTTTTGCTGCTGGAGATATAGTCCGTGGGGCTTCGTTAGTTGTATGGGCTATCAAAGATGGAAGAGATGCAGCCGCATCAATCAAAAAATATTTGGAAAACAAACAATTGCTTAGCTTCAAAGTAGCATAATGAGAAATTATAGAAAAAATTTAGAACTGCTAAAAAAAAATCATATTTATTCAGAAGAAATGGAGCACGACTCATGTGGGGTTGGATTAATTGCCTCCACAGAGGGTAAAAAATCAAGGAAAGTAGTGGAGTATGGAATTGAAGCTTTAAAAGCTGTTTGGCACAGAGGTGCCGTTGATGCTGATGGCAAAACTGGAGATGGAGCAGGTATTCATGTTGAAATACCAAAAGAATTTTTTATAGAAAAAATTGAAGTTACTGGACATGCATATGATACTGCGGAAATTTGTGTTGGGATGATTTTTTTGCCAAGAAATGATTATGAAGCCCAAGAAAATTGTAAAATAATAGTTGAGAGTGAACTTATAAAAAATAATTTTAGTATTTATGGTTGGAGACAAGTTCCTATAAATCCAAAAGTATTAGGACAAAAAGCTTACCAGACCATGCCAGAAATTATTCAAGTTTTATTTAAATCTAATGATTATGAGTTACTAAATAAAGAACTTGAAAGAAAAATATATGAAACAAGAAAAAAAATTGAAAATAAAGCGTTTCAATTATCTATAAATAATTTTTATATTTGTTCTATTAGTTCAAAATCAATAATTTATAAAGGTATGTTTCTTGCAGAGGCAATATCAGAATTTTATTTAGATTTAAAAGATGAGAGATTTATTTCCAGATATGCGATTTTTCACCAAAGATTTTCAACTAATACCGCACCTAGTTGGAATCTAGCTCAGCCTTTTAGAGCATTGGCTCATAATGGTGAGATAAATACATTTAAAGGAAATAAAAATTGGATGAAGGTCCATGAACAAGAGATGAATAGTTCACTTTTTCAGGATATTGAAAATTTAAAACCAGTGATTCAACAAGGAGCCTCGGACTCGGCTGCCCTTGATAATGTTTTTGAACTATTAAATATCTCAGGTAAACCTGCCCCTCTCGCTAAGCTTATGTTGATCCCTGATGCTTGGTCAAAAAAAAGTAAAACATTAGCAAAAGACCATCAGCAATTATTTAATTTTTTAAACAGTATTATGGAACCCTGGGATGGCCCAGCTGCAATTGCAGCAACTGACAACGAATGGGTCATAGTAGCTAATGATAGAAATGGGCTAAGACCACTCAGATATTCAATTACAAAAGATAAATTGCTTTTTGCTGGCTCCGAAACTGGAATGATCGAGTTGAATGAAAAAAAAATATTAACAAAAGGAAGACTTGGGCCAGGGGATGTTATCGGTATTAGAATAGAAAAAGGAAAATTATTTTCAAATAAAAAAATAAAAGATTATTTAGCTAAAGAATTTAAGAAATTCAGTTCTCAAATAATAGATTTGGATGACAAATTAACAATTTCAAATGAAAAAAATCTATTTTCTGGAGAAGACCTTAGAAAAAGACAACATGCATTTGGTATAAGTTTAGAGGACTTAGAGTTTATTTTGCACCCAATGGTCGAGGAAGCCAAAGAGGCTGTCGGGTCAATGGGGGACGATACTCCGTTAGCAGTTTTATCAGATAAATATAGACCATTACATCACTTTTTTAGACAAAATTTTAGTCAGGTGACTAATCCACCAATAGACTCATTAAGAGAAAATAAGGTAATGAGTTTAAAAACTAGATTTGGAAATCTAGGAAATATTCTAGATTTTGATGCTTTAACAAAAAAAAATATTTATGTTTTAAATAGTCCAATATTATCAAATTCCCAATTTGATAAATTTATAAATTTTTTTGGTAAAAATTCAATAATTATTGATTGCACATTTTTAAAAGATCAAAATTTATTTGATGCCATTAATAAAATACAAAAGGAATCGGAGATAGCAGTTAGACAAGGGATATCTCAACTAATATTAAGTGATAAAAACTTATCAGAATCTAAACTTGTTATTCCTATGCTCTTATGTGTGGGAGCTATTAATTCTTTTTTAATTAAAAAAAAAATAAGAGGTTATGTATCAATTAATGTTCAATCTGGAGAAGCGTTAGATACTCATTCATTTGCTACTTTAATTGGTGCAGGGGCAACAACTGTAAATCCATATTTAGCTTTCGATAGTTTATATCAAAGACATCAGAAAAAATTATTCGACCAATATAGTTTTGATGAATGTGTTGAGAGATACATTAAATCTGTTAATGATGGTCTTCTTAAGATAATGTCAAAAATGGGCATTTCAGTTTTAAGCTCTTATCGAGGTGGGTGCAATTTTGAAACAATTGGTTTAAGTAGAACAATAGTCTCAGATTATTTTCCTGGGGTTATATCCAAAATATCAGGCATAGGATTAACCGGTATTGAAAAAAAAATTAGAGCAATTCATAAAGATGCTTTCGAACCATCTGAGACAATCCTTCCAATAGGTGGAATTTATAGATATCGAAAAAATGGTGAAACTCATCAATATCAAGGAAAATTAATTCACTTACTTCAGAGTGCAGTAGGGTCTAATTCTTATGATACGTACAAGAAATACGTAGAGGGAATTTATAATTTGCCTCCAATAAATCTAAGAGACTTAATAAATTTTAGAAAAAAAAAGTTAAAATTGCCAGTTGATATTTCTGAAGTAGAACCAATTGAAAGTATTATGAAAAGGTTTGGAAGTGGAAGTATGTCTCATGGAGCTTTATCAAAAGAGGCTCATGAAACATTAGCAATAGCCATGAATAGAATTAGAGGTGCTTCTTGCAGCGGAGAAGGAGGAGAAGACGAAATTAGGTTCAAATCATCAAATGGAGGAGATAATGCAAATTCAAGAGTTAAGCAGATAGCATCAGCTAGATTTGGAGTGACGATAAATTATCTTAATAATTGTAACGAGATTGAAATAAAAATTGCTCAAGGAGCAAAGCCAGGAGAAGGGGGACAATTGCCTGGTTTTAAAGTTACGGAGGAAATTGCAAGATTAAGACATTCGACACCTGGAGTAACTTTAATATCACCACCTCCTCATCATGACATTTATTCCATAGAAGATTTGGCCCAACTAATTTATGATTTAAAACAAGTAAATCCAAAAGCTAGAATTGGAGTAAAATTAGTTGCATCATCAGGGATTGGTACAATTGCAGCCGGAGTAGCAAAAGCTAAAGCTGACATTATTTTAATTTCGGGTCATAATGGTGGAACAGGTGCATCACCAGTTACAAGTGTAAAGTATGCTGGGATTCCTTGGGAAATGGGACTAACTGAAACTAATCAAGTTTTAACTTTGAACAATTTAAGACACAAAGTAACTTTAAGAACTGACGGTGGTATTAAAACTGGAAGAGATGTTGTAATTGCAGCTATGATGGGGGCTGAGGAATATGGTGTAGCCACAACCGCTTTGGTGGCTATGGGGTGCATAATGGTTAGACAATGCCACTCAAATACATGCCCAGTTGGCGTATGTACTCAAGATGAAAAATTAAGAAAAAAATTTTCAGGCACTCCAGATAAAGTTGTTAATTTATTTTCATTCATAGCAACAGAGGTTAGAGAAATTTTGGCAAGACTAGGATTTAAATCTTTAAATGAAATTATTGGTAGAACAGATTTGCTAATGCAAGTAAATAAATCTTCTCAAAATTTTTATGATTTAGATCTAAATCCATTATTTGTTCAGGCAGATGCCGGTGGAAACAAAAGATTCTGTGAAAATAGAGAAATTAATTTTGTTCCAGATACTTTAGATGAAGGAATTTGGCCTGAGGTACAAAATGCATTGGATAATTCTCACAAACTAGAAAAAGAATTTTTAATTCAAAATTCTAATAGAGCTGTGGGAACTAGAATTTCTCATTATCTTTATAAAAAATATGGTCATGATAAACTAAAAGAAAATTCTTTAATTTTAAATTTTAAAGGCTCAGCTGGGCAATCATTTGGAGCCTTTTCTATAAAAGGTTTAAAACTTATTCTTAAGGGGGATGCCAATGATTATGTAGGCAAAGGTCTATCAGGCGCTACAATTTCTATTAAGTTGTCTGATGAAAGTAATTTAATTTCAAATGAGAATACTATTATAGGAAATACAGTTCTTTATGGAGCAACATCTGGAAAATTATTTGCAGCCGGACAGGCTGGGGAAAGATTTGCAGTGAGAAATTCCGGAGCAATAACTGTTATTGAGGGATGTGGCTCAAATGGGTGCGAATATATGACTGGGGGGACTGCAATAATTTTAGGAGAAGTTGGAGATAATTTTGCTGCTGGAATGACAGGAGGTATGGCATTTATTTATGACAAATCAAAGGATTTTGAAAAAAAAATAAATTCAGAGTCAGTGGTTTGGCAAAATATTGAAACGGATTATTGGATTAAATATCTTAAAGATTTGGTTATGGAGCATTTTTTAGAAACTGGCTCTAATCTATCTAAAAAAATTATTGAAAATTTTGACAGTGAAATAAATAATTTTATTCAAGTATGTCCCAAAGAGATGATTGAAAAGTTAAAAAATCCAATTACTTTAAATAGCTTTATTAGAGAGGTAAGCTAAATAATTAAACTAAGCTCTTTCAATATAATATTCAGATTTTTTTTATTTGATAAACTATGGTCTCCATTTTTTATTATTACTAATTTTTTTTGAGCATTATTAAAAATTTTCAAAATTTTTTTTGAATACAATTTTGGTACTACTTTATCTTTATCTCCATGAATCATAACTACTTTAATGTTTTCATTAAATTTTTTATTAAAAATTTTATTTTGTTTTCCATTTTTAATTAGTTGGTGAGTAATAGGATACTCATAATTTCCTTGCTTTAGATAATAAATTTTTTTTTGAATTATTGTTGATTTTATTTTCTTACTAAATTTTCTCCACATTAAGTTTTCTAAAAATTCTGGTGCTGAGCCAATTCCCAAAAAACCTTTAATTTTTTTTTTAAAAAATTTAAATTGATTTAGTGCAATCCAAGCACCCATGCTTGATCCAACTAAAAAAAAATAGTTTTTTTTAACTACCTTTTTAATAAGCACGGTTGTTTCTTTGCTCCATTTAGAAATATTCCCATCTATAAATTTTCCTGAAGATTTGCCATGACCTGAATATTCCAGACTTAAAAAACCTAATTTATTTTTAATGGCAAAGTTTAAAAATGCTTTGGGCTTTTTCCCTTCTAGATTAGACATGAAGCCGTGTAAAAAAACTATATAAGGTGCGTTTTTTCTTATTTTTTTTATATACCTAATTTTCTTTAGTTTTGATATTTTCAAATAACTAAAGTTTATCATAAGAGTTTATAAGCTTTCCTCATTATTATATAATTATAACAAATGTCATCTAATTTAAAAGTTTTGCAAGTTATACCTAAATTAGGATACGGAGGAGCAGAAACAGGCTGTTACGATATCGCACATTATCTTCCAGAAAATAATTGTGAGTCTTTTATCGCCACTAGTGGTGGCGAATTACTCAAATTTATAGATAGAAAAAAAGTAAAAGTGATAAGGTTGCCCGTTCAGAGTAAAAACTTTTTGTTAATAATAATAAATATTTTCGCTCTATTGTTTGTAATTTTATTTTATAATATTTCGATTGTTCATGCTAGAAGTAGAGCGCCTGCATGGTCATGTTTAATAGCTTGTAAAATTACTGGTAGAAAATTTGTTACAACTTTTCATGGAACCTATAATTTTAATAATAAATATAAAAAGTTTTATAACTCAGTTATGCTAAGATCTGATTTGATAATTGCTGGTTCCAATTTTATTTTTTCTCATATTAAAAATAACTATAATAATTATCTAAATAACAAAAAAAAATTTTTAGTAATTTTTAGAGGTATAAATGTTGATTACTTTGACCCAGCTACAAAATTGGAAATTGATGAAAAAAAATTGTTAAAAAATTGGCAGATTAGTAAAGATAAAAAAATTATTTTATTGCCAGGAAGATTAACATCTTGGAAAGGACAAGAAGTGTTTATTGACGCAATTAATCTTATAAATATCGAGTTGGGTTATGAGGCTTTTTATGGGGTTATTCTTGGAAGCGATCAAGGAAGAGATTTATATAAAAAAAAACTTATTAGACTTTCTGAAAAATACAGACTTACTAAACAACTAAAATTTATTGATCATTGTAAAGATATGGCTCTAGCATATAAAATTTCAGATATAGTGGTTTCAGCTTCAACTGAACCTGAGTCATTCGGAAGGGTTGCAGCAGAAGCTCAAGCAATGGAAAAACCAATAATTGCAAGTAATATTGGTGGTTCCAACGAAATAGTTATTGATGAAAAGACAGGATTTTTATTCGATTCAGGAAATGCAAAATCTTTAAGTAAAAAAATTTTGAAGGTGTTAAATTTGGATCAAACATCATTGAAATTAATGGGAGTTGAGGGTAGAAAAAATGTCATTAAAAAATTTAATGTTGAAAAAATGTGTTTTTCTACTTATTCAGAATATAAAAAACTTTTAAATTAAATGCCAACAATAACCCTACCAGATGGAAAGAATATAAGATTTCTAGACAAAATTACAGGTTTGCAAATTGCAGAAAAAATAAGCAACTCTCTAGCCAAACAAGCCATTGTTATTAGCGTAGATGGTGTCCTTAAAGACTTAGATTATGTAATTGATAAGGATTGTTCTATAAAAATTTTTACTTCAAAAAATGAAGAAGGTCTTCAAACAATAAGACATGATACAGCTCATATTTTAGCAATGGCAGTTCAAGAATTATTTCCGGGCACACAGGTTACTATTGGTCCAGTAATAGAAAATGGTTTTTATTATGATTTTGCAAGAAAAGAACCATTCACAAAGGAAGATCTGATTAAAATTGAAAATAAGATGAGAGAAATTGTTGATAGAAATGAAATCACTAAAAGAGAGATTTGGGATAGAAATAAAGCTGTAAATCATTTTAAAAAAAAAGGGGAAATTTACAAGGCAGAATTAATTAGAGCTATTCCCGAGGACGAAGAAGTATCAATTTATTATCATGGCCAATGGCACGATCTTTGTCGAGGACCTCATTTACTTTCTACTGGAAAAATAGGAAAATATTTTAAGTTAATGAAAGTTTCAGGAGCTTATTGGCGTGGTGACTCAAAAAATGAAATGTTGCAAAGAATTTATGGAACCAGTTGGGCGACTCAAAAAGATTTAGATGAGTACTTAAAAAGAATTGAAGAGTCTGAGAAAAGAGATCATAGAAAATTAGGTAAAGAAATGGATCTGTTTCACTTTAGAGAAGAGAGTCCAGGCACTGTTTTTTGGCATGAAAAAGGATGGACACTTTTTCAAAAGTTAATTAATTATATGAGAAACAAACAAAATAATGCTGGTTATAAAGAAGTTAATACTCCAGAAATCTTAGATAGAGAACTTTGGGAGAAATCTGGACATTGGGAAAAGTTTGGTGAACACATGTATACTTCAACCACGCCTGATGAAAAAGTTTTTGCAATAAAACCGATGAACTGTCCAGGTCATATTCAGGTCTTTAATCAGGGTTTAAAAAGTTATAGAGATTTGCCATTAAGAATATCAGAGTTTGGTAAGGTTCATAGATATGAACCATCAGGCTCACTTCATGGGCTTTTAAGAGTTCGTGGATTTACACAAGATGATGCCCATATTTTTTGCACTGAGGATCAAATTACGAGTGAATGCCTAATAGTGACAAATTTAATTTTAGATATTTATAAAGAACTTGGATTTGAAAATGTAATTTTAAAATATTCTGATAGACCAGATTTAAGAGTTGGCAGTGATAGTATTTGGGAAAAAGCAGAATTAGCATTGTTAGATGCTGTTAAAGCATCGAAACTTGAATACACAGTCAATAAAGGTCAAGGCGCGTTTTATGGTCCTAAAATTGAATTTGTTTTAAGAGATGCTATTGGCAGAGATTGGCAATGTGGAACTCTACAAGTAGATTTAAATTTGCCAAGTAGATTAGAGGCTTCATATGTTGATAAAGATGGAATTAAAAAAGTACCAGTAATGCTTCATAGAGCTTTATTTGGATCTCTGGAGAGATTTATAGGAATTTTAATTGAACATTATGCCGGTAAGTTTCCTTTTTGGATCTCACCGTTACAAACCGTGGTAATTCCTGTTACTGAAGATTTTAATGATTATGCTTCAGAAGTATCAAAAAAAATAAGACATGTCGGAATTAGTTCAATTGCAGATACAAAAAAACATAACCTAAATTATAAAATTAGAGACCATTCGCAAGCGAAAATACCTCTTTTGTTAATTTGCGGTAAAAAAGAAGTTGACAGTAACTCAGTAACTATTAGAAGATTGGACTCAAATGATCATCAAAATATGAATTTAGACGTTTTCTTACAAACCTTCTCTGCTTTAAATAAAGTATCTTAGACATAAGTGGTAGATTTCAAGCAAAATAATTTTCAAAAAAAAACTTTAGATAGAAGTCCTAAATCTAATAATAGAATTACATCTCCGGAAGTTCAAGTAATTGGTAGTGAAGGACAAAACCTTGGAATAATAAATACTAACGAAGCTATTTCTATGGCAAAAAATTTAGGACTAGATTTAATTGAGATTTCACCAAATACAAATCCACCAGTATGTAAAATAATGGATATGGGAAAGTTTAAATATGATGCACAAAAAAAAGCCAATCTTGCAAAAAAAAAACAAAAAATTGTTCTTTTAAAAGAAATAAAAATGAGACCAGTCACCGAAACCCACGACTATGAATTTAAAGTTAAAAATGCAAAAAAATTTATTTCTAAAGGTGATAAGGTAAAATTTACCATTAAATTTAAAGGTCGTGAACTTCAGCACTCATATTTAGGTAATGAGTTGATGAATAAGATTAAAGAAGATATGAAAGATATTGGAAAGGTGGAATTACATCCCAAATTTGATGGTAAGCAAATGATCATGGTAATTCAACCTTTATAAGTCTTATTAGAGGTTGTAAAATTATACTAATCTTTGTATAACACCGCACAATTATGCCAAAACTTAAAACAAAAAGTTCAGCAAAAAAAAGATTTAAAATATCCGCCACAGGCAAAGTAATGAGTGCCCAAGCTGGTAAAAGACACGGAATGATTAAAAGATCAAATAAGCAAATAAGAAATTTAAGAGGCACCACTACGCTTTCAAAACAAGATGGAAAAATTGTTAAATCGTATATGCCATATAATTTAAGAGGTTAAAATGGCAAGAGTAAAAAGAGGTGTAACTAGTCGAGCAAAGCATAAAAAAGTTTTAAAAGCTGTCAAAGGTCAATGGGGCAGAAGAAAAAATACTATCAGAGTTGCAAAGCAAGCTATGGAAAAGGCTATGCAATATGCTTACAGAGATCGAAGAACTAAAAAAAGACATTTTAAATCATTATGGATTCAAAGGATAAATGCGGGCGTAAGAGCAGAAGGATTAACTTATTCAAAATTCATTAATGGTCTTAGTAAGTGCGGTATAACCATTGATAGAAAAGTATTAGCAGAAATAGCATACGATAATCCAGAGGCCTTTAAAACTATCGTGCAAAAAGCCCAATCAGCTTTAAATTAATCTTCACTATTGTTTTTATTTGGTGAAGAAATAATCTGCATTTATGACAGATATTAAAAAAATTAGAGATGAATATTTAAATAAATTAAAACAAAATTTAGAACTTCATGAAGTTAATCAAATCAAAACAGATTTATTCGGAAAAAATGGTTTAATTTCATCCCAATTTAAAAAAATTAATTTAATTGCAGAAGCAGAAAGAAAAGATTTTGCATCTAATTTAAATATTATAAAAAGTGAACTTCAAGATTTAATTAATTTTAAAATAAATGAAATTGGAACTAGTCAAATTAATAAAAAATTAGATAAAGAAAAGATAGATATAACTTTACCAGAAAGACCTTTTATTCTGGGAAAAATTCATCCGGTATCACAAACTATTGATGAAATTTCATCTATTTTTTCAGAAATAGGCTTTAGCGTTGAAGAGGGGCCAGATGTTGAAAATGAATATAATAATTTTACAGCTCTTAATACTCCAGACAATCATCCTGCAAGGGACTTACATGATACTTTTTATTTGGCCGAAAATAAAGAAAGATTATTAAGGACTCATACTTCACCAGTTCAAATCAGAACTATGTTAAAAGATAAACCTCCATTTAAAATTATAGCTCCGGGCAGAACTTATAGATCTGATAGCGATCAAACACACTCGCCAATGTTTCATCAGGTTGAAGGATTGCATATTGATGAAAAAATAAACATGGGTCATTTAAAGGGTTGTTTAAATTATTTTATAAAAGAATTTTTTGAAGTTAAAAATATTAAGATGAGATTTAGACCAAGCCACTTTCCTTTCACTGAACCTTCAGCAGAGGTAGACATTGGATATGAATTAAAAGATGGGAAAATAGTAATTGGTGAAGGCGATAAATGGTTAGAAATATTAGGTTGTGGAATGGTCCATCCAAATGTTCTTAAAAATGTTAATGTAAATTCTATTAAATACCAAGGGTATGCTTTTGGAATTGGTATTGATCGTTTAGCAATGCTTAAATATGGCATTAATGATTTAAGGGCTTTTTTCGAATGTGATTACAGGTGGTTAAATCATTTTGGATTTGATCCTCTGGATGTTCCAAGCAATTACAGAGGCATAAGTAGATGAAAATAACTTTTAATTGGATAAAAGATCATTTGAAAACCAATCAAACCGAAAGCAAATTACTAGAAAGGTTAACTAATATTGGACTAGAAGTTGAGTCGATAACTAACACTGCTAAAGGTTTAGAAAAATTTTTAGTTGCAAAAATATTAAAAGCCGAAAAGCATCCTAATGGTGATAGACTAAAAGTTTGCGATGTTGATATTGGGAATGATCAAGTAATAAAAGTTGTTTGTGGCGCATTAAATGCTAGAGATGGTTTATTAACTATCTATGCTCTACCAGGTGCAATAATTCCAAAAACTAAAATGAAATTAGAAATTTCCAAAATTAGAGGTGTAACCTCTTATGGAATGCTTTGTTCTGAAGCTGAATTAAATCTATCAAATGAAAGTGAAGGAATTATAGAATTGGTTAAAGAAAATTTTGATAAGAAAGTTGGTCAATCATATTTTCAAAAAATGAATGCTAATTTAATTGATTTATCAATTACAACAAATAGACCTGATTGTTTGGGAGTAAGAGGAATAGCAAGGGATTTAGCAGCAAGTGGTTTTGGAGAATTAAATCAATTAAAAAATGAAAAATTAAGCTCTCAACTTAAACAAAAAATTAAGGTTAAAATTACCAAAGAAGATAATCAAGGATGTACAGTATTTGGAAGTTGCTTAATTTCTAATGTTAAAAATACTGAAAGTCCAAAATGGTTAAAAGAAAAAATTATCTCAATTGGACAAAAACCTATATCTGCAATCGTAGATATAACTAACTATGTAATGTTTGATCTCAATCGACCTCTTCACTCTTATGATGCTGATAATATCAAAAAAAATATTATTGTTAGAAATTCAAAAAAAGGTGAAACCTTTATAGCTCTTGATAATAAAGAATACAAACTACAAGATGATATGTGCGTTATTTCTGATGAGAGTGGAGTCCTTGGTTTAGGAGGTATAATCGGAGGTACTAGGACCGCTACAACATTTGATACAAAAAATGTTTTAATTGAGTCTGCTTATTTTCTGCCTAGATCAATAAGAAAAACTTCAAAACTATTAAACATTGATACT